>NZ_JBARTQ010000237.1:0-8567 GCF_049645325.1 Pseudomonas sp. | reverse complement strand
CCGCATTCGCGAGCAAGCCCGCTCCCACATTTGTGATCGCATTTCTACAGGTAGAGCGGGTCAGGACTTCTGAACCAGCCCATCCGCCCGGAACATCCCGCGAATCCCGCGCACTGCCTGGCGAATCCGGTCCTGGTTCTCGATCAGCGCAAAGCGCACGTGATCATCGCCATACTCACCAAAGCCGATCCCCGGCGACACACACACCTTCGCTTCCAGCAGCAGCTTCTTGGCAAATTCCAGCGAGCCCATGGCCGCATACTGCTCGGGAATCTTCGCCCAGACGTACATCGACGCCTTGGGGTTCTCAACCATCCAGCCCAGCTCATGCAGGCCCTTGACCAGCACATTACGGCGCTGGCGGTACTGCTCGGCGATGTCTTTCACGCACTGCTGGTCGCCTTCCAGCGCCGCAATCGCCGCCACTTGCAGCGGGGTGAAGGTGCCGTAGTCGTGGTAGCTCTTGATCCGCGCCAGGGCGTTGACCAGCTCCGGGTTGCCGACCATGAAACCAATGCGCCAGCCGGCCATGTTGTAGCTCTTGGACAGGGTGAAAAACTCCACCGCAATGTCCTTGGCGCCCGGCACTTGCATGATCGACGGGGCTTTCCAGCCGTCGTAGACGATGTCGGCGTAGGCCAAGTCGTGGACCACCAGCACGTCGTATTGCTTGGCCAGCGCGATCACGCGCTCGAAGAAATCCAGCTCCACGCACTGCGCGGTCGGGTTGGACGGGAAGCCGAGGATCATCATCTTCGGCTTGGGGATCGAACCGCGAATCGCGCGTTCCAGCTCGGCGAAAAAATCCACGCCGGGAATCAGTGGCACCGAGCGCACCTGGGCGCCGGCAATCACGGCACCGTAGATGTGGATCGGGTAGCTCGGGTTGGGCACCAGCACCGTGTCGCCCTGGTCCAGGGTGGCCAGCATCAAGTGCGCCAGGCCTTCCTTGGAACCGATGGTCACGATGGCTTCGGTTTCCGGGTCGATGTCCACTTCATAGCGGTCTTTGTACCAGCGTGAAATTGCCCGGCGCAGACGCGGAATGCCTTTTGAGGTGGAGTAGCCGTGGGTGTCTTCACGCTGGGCGACGGTGACCATTTTTTCCACGATATGCGGTGGAGTGGCGCCGTCAGGGTTACCCATGCTCAAGTCGATGATGTCTTCGCCGCGCCGACGCGCAGCCATCTTCAGCTCGGCAGTGATATTAAAAACGTAAGGGGGGAGTCGATCTATGCGCGCAAAGCGGCGCGGCGAACCTGGTTCGGCCATTGTTGCCTCGAAATACGTAAGCGCCCGGAACCGTCCGAGCGACGTCGGCCACTGCGGTGGCCTGCGGGGCAGACAATACGGTCGATGATGGCCAGTTGTCCAGATGCGTAGGAAAAATTTCTGCTTGGAGTACAGGGCGGGTATCCCCCTATACTCGATGCGGGTTTGTTCCCTCATAAGAAGGAGACTGTTCAGATGGATCAGCAGACAAAACAACCATTGGCGCCACGCATGGAAGCAGGCAAGGCACTGGTCATCGCCGGTGTACAAGGGCGTTATTCGAAGGCGACGGTGGGTGATATTCCCAAGTTATGGGAGTTGTTCGACACCTGCATCAAAGACATCAAAAAGCGCGTTGGCGGTGTGACTTACGGCGTGTGCCATAACCCCAGCCACGGCGAATTCGATTACATGGCCGGGGTAGAAGTGCCGAGCAAGGGCGACGTGCCGGGCAACTTCGAGTTCATCGAAATACCGCCGCTCAACTATGCCGTGTTCCTCCATCACGGAGCGGTGCAGGCGCTTGAGCAAACGTACGAGCGCATCATGTTCGAATGGCTGCCGCACTCCGGCTACAAGGTGATGGGCTCGGATTTCGAGCGCTACAGCGCAGATTTTGATGCGCGCAAGGGCACCGGGACGGTAGAAATCTGGTTGCCGATTGGCGAAAGAGGCTGACCGCAGCGCGTTGCAGGCGCCGGCAAGCCGGCGGCTGCAGTCGTATCTGGCTAATGTTGATTGTTTACAGCCTTTGCTGAGGCGCTTCGCCCGAACCCTGTCACGTAACCATTACATTGTCGTGGGGATGTCATGTTTGCGTTACATCGGTTTGGCGTCGAGGTTTAGTTGGAAAACACCCAACTCAACCGCCGCTCATACCCAATCCGCCCCTTGTACGCCTCGCCGTTATCCACCCAACCGGCCGCCAGATACAAGCCCATCGCTGCTGCGTTGTCGGCGTCTACCGACAGCTCCAACCCTTTGATCTGCGGCCACGCCTTTAGGGCTGCGGCTGGCAGCGCCTGCAAACACGCCTTGCCGAATCCACGCCCTTGTTGATGCCTGTCCACCTGCAGCGCGTGCAGCGTCGCACTGTGTTCATCCGCCCAATGGGGCAGGCACGGCGGGCGCTTGAGCAGCAGGAAGGCCACGGGGATGTCGTCGGCGAGCAGGGCAAAACCTTTGATGGCACCGGGCTTGGGATTGACCAGCAGGCTGTTCAGCGCGCAGTAGATGTCGCCTGAGTAGGCCAGTTGCTCGGGGTGTACTTGCAGGGTGTCGAGATGCTGTTTTTGCACGAGGCTCAGCGTCTCATAGGGAACGAGGCGGGTTTCCATCGGGGGCGCATCCGAAATCCTACAAAGAGGCGTGGATTCTAGCCGGTTTGCCGGGGCCTTCATTATTTTTCAGCGGCCTGTCGATTGGCGCGAGTGCGGTTCGACTAAGGGTGTCTTCTGTGATTTTCCACCCCCAAGGAGTATCGCCATGAGCACTGCCATCAACACCCTGATCGACCAATGGAAGCACGCTGTACTTTCCCGTGATATCGACAAGATTGTCAGCTATTACGCCGACGATATCGTCTCGTTCGACGCTGTGACCGCATTGCAATTCAAGGGCAAGGCCGCCTACCGCGCGCACTGGGAGGCTTGCATGGAGCACTGCCCGGGCCCCGGCATTTTCGAGTTTCATGAGTTGCATGTCGTCGAGGCGCCAGACAGTGCTTTCGCCCATTGGCTGGCCCATTGCGGCGGTGCCGGGCCGGATGGCGTGGTGAAAGCCTGCTGGATGCGCGTGACGGCCGGTTATCAGCGGATCAACGGTGAATGGAAGGTGGTGCATGAGCACTGGTCGGCACCTTTTGATATGGAAAGCGGCACCGCGTTGTTCGAGCTGGAACCCTGAACGCCGGGGACTATAGTTGATAGGCCGAAAATGGAGGCACCCATGAAATATCTCTGCCTGATCTACAGCAACGAACAGGTATTGCACACCTCGCCCCACAGCCCCGCAGACCCGGAGTGTTTCGCCTATGCCCAGGCCATCCAGGCCAGCGGACGGATGCTCGCCGCCGAACCGCTGGAGTCGGTGAGCACGGCCACCACCGTGCGTATGCGTAATGGCAAGTTGTCGATCACCGACGGGCCGTTTGCTGAAACCAAGGAGCAGCTTGCCGGGTTCTACCTGATCGAAGCCCGTGACTTGAACGAAGCGATCCAGGTGGCCGGTGGCATTCCGGCAGCCCGGGTCGGCAGCGTGGAAGTGCGCCCCGTGCGCGAATTGAATCTCTGAATACAACAACCACAAGACTCAGGAGGTTTACCCCATGACAACCCAACTTGCCGAATTTGAACTGTCCATCAGCCGCTTGATCGACGCCCCGCGCAGCAAAGTGTTCCGCGCCTGGACCACGCCCGCGCTGTTGCAACAATGGTGGGGCCCCCACGGCATGACCACGCCCGAGTGCGAAATGAACCTGTGGGTTGGCGGCCTGTTTCGCACCCTGATGCGCGCGCCCGACGGCGCCGAATATCCCACCCAAGGCGTATTCCTGGAGATCGAGGCACCGAGCCGATTGGTGTTTACCGATGCCTACTCGCCGGGCTGGGTGCCATCGGGTAAACCCTTCATGACGGCCGAAGTCACCTTTGAAGAGGTCGACGGCAAGACCCTCTACACCGCCCGCGCCATGCACTGGACTGAAGCGGACAAACAGGCCCACGAAGCCATGGGTTTCCATGACGGCTGGGGCCAGAGCCTGGATCGGCTGGTCACGCTGGTCACCCAGGGCATGCCCGATTGACCCTTCAGGTCGAGGCGATTTACCGCAGCGAATCACGGCGCGTACTCGCGACGCTGATTCGCGTGCTGGGTGATTTCGACCTCGCTGAAGAAGCCCTGCACGAGGCGTTTCTTGTCGCGGTGCAGCGCTGGCCGCAGGACGGCGTGCCGCACAATTCACGGGCGTGGCTGGTTTCCACCGGCCGCTTCAAGGCCATCGACCGCCTGCGCCGCCAAGCCCGTTTTACCCCGTTATTGCAGGAGCAGGCCGACGCGCTGGAAGCGGCTGACTGGCGTGAGGACGACGTGGAAGACGACCGCCTGCGCCTGATCTTCACCTGCTGCCACCCGGCGCTGGCGCCCGACGCCCAGGCGGCGCTGACCTTGCGTGAGATCTGCGACCTCACCACCGAGGAAATCGCCCGCGCCTTTCTCGCCACGCCCACCACCATCGCCCAGCGCATCGTGCGCGCCAAGGGCAAGATCCGCGAAGCGAAGATCCCTTATCAAGTGCCGACCCTGGCCGAGTTGCCCGAACGGCTCGACAGCGTGTTGCGCGTGATTTACCTGGTGTTCAACGAGGGCTATTCGGCATCCATGGGCGCCGATGTCACGCGGGGCGACTTGACCCGTGAAGCCATCCGCCTCGCCCGCTTGCTGATGGAATTGCTGCCGGAACCGGAGGTGGTGGGCTTGCTGGCGCTGATGCTGCTGCACGAATCCCGCCGCGCAGCGCGTACGTCGGCTGATGGTGAGTTGGTGTTACTGGGTGAACAGGACCGCGCGTTGTGGGACGCGTCCTTGATTGCTGAAGGCTGCACGCTGGTCGAACAGGCGCTGGCCACACCCGGCGTTGGCGTGTATTGCCTGCAAGCGGCGATTGCGGCAGTGCATGCCGAAGCGCCGAGCGCGGCGGAAACGGACTGGCCGCAGATTGTCGGGCTCTACGATGTGTTGCTCAGGGCGGTGCCGTCGCCGGTCATCGAGTTGAACCGCGCCGTGGCGGTGTCGATGGGGCAGGGGCCGTTGGCCGGGTTGCTGTTGGTGGAGGGTATTTTGCAGCACGGGGAATTGCTGGATTACCACTTGGCGCATTCAGCGCGGGGGGAATTTTGCCGGCAGTTGGGACGGGTGGAGGAAGCCCGATCAGCCTACGAAAAAGCCCTGTCACTGACCCGGCAAGTGCCGGAAAAGCGCTTCCTGGAACGCCGCCTGGCCGAACTCAAATCCCTCAGACAATGAAGGTCAACAACTGTGGGAGCAGGCAAGCCAGCTCCCGCATTGAGCAAGGGTGCAGGCAGATTTTTCGGGTTACGGCTGCTGACGCGTCGCCGCCAACACAATTTCACGAATGCACACATGCTGTGGTTGCTGGTAGGCATAGGCAATCGCCGAGGCCACGTCATCAGCGCTGAGCACGGTGCCGCCCATGTCCTGTTTCCAGGCCTGGTAACCGCTCTTGATCGCCTCATCCGTGGTGTGGCTGAGCAATTCGGTTTCCACCGCGCCTGGGGCAATGGTGATCACGCGTACATTACTCGGCGACAATTCCTCGCGCAGGTTCTCCGAAATCCCATGCACGGCGAACTTGGTGCCGACGTAGGCGACGTGGTTCGGGAAGGTCTTGCGCCCGGCCACCGAGCTGACGTTGATGATCGTGCCGCCCTTGCGCGCAACCATGCTGCCAGCCACCGCGTGGATGCCATTGAGCAGGCCCTTCACGTTGACGTCGAGCATCTGCTCCCACTGCGCCGGGTCTTGATCGCTGACGGCACCCAAGAGCATCACGCCGGCGTTGTTGATCAACGCATCGGCCGGGCCGAATTGGGCTTCGGCTTCTTTTACTGCGGCGACCAGGGCAGCGCGGTCGGTGATATCAACGCCACGGTTCAAGGTGTTCGGCAGGGCCAGTTCGTTAAGACGGTCGATGCGCCGCGCCAGCAGCAACAGCGGGTGACCGGCGGCCGACAGCAGGCGGGCGGTGGCTTCGCCGATACCGGAACTGGCGCCGGTGATGATGATCAGTGGCTTGCTCATGAATGCACTCCTGGAATAAGAAAAAACGATAACGGAAACGTGGGCGCAGTATATTTACTGCCGCAAAGGCTGAAAAATGCCTTATTCCTCTGTCTGTCATCGGATAAAGCTATGGATGTGCGTCACCTCAAGGCGTTTCTCGCGGTGTTCGAAGAACGCAATATCACCGCCGCGGCCCTGCGTTTGTTTATCAGCCAGCCGACGTTGTCGGTGACCATCAAGCAGCTTGAAGACGAACTCGGTGTGGCGTTGTTCGTGCGCCAGCCGCGCGGCGTGGAGGTCAGCGCCGAAGCGCGGGTGTTGTACCCGCAGGCGCGGCGCATGGTGGCCGAGGCGGAGGCGTTGAGCCGGCTGTTTCGCGGGCGCGAAAATCGCATCGCGCTTGAGCTGGGCGTGGAGGGCGATATCGCCGACAGCCAGATCGACATGTTCCTGCGCATGGCACACCAAGGGCTACCGGGTTTGTTGCTGACCTTGCAGGAAGGCTGCGCCGGCGATGGGCGCTTGGCCGTGGAAGAAATGTGCTGCGAGGACGAATTGTTCCTGCCGCTTTGGGAAGAGTCCTACGTGATGGCCTTGCCTCAGGCGCACCCGATGGCGCTGGCGGGCAAGGAGCAAGCCTGGGCGCCGATTGAAGACTGGATCACCTGCCCGCAACATGACTCCCATCAGCGTCTGATGGCGCTTTATGGCCGTTCGCCGCAAGCGGTGGCCGGGCATGCCGGTTCGTTGACCCAGGCCTTGCACATGGTCGCGGCCGGTGTGGGCGTGGCGATGTTGCCGCAGTCGATGGCGGCTGAGCGCGCAGGGGTGGTGATTCGTGAGTGGCACTTGCCGGCGCCGACCCGCCGGGTGGGGTTGTGCTTTGCCGCGCAAGCGCTGGAATTGCCGGCCTTGCGCGCGCTGCACGAATACTTCCAGAACAACCGCCCGCCGCAGCTATCGGCAGCTTGACCTGAAGTCCAAAAATTAACCCGGTCTCATTGTGGGAGCAGGCAAGCCAGCTTTCACAGGTTTGATGGGATGCTTTGTCATCACTCCAGCATCTTGCCCAGCAACCAGCTCCCCGCCGGCCCCGGCGGGTGCTGTCGCGACCATAGCGCGTCCACTGCCACCGAGCGTGGCCAGCTGCGAGCCTTGAGTTCCACCAGATGGCCGCCGCCAAAGCGCTCCACCAGCCAGCGCGGAATCGGTGCCCACCCGAACCCCAGCTGCGCCATCTCCATCAGCATCAGGTAACTGGGTGCCGACCACACACGCCCGGTGGCGCGGGTTTCATTCGGGTTGATGATGCTGGCCAGGCGGAGTTCACGGTGTTGCTGCAAGGTCTGCGCAGGGATGTTCTTCAGCTTGGCCAGAGGGTGTGTGGGCGCGACGAACAGGGCAATTTCCGTGCGTTCCTCCACCGGCGCGCCGGTGAGGTCGGGCGGGTAAGTGTCCTGTTTTTCGATGAACGCTATCTGTGCCCGACCGCTTTGCACCAGGTCGATCAAGTCTTCGCACTCGGCGATCAGGCATTCCAGCTCAAGGTCCGGATGGCGTTGCTCAAAGGCTTTGAGGGCGATTTCAAAACGATCCGACTGATACGTATCGGACATGGCGATGGTCAGTTTAGGCTCCAAGCCTTGTGACAACTGGCTCGCCGCCAGCTCCAGCCGGCTGCTGGCCTCCAGCACCTGTTCGGCGCGTTGCAGCAACACGTGCCCGGCGGGAGTCAGGGTGGGTTTGCGGCTGCTGCGGTCAAACAGCACCACATCCAGGTCAATCTCAAGGCTGGCCACCGCCGCGCTGACGGTGGACTGGCTCTTGCCTAGCTTGCGCGCCGCGGCGGAAAACGAGCCTTGGGTGGCCGCTTGCACAAACGCTTGCAGCACTTCGTTTGAGGCCATGACTATCGCCTTGGTCGATGGTTATTAGTTATGAAGTATCGATTCAAAGGGTAATCATGGCAACCATCGTCACTCACGGAGCCGGGTTATGCACCCTACCAAGTCGATTACTGAACGTGTTTGCCAAGCCTTGGGTTTTGAAGGGTTGGCCTTGTTGATTTGTACGCCGCTGCTGGTCTGGATCACTGGCCGGCCGGCCCTGGAAATGGGCGCGGTGACGTTGGGGCTCAGCCTTTTGGCGCTGACCTGGAACATTATTTTCAACGGTTTGTTTGACCGTCTGAAGGTGCGCCTGCAATTGAGCGGCGGGGCCTGGACGCGGGTGTTGCATGCGCTGATGTTTGAGGGCGGGTTGATTATTGTCGCGGTGCCGTTGATCGCGGCGTGGATGAAGATCAGCTTGATGCAGGCGTTTCTTCTCGACATTGGTGTGTTGTTGTTTTTCTTGCCTTATACGTATGTGTATCACTGGGGGTATGACGTGTTGCGGGAAAGGGTTATGCAGCGGGCTTGAGGTTGGGGGGCATATCCGTTGTTTGGGTGGTGGCTTGGATTGGTTCCGCTCTTACAGCGGGTCACTTTTGGAAA
>NZ_JBARTQ010000236.1:0-6657 GCF_049645325.1 Pseudomonas sp. | reverse complement strand
TCCTTGATCGGTAACGTCTTGGCCAATTGCGGGCTCAAGCGCCCTTCAGCAAACAGCGGCCACACATGCTGGCTCAGGTCACTGAACAGATCGGCCTTGAATTGATCACTGCGGCTGCGCAGGGTCGAGCCGAGCAGTTGAATACGCTTACCCAGCACCTGCGCCAGGTCCAACTGCGCATCACGCCCGCCCATCAAACCGATCAACACCCAGCGACCATCCAGGGCCAGCAGCTTGAGGTCCAGCGCAGCATAGTCGCCGCCGACGGGGTCAAGAATCACGTCGAACGGCCCGAAATCGCGCAACCCCTCAATGCCGTCGGTACGCACCACGCCGCCCTGGGCGCCCAGGTTTTCGCAGTACGCCAGGCGTTCTGCCGAGCCGACGCTGACCCAGCACGGGCTGCCAAACGCCTTGCACAGCTGGATCGCCGCCGAGCCCACGCCGCTGGCGCCGGCATGCAGCAACACCTTCTCGCCGGGCTTGAGGCCCGCCAGCTGGAACAGGTTCAACCACGCGGTGCTGTACACCTCAGGCAATGCCGCCGCTTCGATCAACGACAACCCTTCCGGCACCGGCAGCACGTGGCGCGCATCCACCACCACGTCTTCAGCCATGCCGCCACCGGCCAGCAGCGCGCAGACGCGATCGCCGACCTGCCAGGACGAACCCGCACCGACTTCGCTGATCACCCCGGAGCACTCAAGACCCAGTACAGGGCTGGCGCCGGGCGGTGGCGGATAGAGCCCCGCACGCTGCAATAAATCGGCGCGATTAAGCCCCGCTGCCGCCACACGAATGCGAACTTGGCCTACATCACAGGCAGGACGTGTTTCATCCAACCACTCCACGTGACCGTCAACGCCTTGCAATGCTTTCACAGTGCCTCCATAGTGAGTCTGGACTGGGCCCGAAGCTGTAGCGTCGGGCTTTTTGCATTATGCGACCGGATCATATGGAACCGGCTCCCTCAAAGACGGCCTAATATGCGTTATCAATTGCCCCCGCGTCGAATCAGCATGAAGCATTTGTTCCCCAGCACCGCCCTCGCTTTTTTCATTGGTCTCGGCTTCGCGTCGATGTCGACCAATACGTTCGCAGCCAACAGCTGGGACAACCTTCAGCCTGATCGCGATGAGGTGATTGCCAGCCTTAACGTTGTCGAGTTGCTCAAGCGCCATCACTACAGCAAGCCGCCGCTGGACGACGCTCGCTCGGTGATCATCTACGACAGCTACCTCAAGCTGCTGGATCCGTCGCGCAGCTACTTCCTGGCCAGCGACATCGCTGAGTTCGACAAGTGGAAGACGCAGTTCGACGATTTCCTCAAGAGCGGCGACCTGCAGCCCGGGTTCACCATCTACAAGCGTTACCTGGACCGCGTCAAAGCGCGTCTGGACTTCGCCTTGGGTGAGCTGGACAAAGGCGTCGACAAGCTCGACTTCACCCAGAAGGAAACCCTTCTGGTGGACCGCAAGGACGCGCCTTGGCTGACCAGCACCGCGGCCCTTGACGACCTGTGGCGCAAACGCGTCAAGGACGAAGTGCTGCGCTTGAAGATCGCCGGCAAAGAGCCTAAGGCCATTCAAGAGCTGTTGACCAAGCGCTACAAGAATCAGCTGGCACGTCTGGACCAGACCCGTGCCGAAGATATCTTCCAGGCTTACATCAACACCTTCGCGATGTCCTACGATCCGCACACCAATTATCTGTCGCCAGATAACGCGGAAAACTTCGATATCAACATGAGTCTGTCGCTGGAAGGCATCGGTGCCGTCCTGCAAAGCGACAACGACCAGGTGAAGATCGTGCGTCTGGTACCAGCAGGCCCGGCGGACAAGACCAAGCAGGTTGCCCCGGCTGACAAGATCATCGGCGTGGCCCAGGCCGACAAAGAGATGGTCGATGTGGTCGGCTGGCGCCTGGACGAAGTGGTCAAGCTGATCCGCGGGCCGAAAGGCAGCGTGGTGCGCCTGGAAGTGATTCCGCACACCAATGCGCCGAACGACCAGACCAGCAAGATCGTGTCCATCACCCGTGAAGCGGTGAAGCTCGAAGACCAGGCTGTGCAGAAGCAAATCCTCAACCTCAAGCAGGATGGCAAGGATTACAAGCTGGGTGTGATCGTGATCCCGGCGTTCTACCTGGACTTCAAAGCGTTCCGCGCGGGTGACCCGGACTACAAGTCCACCACCCGCGACGTGAAGAAAATCCTCACCGAACTGCAGAAAGACAAAGTCGACGGCGTGGTCATCGACCTGCGCAACAACGGCGGCGGCTCCCTGCAGGAAGCCACCGAGCTGACCAGCCTGTTTATCGACAAAGGCCCGACCGTGTTGGTACGCAACGCTGACGGCCGTGTTGACGTGCTGGAAGACGAGAACCCGGGCGCCTTCTACAAAGGCCCGATGGCGTTGCTGGTCAACCGCCTCTCGGCTTCGGCTTCGGAGATTTTCGCCGGTGCCATGCAGGACTACCACCGCGCGTTGATCATCGGCGGCCAGACCTTCGGCAAAGGTACCGTGCAGACCATCCAGCCGCTGAACCATGGCGAGCTCAAGCTGACGCTGGCCAAGTTCTACCGGGTTTCCGGGCAGAGCACCCAGCATCAGGGCGTGCTGCCGGATGTCGACTTCCCGTCGATCATCGACACCAAGGAAATCGGCGAGAGCGCCCTGCCCGAAGCCATGCCGTGGGACACCATCCGTCCCGCGATCAAGCCGGCGTCGGACCCGTTCAAACCGTTCCTGACGCAGCTCAAAGCTGATCACGACACCCGCTCCGCCAAGGATGCCGAGTTCGTGTTCATCCGCGACAAACTGGCCCTGGCCAAGAAGCTGATGGAAGAGAAAACCGTCAGCCTCAATGAAGCGGACCGTCGCGCACAGCACACCAGCATCGAAAACCAGCAGCTCGTACTGGAAAACACCCGCCGCAAGGCTAAAGGTGAAGACCCGCTCAAAGAGCTGAAGAAAGAAGATGAAGATGCGCTGCCAACCGAGGCGGAAAAAACTAAGCCGGAAGACGACGCCTACCTGGCCGAGACAGGCCGGATCCTGCTGGACTACCTGAAAATCAGCAAGCAGGTGGCCAAGCAGTAAATGATGGCAATTTAATGTGATCGCTCCCCGGAGTGTCATCATATAGACATCATTCTGTCGTGAAATGAAGGACCGCAGGCTCAACGCCTGCGGTCCTTTTTTTTCGATCGAGATCGCCATGACCATGACCGAACAGCTGAATGCATTGGGCTCAATCCTGGCTCAAGGCAGTTTGCACAGCCTGTTCCAACCGATCATCTGCCTCTCTGAACGCCGCATCCTCGGCTATGAAGCCCTCAGCCGCGGCCCGTCCAACAGCCCGCTGCACTCCCCCGTCGCGCTGTTCTCCGTGGCCAGCCATGCCGGGCGCCTGAGCGAACTGGAAATGGCCTGCCGTGAAAGTGCCTGCCGACGCTTCAGCGAACAGAAACTGCCGGGCAAGCTCTTTCTGAATATCTCGCCGGAATCGCTGATGGAAACCGCGCACCAGCCGGGTCGCACCCTGCAACTGCTGCGTGACTTCGGCATTCCACCCAGCCAAGTGGTGATCGAACTCACCGAGCAAACACCCACCGACGATTTCGACCTGCTGCAAACCGCCCTGCACCATTACCGCGACATGGGCTTTGCCATCGCGCTGGATGACTTGGGCGCGGGGTATTCCAGCCTGCGCCTGTGGTCGGAGCTGCGCCCGGACTATGTGAAGATCGACAGGCACTTTATCGACGGCATCCACCAAGACGCGCTCAAGCGCGAATTTGTCGGCTCCATCCTGCAAATTGCCAGGGCGTCCCGGGCCCAGGTGATTGCCGAGGGCATTGAGCTGCCAGAGGAACTCGCGGTATTGATGGAGATGGGCGTCGACCTGGTGCAGGGCTACCTGCTTTGCCGCCCCCAGGAACAGCCGCCCCACGAAGCCCGCCAGATGCTGCCCAAACCGGACAACGCCAACATCGCCCTCAGCGAAGAAGGCAGCGACTTGAGCGCCTTGCTGAACGAACAACCGGCGGTGGGCCAGGACACGGCCACTGCCCAGGTATTGGAGTCCTTTCGCCGCCAGGCCAACCTCAACTCGCTGGCTGTGCTGGACGGGCGCGGCCGCCCGGTGGGCATTGTGCATCGGCATTCATTGTCCGACGCATTGCTCAAGCCGTTTGCGACCGACCTGTTCGCGCGCAAGCCCATCAGCCGCTTGATGAGTGATGATTTCCTCGCCGTGGAGCTCAGCCAGTCGCTGCAACAAGTCAGCCGCCTGCTGACCAGCCGCGCGCGGCAACGGATTGAAGAAGATTTCATCATCACGCTCAACGGCGATTATTTGGGCTTGGGTCGGGTGATCGACGTGCTCAAGCTGATCACCGAGCTGAAGATCCAGCAGGCGCGCTATGCCAACCCGCTGACCCTGCTACCGGGCAATGTGCCGATTCAGCAATGCCTGACACGGCTGCTGCAGCAACAAAGAGAGTCGGTGATCTGCTACGTGGATATCGACAGCTTCAAGCCGTTTAACGATATCTATGGCTACGGGCGCGGGGATGAGGTGTTGCTGTGCCTGGCGCAATGCTTGAACGACCGGGTCGACCCCAGCCGCGATTTTGTCGGGCACATCGGCGGCGATGATTTTTTGCTGGTACTCGGCCCGCAGGATTGGCGCAAACGCCTTAACCAACTGCTCGACGACTTCCATACTCAATGCCGACGTTTCTACCGCGCCGAACACCTCGACGCCGGCTGCTTCGTGGCGTTGAACCGCCAAGGCGTGCGGCAGGAGTTCGCGTTGTTGTCACTGTCGATTGGCGTGGTGCATTTATATCCACAGGCCTGTGCACAACTCGATGCCAGCCAGCTGGCGGAGCTGGCGTCTCAAGCCAAGCATCACGCCAAGAACGTGGCCGGCTACAGCATCCATGTGATCGACAGCCTGGACGTGCTGCCGCAGGCGCTTTAGGCCTCGGCAGATTCCGGGTACTCGTACTCGAACACGCGCACCACTTCCGAGGCGTGCCACGAGGCGGCGGCCACGCCATCGGAAGGCCCGCTGAAACGCCCAAGGCGCTCCACACACTCAAAAAAACCGGTACGCGGCAGGCGGCTGGCGCCCTGGCTGATCACCAGGGAACTGCGCAGCGGCTGCTCGGCCTTGGCATCCAGCGCGGCCAAGTGTTCAAGTGCGGCGGCCAGGGTTTGCATGGCGGGCGTGGGGAATTGCAGGCGCTCCAGCAGCGCGCGGTAGGTCAGCAGATGGCGCTGGCGGCGCGCCTGGTCGAGTTCATTGAGAAGCCCATCCCAATGTTGACGGCTGATACGTAGGCTCAAGATTCATCCCTCCAACCTGCAACGCCCAATTCCCAGGCCAGGCTGCGGCGTATCGCGGCATCCGGCTGGCGCTCACCACTTTCAATCAATCCAAGGTACGAAGGGCTGATGCCCACGGTGCGGGCCAGGGTTTCGACGGCCAGGCCCTTAGCCTCGCGCAGGCCGCGCAGGTCAGCGAGCGGGCGCACGTCCTGCTCGGGGGCGGCGGTGACAGCGGGAGAAGGCGCAAGAGTGGGCTGTGGCTGACCGGCTGCTTTTAGTAGCGCCTGGTACTGGTCCCATGGCAACACCGCGTACTCGGGTTTGCCATCGCGTGAAATGATCTGAATATCCATGAGTGCCCCGTAGGATTACATCACTTACTAAGTAAGTTCTTTCCTTAGAAGTGTAATCCTAACAGCCACAAAGGTCGCAGGGGGATATACGTGTCATCGGTTTTTTTGCGGGTTTTCCTGAGTCAGCAGCTCAGGGGTCGCGGGAAGGCGCTCAACCACTGCAAGTTTTTCCGGGCGCTGCGCGTCGCGCCACGCGCGAAAGGCGCTCAGCTCGCCGTCCAGGGTCTTCATGACCCATGCCAGCACGGCAATGTCATCGAGCATGCCGAACACCGGGATGAAATCCGGGATCGCATCAATCGGGCTGAGAAAGTACATAAGCCCCGCCACGACCGAAATCAGCGCCTTGGGGCTGATCGCGCGGTACTCACCGCGCCAGTAGGCCAGACACAGGGCCTGCAACAGTTTGAGATCATCCTTGAGCTTGCCCAGGCGATTGCCCTGGCTTGAGCCCTTGGCTGCGACGGCAAACAACAGCGTCGGCAAACGGCCACGGCCGAGCAATCGCGCGGCCATTGGCAGGAAACGGGTGAAATTGAAAGGTGGTTTCATGCGTCACTCCAGTTCCATACGACAGAAAGGTTATCCACACAAATTGTGGATAACCTTGTGAACAGAGCCTGTTTTCATGGCTGAAAGCCACGGACTACAAGGCTTGCAGTCAGATCGGGCATTTTTTGCGCACATAAAAAAAACCCAAGATTTCATTGACTTGGCGTAGATGTGCGGCTACCCGTACTGGGGTCTTATATCAGACTGCCGGTGAATTCAGACGTTCGGTTGGATTTGCAAAGGCTCGCGCGTGGGCGCTGGCTTGCCTGCGATTGCTTCAACACGGCGTACCTGAAAGTTCGAGTTGCCTGCATCGCAGGCAAGCCGGCTCTCACCTTTATAGTTTCGCAGGTTGCAGATACGACAACGCCCCGTCTAGACGGGGCGTTGTCGTATCTGCAACCTGCGAAACT
>NZ_JBARTQ010000235.1:0-13173 GCF_049645325.1 Pseudomonas sp. | reverse complement strand
GAAAGTAACAAGCAGGGGTTCGCCCTCAGAACGCCTGCTCCTTGATCAGCTCAATCAAAGCCCTCAAGCCTGCTGGCACGTGGCGTCTACCTGGGTAATAGAGGCGCAACGCATCAAACGTCGGTGTCCAGTCTTCGAGTACGCTTATTAATGTCCCCTGCGCCAAGTCAGCGGACGCATTCCAATGGGTTAAATACGTCAGCCCCAACCCCGCTCTGGCGGCTTGAAGCATCAATGTCGGGTTATCCAATGTCAGTGCGCCCTGCACATCCACAGCGATGCTTTCACCGTGACGTTCAAACTCCCAGCGATAGATCGCCCCGCTGGGCATCCGGCTGCGGATGCATTCATGCGTATTCAAATCCAGAGGGCTGAGGGGAGCGGGGTGATTGGCAAAGTAGGCCGGACTGCCCAGGACGGTAAACCGCTGGGGCGGGCTGATATCGACCGCAATCATGTCTTGAGGAACGCTGTGGCCTAGACGAATACCTGCATCGAATCCTTGGCCCACGATGTCGACCAATCGACCTTCCGTAACGATATCCAGCTTCATCTGTGGATAGCGACGCATGTACTCCAGCAGCAGTGGCATCACCTGCTTCGCCGCACCCGCGGAAGTATTGAGCCGCACTGTGCCAGTGGGTGCTGCCTGACGATTGCCGGCTTGCTCAAGCGCTACACGTATCGTCGAAAGCGCAGGCGTGATTGTGCTGACAAATTCAGCGCCTACTTCCGATAGCGATACGCTACGCGTCGTACGGTTAAACAACCGCACTCCCATCCGAGCCTCAAGTGCGGCGACTGAATGGCTCAGTGCCGACGTCGACACGTTCAACTCTGTGGCCGCAGCCCTGAAGCTGCGGTGCCGCGCGACAGCCAGCACGGCTTCCAGTTCGTTCAGTCCGGATGTGTTCATTGTCCTGGATAGCTCATCAAGTCATGCGGTTTTGTACGGATTATCAGATCAATCATAGTGGCTTACCGTGGGGCATACCAACTGTATGCCTCCGGAGTCTTCATGCATCAGGTCGATCAGATCTATATCAATGGCCAATTTGTCACGCCCCACGGGGAAGAGCTTTTTGACCTGTTCAACCCCGCCAACGCTCGGCGTATCGGCCAGGTCCGCCTCGCCGATGAGCAGGATGCTATCAGCGCCATCCGTGCAGCAAAGCAGGCATTTCCCGCGTTCTCGCGCACGCCGAAAGCCGAACGTGTCGACGCTCTCAAGCGCATGCATGCCGCGGTTGCCTCTGTTGAGACGCAGCTGACAGAGGCGATCATCGAGGAATATGGCGCACCGGTTTCCCGTGCGGTGTGGATGGCCAAGCATGCCGCAAGCGTCCTGCTAGACATGGCGAATGTGCTGGATGACTATGCCTTCACACGCCGCCTCGGCATCGCCGAGGTCACCCTGCAGCCTCTCGGTGTTGCGGGACTCATTACGCCCTGGAACAGTAACGCCGGCTTCATCTGCGGCAAGCTGGCCGCTGCATTGGCTGCCGGCTGTACGGCAGTGATCAAGCCAAGTGAGATGAGCGCCATCCAGACCGCCATCGTCACCCGCGCGTTGCATCAAGCAGGCCTGCCACCCGGCGTCTTCAATATTGTCACTGGGCGTGGGGAAACCGTAGGTGCCGTGCTGAGTACGCACGCCGACATTGCCAAGGTCTCATTCACCGGCTCTACTGCCGTCGGTAAACAGATCCTGAGAGCCGGGGCTGAAACGCTGAAGCGCATTACCCTGGAGTTAGGTGGAAAGTCGCCGGTATTGATACTCGATGATGCGGATCTGCAAAAAGCCATCCCCATGGCACTCCAGGCCGGGTTCATGAACAGTGGCCAAGCCTGCATTGCCGGCACCCGTATCCTCGTACCTGCTCATCGCTTGGCTGACGTAGAAGCGCTGATGGTGGAAGAGGTTGCAAAGTTTCAGGCGGGCGACCCCAATGACCCGGCTACCAGCATCGGGCCGATGGTCAGTCTCAAGCAATGGCAACGGGTTCAGCGCTATATTCAGGTCGGCATCGAAGAGGGCGCGCACTTACTGGCGGGTGGCCCCGGCTTGCCGGAGGGCATTGGCGCCGGCTGGTTCGTCAGGCCTACGGTCTTCAGCCGTGTCACCAACCAGATGACCATTGCGCGAGAGGAGATCTTCGGCCCCGTGCTGTCGATCATCACCTACAGCGATGAAGAAGAAGCCCTGACAATTGCCAACGACACGCCTTACGGGCTGCAAGCCTACATTCTGTCTTCAGCCCCACAAAGAGCCCACGCGCTGGCGGCCCGTATCGATGCCGGTCGCGTACTGATCAACACCCTGGCCCATGAACCCCGCGCGCCGTTTGGTGGCTTTAAACAGTCAGGCATCGGCCGCGAGTACGGCACGTTCGGTTTGGAGGCGTTTCTGGAGCCAAAATCCGTTCTCTCCTGACAAAACAGCATGCCGTTGGGGAAATCAATGCAAAGTGTTTCTGCATTTTTGGTATGGTGCAGCACATTTTCACAAGGATTGATCTTTATCCGCAGGATGCGGCGTCGACCTTCTTCAACGAGATGCTGTAGAAATGCCTGAACCGATACCGATCAAGGATCACGAAAAAGAAAACCGCCTGGTCAACAAGCGTCTGCTCGCCTGCGCGTTGCTGGTGATTGGCATCACCTGCGCCCTGGTGGGCCGGATGTATTTCCTGCAGGTGGTGCAGTACGACTATCACTCCACGATTTCCGAGAATAACCGTGTCCACGTGTTGCCGATTACGCCCACCCGCGGGCTGATCTACGACCGCAATGGCGTGGTACTGGCTGACAACCGCCCCAGCTACAACCTGATAATCACGCGCGAGCGCACCACCGACCTCAAGGGGGAGCTGGACGCCATCGTCAACCTGCTGCACCTGCCCGCCGAAGACCGCGCGGTGTTCGACAAAGCGTTGAAACAGGCGCGCCATCCATTCGTACCGGTCACGCTGTTTTACGAGCTGACAGAGGAGCAAATTGCCGTATTGGCCGTCAACGAGTTCCGCCTGCCCGGCGTCGACGTTGAGCCGCAATTCGTTCGCCATTACCCGCTGGGCGCGCACTTCGCTCACTCGATCGGTTACGTCGGTCGGATCAACGAAAAAGAGTCCAAGGCCCTCGACTCCGTGGAGTATCGCGGTACCCAGTCCATCGGCAAAACCGGCATTGAGCGCTTTTACGAGTCCGAGCTGCATGGCCATGTCGGTTATGAAGAGGTCGAGACCAATGCCCAGGGCCGCGTGTTGCGCGTGCTCAAGCACACCGACCCGATCCCCGGTAAAAACATCGTCTTGAGCCTCGACGTCAAACTTCAGGAAGCGGCAGAAGAAGCTTTGGGTGACCGCCGTGGTTCGGTGGTCGCACTCGACCCGCAAACCGGCGAAGTACTCGCAATGGTCAGCAAACCAAGCTTTGACCCGAACCTGTTCGTCACCGGCATCAGTTTCAAGGAATACGCGGCGCTGCACGACTCCATCGACCGCCCGCTGTTCAACCGTGTACTGCGCGGGCTCTATGCGCCGGGTTCGACGATCAAGCCGGAAGTGGCCATCGCCGGCCTCGACAGCGGCGTAGTGACTGCGCAAACCCGGGTGTTCGACCCCGGTTACTACCAGTTGCCCGATTTTGACCACAAATACCGCAACTGGAACCACAGTGGCGACGGCTGGGTAGACATGGACGCAGCCATCATGCGTTCCAACGACACGTACTTTTACGACTTGGCGCACAAGCTTGGCATCGACCGCCTGCATGATTACCTGGCCGAATTCGGCCTCGGTCAGAAAGTCTCCCTGGACATGTTCGAGGAGTCATCCGGCCTGATGCCGTCCCAAGCCTGGAAGCGTGCGACACGGCGTCAACCCTGGTTCCCGGGTGAAACCGTGATCCTGGGTATCGGTCAGGGCTATATGCAAGTCACGCCGCTGCAGCTGGCCCAGGCCACTGCACTGATCGCCAACAAAGGTGTGTGGAACCGGCCGCACCTGGCCAAGACCATCAACGGCGTGCCGCCGGTGGATGAAAACCCGATGCCCAACGTAGTCCTCAAGGACCCGCGTGATTGGGAGCAGGTCAACCACGGCATGCAGCTGGTGATGCACGACCCGCGCGGTATCGCCCGGGCGGCGGCCGTTGGCGCGCAATATCGGATTGCGGGCAAGAGCGGTACCGCGCAAGTGGTCGCGATCAAACAGGGTGAGCGTTACAACCGTAACAAGACCCTGGAGCGCCATCGCGACAACGCCTTGTTTGTCGGCTTCGCGCCGGCCGAACACCCGAAAATCGTGATCTCGGTGATGATTGAAAACGGTGAGGCCGGTGGCCGTGTGGCAGGCCCGGTGGTGCGGCAGATCATGGACGCCTGGCTGCTCGACCAGGAAGGTCACCTGAAGCCGCAATATGCGACCCCAGCCAAAGCCCCCGGCGACCCGCACGTTTGATTCAGGCTTTCCATTCGTCCCATTGCTCAACGCCCTCATGTGCCAGCCATGGCACATCGTGGGCCGTCCAGATATGCGCGGTGGGCCTGACGCCCGGGTCATCATCCAGCGTGGCCACCCGCACAATCACATGGGGCTGATGCCCGCGCTCGGCCATCAGGTGTGAGCCGCAACGTGAGCAGAAATGCCGGCGTTTTCCCGGCGATGATTCAAAGGCCGACAACAGCGCCTCGCCCTGCGTCCAGCGAAAATGCTCGCGCATCACCCCGGCGGTGGTCACGAACGCGGCGGCATGCACTTTGCGGCAGCTGTCGCAGTGACAGTGGCTGATCGGCATGTCCAGGCTGTCCACCTGATAACGCACGGCTTTGCAGAAGCAACTTCCATTCAACGGGTCAGTCATAAACGTATTGCCTGATCAAGGACGGAGTCATCATCATCGCGTACACCCCAAGGTTGCGCATTGGTCGATGTCGCCTACTGTCAATGGAGGAGGTGACTTATGCACGTATTAGATCGCATCGAACGGAAAGTCCTGCTCAACGCGTCAGGTAAACAGGTCTGGGAAGCACTGACCGATGCCGAGCAATTCGGCAGCTGGTTCGGTATCGCCCTCAAGGGCAAAACCTTTGTGGCTGGGGAAACCCTCGAAGCACCGATCACCTACCCCGGCTATGAGCATGTGGTGTGGAAGGCCAGGATCGAACGCATCCTGCCACAAACCCTGTTCTCATTCTGGTGGCACCCCTTTGCGGTCGAGGAGGGCGTCGACTACGACAAGGAAACCCCGACGCTGGTTGAGTTCACCATTGAGGATCGTGCGCCGGGCATTCTGCTGCGGGTCGTCGAATCCGGGTTTGACGCGGTGCCCGAGGCGCGCCGCCAGAAAGCCTTCAAAATGAATTCGCGGGGCTGGGACGAGCAAATGGGCAACATCGAAACCTATCTGAATCAGGCCCGCCGCGCCTGACCTGAACGGGCACCGTAAGGGTGCCCGTCGTTTATTCCGTATCAGCCTTCGTGAGCCGTGGTGATTTCCAGGGTATCAGTGAAGGTCACCAGCACACTCTGCCCGACCTTGAGGTCTTTGAGCCCGGCGCGGACCTCCGGTTTTTCAACGTTGAGCACCTTTGTCACACCGGTCGGGTTTTCCAGGGTGACCTGGTTTTTCTTCAGGTCGATGTGGGTGATCTTCAGTTGCACCTGAACTTGGCGGAACGCTGCTCCACCGGGGTTCGGGTTATCGGCAGTGGCACGCACCACGCCAGTTTTTTCGCTGGCATCCGGCGCGCTTTTGTCGATATCAGTGTCGAGTACGGCCGCCACCGAATGAGTGGTCAGCACTTTCACCTGGTCGCCCACCTTGAGGTTGCCCAGGTCCTTGGCGTCATCGCTGAGCTGCACATGCACCGGGTTTCCCTGGGCGCCCGCAAGCACCACCTGGTGATTGGCGGCATCAACCGACAGCACTTTGGTGGTCACTTCATCGGCTTCAAGGGACCTGGACAGCGGGATATCGGCAGCGTGGGCGGCGAGGTTGCCGGCGGACAGGAGGGTGACCAGGGCGATGGCCTGGCGCAAGGAGCGGGATACTTTCATTGAGCAAACTTCCATGTGAGAGAAGCCCTGAGTCTAGTGGCGAGTCAGCGATGCGCAAATCTGCTGACCCGCCGCCGATTAACGCGGTTAGAAATCCACCGTCGCCGACAACTTCGCCACGCGCGGGTCGCCCTGGGTCAAATAACCGCCCAGTGCCGACTCCCAGTACTTGGTATTGCCGACGTTCTCCACGGTAGCGCCCAAGGTCACATCACGCTGAGCGACCTTGAAGTTGTAGCGCGCGCCCACGTCGAAACGGTTCCAGGTCGGCAGGCTCAGGGTGTTCGCCGCGTCGGCGTATTGGCCGCCGGTGCGCAACATCCGGCCGTTGAGGCTCACACCTTGCAGGCCGGGCACATCCCAGTCTACGCCGGCGTTGAGTTGGAACGTCGGCACGCCGATGGCACGATTGCCGTCGTTGGCGCCGTTTTGGGTGCCATTCACTTCGGTATGGATAACCGTCGCGCCGCCCAGCAGGCGCAGGCCGCTGACAGGCTCACCGAAGACGTTCAGCTCCACGCCTTTGTTGACTTGCTCACCCTGGAATACAAAGGTCGCACCACCGTCTGCATTGAGCTGGGAATAGCCTTGGGTCGGCTGCTCGATGCGGTACACACCCAGTGTTGCCCCGTAAGTGCCCATGTCGAGTTTGACGCCGGCCTCGGTCTGTTTCGAGCGAGCCGGGGCGAAGGTCTGGTTGCCGTTGGTGACGGTGGCGCCACCAAACGTGGTCGGTGCCGTCGGCCCTGACGCCAGGCCTTCGATGTGGTTGGCGTAGAACGACACGTGGTCCCACGGCTTGAATACCAGGCCATACACCGGCGTGGTAATGCCCTTGTCGTAGTTGGCGGTGCGCTCACCGGTCCCATACGCGTAGCCCTGCACCACCAGTTCCTGGCGACGCAAGCCAGCGGTGACGAGCAAGCGGTCGTCCATGAAGCCGAGGGTGTCCGACACTGCCGCGCTGCGGGCGAAGGTCTTGGCGGTGATGCCTGGGTCGTTCAGGTCGCTGCCGGCGGTGAAGTCGCCCCTGGCGGGCGGAGCCACATCGACCGGGTTATAGATATTGGTCGCTTGGGTGCCGGAGGCAAAGTCGAAGGCATTGCGCGACTGGGTCCAGATGCCCGTCAAGCCGAGGTTCAACTTATGGCTGACCGAGCCGGTCTGGAACTTGCCGTTCAAGCCGGCCATCAGGCTGGTGTTGTCTTCCTGGTGGGCGATACGCGAGCCGCTGAGCGTGGCATTGCCGAGATTGTCGATGACCGTGAGCGACGAATAGCGGCCAATTTCATTGGTGTGCTTGGCGCCGCCCGCGACGTAGGCGGTCCAGTTGTCATTGAGGTCGTATTCGCCACGCAGCATGCCAAAGGTGTCTTCGAGGCTGGTGGTGCCCCAGTTCGGCGCGTAGTTGGTGTCTGCCGACGGCGGTTTGGGGACGCTGGTCAGCCCGCTGCCGAGAAACACCGAGTTACGCCCGCCGTTGACCTGTTGCTTCTGATAAACAAAGTCCCCGGACAGGCGCAGGGCGTCGCCGCGATAGTCCAGGCCGACCGAAAACAGCTTCGAACGCTGGTTTTCGTCGTCGATGCCCGTGTCGCCTTCGCGTTGGGAGATGTTCACCCGCGCGCCAAAGCGGTTGTCTTCGCCGAAACGCTGGCCGATGTCCAGGTGTTCACCGACCCGGCCATCGCTGCTGATGTCGGTGCTGAAGCGGCGCAAGGGCAGGTCATCAGCCCGCTTGGGTTGCAGGTTTACGCCGCCGCCGATGCCCGAGCCACCGGGCGTCACGCCGTTGATAAACGCGTTGGGGCCCTTGAACACTTCGACGCGTTCGAGGGCGTCGGTGGACATCAGTTGGCGTGGGAGGATGCCGTACAAGCCATTCAGCGAAATATCGTCGCCATTGAGGGGCAGGCCACGGATCACGAACGCCTGCGACTGGTTTGCAAAGCCCGACGCTTGGCGCACGGAGGAATCATTGAGCAGCACATCGCCGACAGTTTCGGCTTGCTGGTCACGTATCAATTTCTCGGTATAGGAGGCCATGCTGAACGGCACGTCCATGATGTCCTGGTTGCCCAGCACACCCAACTGGCCGCCGCGGGCCACCTGGCCGCCGGCGTAGACCGGGGGCAGGGCGTTCGGTGCGGGGGCCTCGGCATTGATGTTGGTGGCACCCAGTTCCAGCGTATTGCCGCTCTGACGGTTGTTCGCATCCTGCGGGGTGGCAGGGGTTGCGGCGTGAGCAGTGAGGCTCAGGGAGCAGCACAGGGCGAGCAGGGTAGGGCGAAACGGTACGGACGGTCGGGTGCAGGTGGGCATGGTCGATCCTGACGGCGAACCGTCAATGTGAGGAAAAAGGGCAACAACGGCTGCGCTTCCTCACTGCGCGGATACGACTCCGGTGCAAATGATAGTAATTGTTATTAGTATCTTGCAACAAAATTATCGGAATACAGTCTGCGTGCGCGTTAACGTGCCGCGTTTGAGCGGATGCCGAGTAGAATCACGCCCTGAAAGCGATTCCTGAGGTGCGGTACGGTGGATTTACAGCAGGGTTTTGTCCTGACCCGGCATTGGCGCGATACCCCGGCGGGCACGGAGGTCAGTTTCTGGCTGGCCACCGACCAGGGCCCGAGGTTTATCCGCCTACCCGTGCAAACGTCGGTGATGTTTATCCCCGAGGCCCATCGCAAACCGCTGGACTGGCTGCTCAAAGGCGAGCGCGATATCGAATTGCGCCCGTTGCAGTTGTGCGATTTCCACCACCGTCCGGTCCTCGGCCTTTACACCCGCCAGCACCGTCAGTTGATGGACCTGGAAAAACGCCTGCGCGCTGCCGGTGTGGACGTCTACGAAGGCGACGTGCGCCCGCCCGAGCGCTACATGATGGAGCGCTTCATTACCGCCCCGGTGTGGTTTGGCGGCACGCCGGATGCCAGCGGCGCGCTGTCCGACGCGCAGATGAAGCCAGACCCCGACTACCGCCCGCCGCTGAAACTGGTGTCTCTGGACATCGAGACCACCGCCCAGGGGGATCTCTATTCCATCGCCCTCGAAGGCTGCGGCGAGCGCCAGGTGTACATGCTCGGGCCGCCGAACAAAACCGACGCGGTGGACTTCAAGCTCGACTACTGCGACACCCGCGCGCAATTGCTCGAACGCCTGAATGAATGGCTCGCCACCCACGACCCCGACGCGATCATCGGCTGGAATGTGGTGCAGTTCGACCTGCGTGTGCTGCATGAACATGCCCAACGCCTCAACGTGCCGCTGATGCTCGGGCGTGGCAACGAGCCCATGGCCTGGCGCGAGCACGGCAGCCGCAATCACTATTTTGCAGCAGCGGCGGGGCGGCTGATCATCGATGGCATCGAGGCGCTGCGTTCGGCCACCTGGAGCTTCGAATCCTTCAGCCTGGAAAACGTCGCGCAAACCTTGCTCGGCGAAGGCAAGGACATCTCCACGCCGTACCAGCGGATGGACGAAATCAACCGCATGTTTGCCGAGGACAAGCCTGCCCTGGCGCGCTACAACCTCAAGGACTGCGAGCTGGTCACGCGGATTTTCGCCAAGACCGAACTGCTCAAGTTTCTGCTGGAGCGGGCCAGCGTCACCGGCTTGCCGGCCGATCGCAATGGCGGCTCGGTCGCGGCCTTCACTCATTTATACATGCCGCTGATGCACCGCCAGGGTTTCGTCGCGCCGAACCTGGGCGACAAACCGCCCGAGGCCAGCCCCGGTGGTTTTGTCATGGACTCACGCCCCGGCCTCTATGAGTCGGTGCTGGTGCTGGACTACAAAAGTCTTTACCCGTCGATCATCCGCAGCTTCCTGATCGACCCGGTGGGCTTGATCGAAGGCTTGAAATACCCCGACGACAGCGCGTCGGTAGAAGGCTTTCGCGGTGCGCGTTTTTCGCGTACCCGCCACTGCCTGCCGTCGATTGTCACGCGCGTCTCAGAAGGTCGCGAAGCCGCCAAGCGCGAACACAACGCGCCGCTTTCCCAAGCCCTGAAAATCATCATGAACGCTTTTTACGGCGTACTCGGCTCCAGCGGTTGCCGGTTCTTCGACACACGGCTGGCCTCTTCGATCACGATGCGCGGCCATCAGATCATGCGCCAGACCCGCGAACTGGTGGAGGCCAAGGGGTACGAGGTGATCTACGGCGACACCGACTCCACCTTCGTCTGGCTCGGCAGTGCGCATTCCCAGGAGGACGCTAGCCGTATCGGCCAGGCCTTGGTGCAGCACGTCAATGAGTGGTGGCGCGCGCATTTGCACAGTGAGTTCGGTCTGCAAAGCGCGCTGGAATTGCAATACGAAACCCACTTCAGCCGTTTCCTCATGCCGACCATTCGCGGTGCGGAAGAGGGCAGCAAAAAACGCTACGCCGGTTTGGTGGTGCGCGGCGACGGCAGCGAAGAGATGGTCTACAAGGGCCTGGAAACCGTGCGCAGCGACTGGTCGCCCCTGGCGCGGCAGTTCCAGCAGGAACTCTACCAGCGCATCTTCCATCGCCAGCCCCATCAGGATTACGTGCGCGAGTATGTGCGGCGTACGCTGAGCGGTGAACTCGATGAATTGCTGATCTACCGCAAACGCCTGCGTCGCAAGCTGGATGACTACGAGCGCAACGTGCCGCCGCATGTGCGCGCCGCGCGCCTGGCCGACGACTACAACGACCGCCTCGGGCGACCGCGCCAGTACCAGCGCGGCGGCTGGATCAGCTACGTGATCACGGTCAACGGCCCAGAGCCCCTGGAAGTACGGCTGGCGCCGATCGACTACGACCACTACGTCACCCGGCAATTGCAGCCGGTGGCCGATGCGATCCTGCCGTTCGTAAACGATGATTTCGGCACGCTGGTCGGCGGGCAAATGGGCCTGTTCTAAAACGCTTGCCCCCGCACGGTCAGCGCCTGCACTCTTGCTCACTGACGACCACCCCCAGACGGCGCAGCGTTCCATGACCCAGATCACTCTGACCGGCACCACGGTCGAACTCCAGCCCCTGCACCCTGAACACGCGAGTGCCTTGCTCGCCGCTGCCGCCGACGGTGAGCTGTGGCAGCTCAAGGTCACCAACGTGCCCGGCCCGGACACGATTGACACGTATATCGACACCGCCTTGGCCGGACGCGACGCCGGCAGTGTTATCCCGTTCACTGTCGTGCGCCGCGACACCGGCCAGGTGGTGGGCAGCACGCGGTTCTGGAAGGTTGACCGGGTCAACCGCAAACTGGAAATCGGCCACACCTGGCTGGCGCAATCCACGCAGAAAACCGCGATCAATACCGAGGCCAAGCTGCTGTTGCTGACCTACGCGTTTGAGGTGCTCGATTGCGTGCGCGTGCAATTCACTACCGATGAACTCAACGAGAAATCCCGCACCGCGATCCTGCGCCTCGGCGCCGTGCAGGAAGGTATCGTGCGTCACGAACGCATCATGCCCGACGGGCGCAAGCGCAACTCGGTGCGCTTCAGCATCATTGATTCGGAGTGGCCGCAGGTGAAGGCCAGCCTGCAGGCTAAATTACTGCGATAAGGAGGAAACGCCCATGTACACGCTCTATGGCACCGACGAATCCGGTTCCTGCATGATCGAAATCGCGCTGCAGCGTTGCGCGGTGCCTTGGCGGCGGATAGACGCAAGCTCCTGGGAAGACAGCGAGGGCAGCGACGCCCTGTCGCGCATCAACCCGCTCAAACAGATCCCCACCCTGGTCACGCCCGATGGCCAGGTACTGACCGAAAGCGCCGCCATCCTGATCCACTTGGGCCTGGAATTTCCCGCGTCCGCTCTGCTGGCGGGCAACCGCGCCCAGATCATCCGGGGCCTGGTGTACATCGCCGCCAATTGTTACTCGGCGATCGGCATCATCGACTACCCGCAGCGTTGGCTGGGGGAGGCGGATCAAACCGTGCAGACACAATTAACCACCGGCACCCGCCGCTATCTGCATCAAGCCTGGGTGGTGTTTGCCGATCAGTTCGCCGACCAATTGTTCGCCCCCGGCCAGGTGCCGAATGCACTCGGGATCATGGCAGCGGCGGTGTCGCGTTGGGATGAGGCGCGGGAAGTACTGCGCGCCCTGGCGCCAAGCTTTGCCCAGACCCTGGCGCAGGTGGATGCCGACCCGCTTGTGGCCCCCGTGTTCGCGCGGCATTGGCCGGCGTGGGAAGGCTCGTGATGTTTCCGCAATCAGAAGAAACAATGACCGTTGAACCTGCCCAGCCCCTTGCGTAGCGGGCGTCCTGACCTACGCTTTCTTAAAGTGGTGTAGGAATCATCCTTGAATTTGACTGTCGCAGACATGAAACTCAAGAACCCTGCATGGAATTCAAAGGAGGTGCGCATGCTCATCCGGTCGCTGACCCTGGCTACCTTGATGGCTTTTACGGGGCCGCTGTTGGCCGCTGATGATATCAACCCGCTCAAGCAGGACCTGGGCAAGTCGCGGCCGCTGGTGGTCGTGGAACTTGACTCCGGCAACCCGACCTTGGCCACCCTCAAGAAACAACTGGACGAACCTGCGACCAAGCAGTCCTTTGAAGAGCGCAGCATGGTGCTCTACACCGTGTCTTTTGGCAGCATCGGTGCCGAAGGCGAGAAGTTCGCCAAGGACGCGAAGGACAACAAGAAGCTCACGCCGCCTGAAACCAATGCGCTGATCCGTGCCCTCAAGCTGGGCGCCGGCAGTGGCACCAAGGTGATTCTGGTGGGCAAGGACGGCGAGAAGAAAGTCGAGAAGACGGTGCCACCGGATGCCCTCGATTTGAAAGAGTTTTTCAGTGCTATTGACCAGATGCCAATGGCTGAAAAAGAACTCGCCGCGCCGGTGGCGCCTGAGCCTGTTGCGGCGCCTGCGGGCAAGGGGGCTAAAGCGGTCAAGCCTGCCAAGGCGGGTAGCAAGCCGGCGGCGCAACCGTTGGATGATTGAGTCCTGGGTGCATATCCGTTTTTTTGGTGATGGCGGGTAGGGGTTCCGCTCTTACAGCGGCTCACTTTTGATAGAGCGCAAAAGTAAGCAAAACGCTCTTGCCCCTCCACTCGGCACCTCGCCTAGGCTCGGTGTGCCCTCACTCCGGCTTGAATCCGTGGGCCGCC
>NZ_JBARTQ010000234.1:0-2406 GCF_049645325.1 Pseudomonas sp. | reverse complement strand
CGCTCAAAGGGTCAAGCCAGGTCGTGATTATTGTCGAGCGCAAGGAAGACTGGGCCTCTTACTTCCCCAGCGAAGACATCGTCACGGCTCAGGAGTACCTCGAGCAAACCCGCGAAAACGAGACGGGCAAGCGGGTGCAGGTGATCAACCTGTGCCGCAGCTACAAGTACCTGGGGCACGGCTACTACTGTTCGCTGCTGGCCGAAGCGCGCGGGCACAAGGTGATTCCGTCGGTGCGCACCATCAGCGAACTGACCAGGAAGTCGTTGTATGGGTTGTCGCTGGATGACCTGGATAAAACCCTGGATAAAGCACTGAGTCATCACCTTTACAGCAATACCGAAGGGTTTACCCTGACGCTTTATTTTGGCCGGACCAATATAGAACCCCTGCAGGAATTGGCCCGTCAGTTGTTTGAAACCTTTCCGTGCCCGATCTTGTTAGTTGAGTTTCGCAAGAACAACGGCTGGCACATAGAAGGCGTCAAGTCCGGTGTGTTGCACAAGTTGCGCGATGACCAGGAAGACCAGTTCGCCCATGCCCTCGACAACTTCAGCCGCAAGATCTGGCGCCAGCCGCGCTCGCGCAGGCTGGCCCGATACGACCTGGCAATCCTCCACGATCCCCAGGAGCAATTGCCGCCCTCGAACGCCAAGGCGCTGGAAAATTTCGTGCGTGTCGGCAAGGGCCTGGGCATCGATGTGGAACTGATCGAGCGCAAGGATTACTCGCGCCTGGCCGAGTACGACGCCTTGCTGATCCGCGAGACCACCAGCGTCGACAACCACACCTACCGTTTTGCCAAGAAAGCCGAAAGCGAAGGCCTGGTGGTGATGGACGACCCCGCGTCGATCCTGCGGTGCACCAACAAGGTCTACCTCACCGACTTGCTCAACAGCCATCAACTGGGCATGCCCGCGACCGAAATTCTCTACAAGGAGCGACCGGAAGATTTCGAGCGGGTCGGCGAGCGCCTGGGTTTCCCGCTGGTGCTGAAAATTCCCGACGGCTGTTTCTCCCGGGGCGTGATCAAGGTCGAAAGCCAGGAAGCGTTGCTCAAAGCCACCGCCGAGCTGTTCGAGCACTCAGTGCTGCTGCTGGCCCAGGAATTTTTCTACACCGAGTACGACTGGCGCATTGGCGTGCTTAACCGCAAGCCGATCTTTGCCTGCCAGTACTTCATGTCCAAGGGCCATTGGCAGATCTACAACCACAAGGCCATCGGCCAGGACATCAACGGCGAATGCCGCACCCTGGCGGTTCACGAAGCGCCCAAGGCGGTGGTGGAGCTGGCGGTGAAAACCGCCAACCTGATCGGCGACGGCCTGTATGGCGTGGACCTCAAGCAATCCGGCGACAAGGTGGTGGTGATCGAGGTCAACGACAACCCGAATATGGACGCGGGTATCGAAGACGCCTATTTGCAGGACGACCTGTATGCGCTGGTGCTGGAGGAGTTTGTGCGCAGGCTGGAGTTGAAACGCCAGGGTCAGGTCTGGTGACGCGCGATGATCCAGCGCTTTGAATTGATCGATGGAAGGTTGCGCAGCGGGGCGGGGGAGAGTGCCTCGATCCTGCTGTTCAATAACCCGGACCTTGCCGAACGTGAGTGGCTGCGCGACCACCACAAGCTGGATGAGCACGCCTTGGCTTCGGCGCTTGATCCTGATGAAGTCTCGCGCATCGAATTTCACCCCGACAACCTGTTCCTGATCTGGAAACGTCCGGAAAACTATTCCGGCGGTGGCAACCTGGTGTTCGAAGTGTCGTCCTGCGGCCTGTTGTTTTCGCAGGACCGCCTGCTGGTGATCGCCCCCGATGAAACCCCGTTGTCCGGGCTCGGCGCGCGCCGCCCGCTGCACACGCCGCTGGATGTGTTGCTCGACCTGCTGCTCAACAACATCCACCATTACCTGGGCCACCTGAAGGTGATCAAGCTGGTTGCGCGGGAGCTGCAGCAGCAGTTCAACGCGTCGATGAGCAACCATCACCTGATGCAGATGTTCAGCCTCAGCGAGAGCCTGATCTATTACATCAACGCGCTGCACAGCAACGGCGCGGTGCTGTCGCGGTTGCGTAATCACGCTGAGAAGGCGCATTTCAGTGCTGAGGTGTTGGGGCTGATCGACGACCTGATCATTGAAAATCACCAGTGCTACAAGCAGGCGGAAATCTACTCCAACGTGTTTTCCGGGTTGATTGACGCGCGCGGTAATTTGATGAACAACAGCATGAATAATCTGCTGCGCAAGCTGACGTTGATCAACGTGGTGTTTCTGCCGCTCAACTTGATTGCCAGCGTGGGAGGGATGTCGGAGTTCAGCATGATGACGGCGGGGACGCCTTGGTGGGTGTCGTATCCGTTGTTTCTGGCGGCCATGGGGGTTGGGGCGGGATTGATGGTGG
>NZ_JBARTQ010000233.1:0-19327 GCF_049645325.1 Pseudomonas sp. | reverse complement strand
AAACAAGCCGAGGATTATACCCGAGCTATGACCTCACACGCCAGCTGAGGTCGGGTTTGATGCGGAAACATTCTGTTTTAAGAGGTCGCGCATCTGTTTTGCTATCTGAATTTGCTCTTCAGCCGATAATCCCGGCTGCCTTGCTCGCTTGATCAGGTCATCGAGGGTCTGCGTATGCTGGCCCGCGGATAACCTAGTAATGGTGTCTAAAAACTGTTGTTCAAGGTTGTCGCCGTCAATTAGCCACTCCTTTTCTGCAAGTGCTTTCAACAAGCGACCTTGTTCGGTGCCATGCCAGCGCGCCATCAACTGAATTGAGTTTAGCTTAGGATTTTTCTGTACCGCCTCGATCAAGGCGATCAGTACCTGAGCATAGGTGTTGCTCGCATTGGCAAAATGATCGGCACTTTCAACCTTTCCCGCTAATTGCGGGTGGTGGATAAGTGTTCGCAACGCAATCAATGTCGGCGCTTCTACCGCCACTGGCGTGCGTGGCGCATAAGGCTCGTCGCGATCGCCGCGCTTGCCGTTCTTGCTCCAGGGTTTCTTGTCCCATTTCTTGCCGCCGGCGCCGGGCTTCTTCGGTGTCCACTCCTGCTGGGGCGCGTAGGCGTCCTGCGGTTGGTGGAAGTCGGAATAGTCTGGCATGGCGTCGTAATCCATGCCTGGGTCGTAAGCGGGCTGCGCGCTTTGAGGCGCGCTGTGCACCAGCTGGCTGACCGCTTCGCCGCTTAACCCGGTGATTTCCAGCAGTCGCTGGCGCATCAGGGTGCGCAAGTTGGCGCCAGGAACCTTGTCGATCAATGGCGCCGCGAGGGTGGCCATGTGCGCCTTGCCTTCAAGGGAGCGCGGGTCGGCTTCTTCGGTCAGTTGCTGGAAGAAGTAATCCGCCAGCGGTTGTGCGTGTTGATTGATGCGCGCACGGAACGCGTCGGTGCCTTCGGAGCGCACCAGGGTGTCCGGGTCTTCGCCTTCGGGCAGGAACAGAAAGCGCGCGCGGCGCCCGTCCTGCAGGCTCGACAGCGTGGCTTCGAGGGCGCGCCAGGCGGCGTTGCGGCCTGCCTGGTCGCCGTCGAAACAGAACAGCACGCTGGGTACCACGCGAAACAGCCGTTTCAAATGTTCTTCGCTGGTCGCGGTGCCGAGGGTCGCCACGGCATTGCGCAAGCCTTGTTGGGCGAGGGCGATCACGTCCATGTAGCCTTCGACCACGATGATTTCATCGAGGTTGCGATTGTTCTTGCGTGCCTCGAACAGGCCGTAGAGCTCCTGGCCTTTGTGGAACACTGCCGTTTCCGGGGAGTTCAGGTACTTGGGCTTGTCGTCGCCCAATACCCGTCCGCCGAAGGCGATGATGCGGCCACGGCTGTCGCGGATCGGGAACATCACGCGGTCGCGGAAGCGGTCGTAGCGCTTGCCGGTTTCGGCGTTTTCCACCAGCAGGCCGGCGTCGATCATGGCTTTTTGCTGGAGGGTGTCGCTGCTCAGGTGCTTGTACAGGTTGTCCCAGCCCGGCGGAGCGAACCCGAGGCCGAAGTCGCGGGCGATTTCGCCGGTGAGGCCGCGGCCCTTGAGGTAATCAACGGCGGCCTTGCGCTGCGGATGGCTTTTAAGTGCCTGACGATAGAAGTCGGCAGCGGCCGTCAGCAGCGGGTACAGCGGCGAGTCGGTAGGCTGGCGCGGTTTATGCGGGCGGCCACTTTCTTCGCGGGGAATTTCCATGCCGGCGGCTTTCGCCAGGTCCTCGATAGCCTGGGGGAAGTCCAGGTTGTCGTGGTCCATGAGAAAGCCGAGGGCATTGCCGCCCGCGCCGCAGCCGAAGCAGTAATAGAACTGCTTGTCGGGGCTGACGCTGAACGACGGGGTTTTCTCTTTGTGGAACGGGCAGCAGGCGGTGTAGTTCTTGCCGGCTTTTTTCAATTGCACGCGCGAGCTGACAACATCGACGATGTCGGTGCGGTTCAGAAGGTCGTCAATAAAGCTCTGGGGAATTAGCCCGGCCATGGCGTTCTCGTCATCACTGCGTGTAAATACGGGCCCGTGACGCGTTCAAGCGCAGGTGTCGGCGGCTTGACCATCAATCGTCTGCTTGGGCTGTCAGGAAGTGTATCTGCCGAACATTCACTGACGTTAGTTTCTATCAGTGCCCGGCGCAGAAATGTTGCCCTGGCGTCCGGTGTTTGGCCAGTGATGGCCTCGGAAGCGCATTGATGGGCACAGTCGACCTGTTGATCGGCTGCTTACAGAATGAGTGTGCTCGTCCGTAGCCTTGTTAGGCTCGTCAGAAGAGACGTGCACCGCTGGCAAAAGAGCCAGTCCTGACGTGTGAAGCAGTTGTTTCGGTCGCATCTGCGGCGTCAACAGTGAAGCATCAAGCGATTACCGCAAATGCCAATAGCCCGGCTGAGGGCCGGGCTTGGCAGAAGCTTGCTACGAACGTCTGTGTATTAGTACAGACGAACGGCGCGGCGCTGTTCGCGCTGAACTTTCTTAGCGTGACGCTTAACAGCGGCTGCTGCCTTGCGCTTACGCTCAGAAGTTGGCTTCTCGTAAAATTCGCGGCTACGAACTTCAGCCAGTACACCGGCTTTTTCGCAGGAGCGCTTGAAACGACGCAGAGCTACGTCGAAGGGTTCGTTCTCTTTAACTTTGACGGCTGGCATCCAGAGCTACCTTCTTTCATTACCGGGATCAACGTTCTCGTCGCAAAAAATTCGCGGCTGAGGTCGTCGGTTTTTAAGGGTTGCGGATGTTAACCCCTCATTGCCCGGAATGCAAAGCCTCTGATCGAAAACCGCTAGTCGGGAGGGGGAGTGACGACTATTATGCGCGCCTTCGAATTCAGCCTCTACAAGGCGCAAACCCATGCTAGTACTGGGACTTGAAACCTCCTGCGACGAAACCGGTGTCGCACTTTACGACAGTGAACGCGGGCTTTTGGCCGATGCACTGTTCAGTCAGATCGACCTGCACCGTGCCTATGGCGGCGTGGTGCCGGAGCTCGCCAGCCGTGATCACGTCAAGCGCATGCTGCCGTTGATTCGCCAGGTGCTGGACGAGGCCGGATGCGTGCCGACCGAGATCGACGCCATCGCCTATACCGCGGGCCCTGGATTGGTCGGAGCCCTGCTGGTGGGGGCTTCTTGCGCCCAGGCGCTGGCATTTGCCTGGGGTATTCCAGCCCTTGGTGTGCACCACATGGAAGGCCATTTACTGGCGCCCATGCTGGAAAAAACACCACCAGAGTTCCCGTTCGTCGCTTTGTTGGTTTCGGGCGGCCATACGCAGCTGGTTCAGGTCGATGGAATCGGTCAATACACGCTTTTGGGCGAATCCCTGGACGACGCCGCCGGCGAGGCATTCGACAAAACCGCGAAGATGATGGGCCTCAATTATCCGGGTGGTCCGGAAATCGCCAAACTGGCCGAAAAGGGCACGCCGGGCCGCTACACCTTCCCGCGGCCGATGTGCGATCGCCCAGGCTTGATGTTCAGCTTCAGCGGCCTGAAAACCTCAGCGCTGAACACCTGGCAGCAAAGCGTCAGCGCCGGAGACGACAGTGATCAAGCCCGTTGCGACATCGCGCTGGCGTTCCAGCAGGCCGTGGTGGAGACTTTGACCATCAAGTGCAAGCGAGCCCTCAAGCAGGCTGGTATGAAGCGCCTGGTGATCGCTGGCGGCGTCAGCGCCAACAAGGCCCTGCGCACTTCGCTGGAAAAAATGCTCGGCGATATGAAGGGCGATGTGTTTTATGCGCGCCCCGAGTTCTGCACCGACAACGGCGCGATGATCGCGTATGCCGGTTGTCAGCGGCTGCAGGCCGGGCAGCATGAGAGCCTGGCGATCAGCGTGCAGGCACGCTGGCCGATGGAGCAGTTGTCGCCGTTGTAGGCGCTCAATGTGAGCCGGGCTCATCGAAGGTATTTAAAAATGCCGTTCGCGCCCGGCAAACAGGTCGCGTAAATTGCCGCGGTGGCGCCAGACGATCAGCAGCGTGAGCACGCTCATCGGCACCAGCGCCGCCGGTTCCTGCCAGGCCAGCAACGGCAGGGTGAGCGGTGTGGCGATCAGCGCGGCCAATGAGCTGGTGCGGGTCAGGTAGAACGTCAACAGCCAAGCCAGCACGGCCAGCAAGGCCGCCGGGGGGTAAATCCCCAGCAACATGCCGGCTGCCGTGGCAACGCCTTTGCCGCCGCGAAAGCGGAAGTACAGCGGAAACAGATGGCCCAGGACGGCGCACACGCCCACCCAGGCCTGCTGTTGCAGGGACAGGCCGGCAAGGCTGGCGATCAGCACGGGCAACAAGCCCTTGCAGACGTCGCCCAACAGCGTCAGTACGGCGAGTTTCTTGCCGGTCAGGCGCAACATATTGGTGGCGCCGGCATTGCCTGAGCCACTCATTCGCGGGTCGGGATTTCCCGTCAGGCGGCTGAGCAAAATGGCGAAGGACAGCGAGCCGAGCAGGTAGGCGAGAATCGCCAGTGACCAAAACATGCTAACTATTCCGGGCGAGGACGCCCTGATTCTAACGGGGCATCGCGCCCTTGTCGTGCTGCGGAGAAGAGTGCTTGGACAGAGTGTTTATCGAAGGCCTGGAAGTCGACACCGTGATCGGGGCCTACGACTGGGAGCGCGGCATCAAGCAATGCCTGCGCCTGGACCTGAGCTTCGCCTGGGACAACCGCCCGGCCGCGGCCGGTGACGACCTGACCCTGGCGCTGGATTACGCCAGCGTGTCCACGCGTATCCAGGCCTTTGCCGAACAATCCCAGTACCAATTGGTGGAAACTTTCGCCGAGCGCCTGGCCGAAGTGCTGATGCGCGAATTCCAGATTCCCTGGCTGCACCTCAAATTGACCAAGCCAGGGGCCGTGCCGGCTGCCAAGGGCGTGGGCGTGGAGATCGAGCGCGGATGTCGCTAACTCAGGTTTACCTCGGCCTTGGCAGCAATATCGAACGCGAGCGTCATCTGTGTGCCGGTCTGGATGCGTTGGCGAGTTTCTTGACTGACGTGCGCTGCTCGGCGGTGTTTGAAAGCCAGCCGGTGGGCATCAAGAGCGGGCCGTTCTTCAACCTGGTGGTGTCGGCGTATACCGAGCTGCCATTGATGGAGTTGGACCGGCGCCTGAAATTCATCGAGGCCGACAATGGCCGCTATGCCCCGGACCGTAAAGGGTTGCCGCTGGATATCGACGTGCTGCTGTATGGCGAGCTGGTAGGGAATTTCGACGGTTTGATCCTGCCGCGCGCAGAGATTCTGAAAAACGCCTTTGTGTTATGGCCGCTGTCGCTGATGGCACCGGACCGTGTGCATCCAGAGGCGGGCAAGACCCTGGCCGAGCTGTGGCGTGATGCACAGATCGACCAGGTGCTGGCGCCCGTCGGTTTTGAATGGCAGGGCCGGCAACTCACGCCAGGCGCGCTCCTATAGGGCGCGTTGTTCCTTGTAGGCCTTCAGCGCCTTGAGCCGTTCGCGCTTGAGCGCCTCGCCCAGTTCCGGGCCTTTGAAGCCTTTTTCCAGCAGTGGCGCCACGGGCACCTCGCGGGCCGCTTTCGCTGCGCCGCGCAAGTAATCCGCTTGTGGATAACTTCTTTGCTCCAGGCCTTTGCGACCCCGCGCATCCATTTCGCACGCCACCACAAACTCTTCAAAGCGTTGCGGGCGACGGTACACGTCAAAACTCTGCAGAAGCTCCAGCAATGTCGAGGCTTTGAGTTCCAGCGCGCGATGGCCGTGGGTGTGATATTGGCCGACCAGCAGCGCCAGTTCCTGGCAGTCCCTCGGCACTTTGAAGCGTTCGTTGACCGCCTTGATCAGCTTCAAACCCGTGTGTTCGTGGGCGATATGCTGCGGCAACTTATCCACAGGCGTCAGGCCTTTGCCGACGTCATGCAGCAGGCAGGCCCAGCGCACGGTAAGCGGTTGCTGATGCAGGGCCGCCTGTTCCAGCACACTCAGGGTGTGTATGCCGGTGTCGATTTCAGGGTGATGGGCGGCGGGTTGCGGCACACCGAACAGGGCGTCCACTTCCGGGATCAGGGTTTTCAGCGCATGGCAGTCGCGCAACACCTGGATAAACACTTGAGGCTGATCTTCCATCAGTGCGCGGGAGATTTCCTTCCAGCTGCGCTCCGGGGTGAGGGCTTCCAGCTCGCCCGATTCGCTCAGTTGACGCATCAGCTCTAACGTTTCTGGCGCGACGCTAAAGCCGAGAGAAGCGTAACGGGCGGCGAAGCGCGCAACGCGCAATACACGGAGCGGATCTTCGGCGAACGCGGGGGAAACGTGGCGCAAAATACGCGCTTCAAGATCGACTTTGCCGTTGTAAGGGTCGGTCAAGTTGCCGTCGTCGTCTTGCGCCATGGCGTTGATGGTCAGGTCGCGTCGAATCAGGTCCTCTTCCAGCGTGACCTCGGGGCTGGCGTGAAACACAAAGCCGCCATAACCCCGGCCACTTTTGCGTTCGGTACGGGCAAGGGCGTACTCGTCGCCGTTTTTCGGGTCCAGGAACACCGGGAAATCCGCGCCGACCGGCTTGTAGCCTTTGGCGAGCATTTCTTCGGTGGTGGCGCCCACCACGACGCGGTCTATGTCGGTAACCTTGATGCCGAGCAGGCGGTCACGCACCGCGCCGCCGACTGTGTAGATTTTCATGAAAAAGCCTCCATTAGCGGCACAGGATACCGCCTGTGCCTGACCAATGGAGGCTTTGCTGTTTCAGAGATGCACGACGGCCAGGTCCAGGCGGCCGTAGTCGTTGTCGTTGTGGTCGGTGCGTGGCGGTACATGGTGGGTCTTCATCACTTGGTCGCCCTGCAGGGTTTCCAGGTGGATGTCGAAGCCCCACAGCCGGTGCAGGTGCTTGAGCACTTCCTCGGTTGATTCGCCCAGCGGTTTGCGGTCGTGCTGCTGGTGGCGCAGCGTCAGTGAGCGGTCGCCGCGCACATCGATGCTGTGAATCTGCACGTTAGGCTCACGGTTGCCGAGGTTGTACTGCGCTGCCAGGGTTTCACGGATGGTGCGGTAGCCCGGTTCATCGTGAATAGCCGGCACCACCAGGTCATCCTTAAGGTCGTCATCCATGATGCTGAACAGCTTGAGGTCGCGGATCACTTGGGGCGAGAGGTACTGCAGGATGAAGCTCTCGTCCTTGAAGCTGCTCATGGCGAACTTGATGGTCGACAGCCAATCGCTGCCGGCGATTTCCGGGAACCAGCGACGGTCTTCCTCGGTGGGGTGCTCGCACATTCGCCGAATGTCGCGGTACATCGCAAAGCCCAGTGCATAAGGGTTGATGCCGCTGTAATACGGGCTGTCGAAACCCGGCTGGAACACCACGCTGGTGTGGGACGTGAGGAACTCCATCATGAAGCCGTCAGTGACCAGGCCTTCGTCGTACAGGTCATTCATCAAGGTGTAGTGCCAGAACGTTGCCCAGCCTTCGTTCATCACCTGGGTCTGGCGCTGTGGATAAAAATACTGCGCGATCTTGCGCACAATGCGCACGATTTCTCGTTGCCAAGGCTCCAGCAGCGGTGCGTGTTTTTCCAGGAAATACAGGATGTTTTCCTGAGGTTCGGCGGGGAAGCGTGCATTGTCCTTGTCGCTGTTTTTGCCGGCTTTTTTAGGAATGGTGCGCCACAGGTCGTTGATCTGCTTCTGCAGGTGCTCCTCGCGTTCCTTCTGGCGCAGGCGTTCTTCTTCGGCAGAAATCGGATAAGGCCGTTTGTAGCGGTCGACCCCGTAGTTCATCAGGGCGTGGCAGGAGTCGAGCAAGTCCTCCACCGCGTCGATGCCGTGGCGCTCCTCGCATTGCATGATGTACTGCTTGGCGAACACCAGGTAGTCGATGATCGAGCTGGCATCGGTCCAGGTGCGGAACAGGTAGTTACCCTTGAAAAAGCTGTTATGCCCGTAGCAGGCGTGCGCCACCACCAGCGCCTGCATGCAGATGGTGTTTTCTTCCATCAGATAGGCAATGCACGGGTCGGAGTTGATCACGATCTCGTACGCCAGGCCCATCTGCCCGCGTGTGTAGGACTTTTCGGTGCTGAGGAAGTGTTTGCCGTAGGACCAATGGTGATAGCCCAAGGGCATGCCGACCGACGCATAGGCATCCATCATCTGTTCGGCGGTGATCACTTCGATCTGGTTGGGGTAGGTGTCCAGGGCATAACCCGCCGCGATGCGGCTGATTTCCCGGTCATAGGCCTGGATCAGTTCGAAGGTCCATTCGGACCCCGTGGAAATGGGTTGGCGCTTATGCTCTTTTTTGGCGGTCATGTCACTAACCTGCGCTGGAAGAGTTCACGGAAGACCGGGTAGATATCGCCGGCCGAGACCAGTTGCTGCTGGGCGAAGGTGTCGGCAAACGCTTCGCCGATACGCTCGTATTCGAACCACAGCGCCTGGTGCTCACGGGGGGTTATTTCGACGTAGGTGTAGTACTGCACGAACGGCATGATCTGGTTGATGAGGATGTCGCGGCAGATCGGCGAGTCGTCGTTCCAGTTGTCGCCGTCGGAGGCCTGGGCGGCATAGATATTCCACTCGTTGGCCGGGTAGCGTTCGGCCATGATCTCTTGCATCAGCTTCAAGGCGCTGGAAACGATGGTGCCGCCGGTTTCCCGTGAGTAGAAGAACTCTTCTTCGTCCACTTCGCGGGCGCTGGTGTGGTGGCGAATGAACACTACGTCGATCTTGTCGTAGTTCCGCTTCAGAAACAGGTACAGCAGGATGAAGAAGCGCTTGGCGATGTCCTTGGTGGCCTGGGTCATGGAACCGGACACGTCCATGAGGCAGAACATCACGGCCTTGGAGCTGGGGTTGGGTTGTTTCACCAGCAGGTTGTACTTGAGGTCGAACGTATCGAGGAACGGCACGCGATGAATGCGCGCGCTGAGTTTCTCGATTTCGGCCTCAATCTGCTGAATATCGCCGAAGTTATCTGGTTCTTCGCGCTTCAACCGCGCCAACTCTTCCTTGGCGTCTCTGAGTTTGGCCCGGCTGCTGCCGGATAGCGCGATGCGCCGGGCATGGGCCGAGCGCAAGGTGCGGATGATATTGATGCGCGACGGGTTGCCCTCGTTGCTGATCCCCGCGCGCACGGTCTTGAAGGTGTCGGTGCCGGTGAGGTTGCGCTTGACCAGGTTGGGGAGCTCGAGGTCTTCGAACATGAATTCGAGGAACTCTTCCTGGGTGATCTGGAACACGAACTCGTCCATGCCTTCGCCGGAGTTGCCCGCCTTGCCAGGGCCTTTGCCGCCGCCACCGCCTTGAGGGCGCTGGATATGTTCGCCGGTTGTGAATTCCTTGTTGCCAGGGTGCACGACGGTTTGCTTGCCGCCCCGGCCGTGGTGCAGCACCGGTTCGTCGATGTCGCGTCCGGGAATGCTGATTTGCTCGCCATGCTCCATGTCGGTGATGGAGCGGCGGCTGACGGCCTCCTCCACGGCCTTTTTGATGTGGTCACGGTAACGCCGCAGGAAACGCTGGCGGTTTACCGTGCTCTTGTTCTTGCCATTGAGGCGTCGGTCGATCACATAGCTCATGGGGAGCCCTCCGGGCAGCTTCACGTTACAAGCTTCAAGCCGCGAGCTGGAAGCTTAGAGACAAGCGGTCAGCTGCCAGGCTCGTGGCCCGGCAGCATGCGCCTGTCGCTGCCTTACTGTGATTTACGAACCCGCAGGTACCATTCGGAAAGCAGGCGTACCTGTTTGTCGGTGTAGCCACGCTCGACCATTCGTGTGACGAAGTCGTTGTGTTTTTGCTGGTCCTCCTTGCTGGCCTTGGCGTTGAAGCTGATGACCGGCAGAAGATCCTCGGTGTTGGAGAACATTTTCTTCTCGATGACCACCCGCAGCTTCTCGTAGCTGAGCCAGGTCGGGTTCTTGCCGTTGTTGTTGGCCCGGGCGCGCAGCACGAAGTTGACGATTTCGTTGCGGAAATCTTTCGGATTACTGATGCCGGCAGGTTTTTCGATCTTTTCCAGTTCCTCGTTGAGGGCCACGCGGTTGAGGATTTCGCCGGTTTCCGGGTCGCGGTATTCCTGGTCCTGGATCCAGAAGTCTGCATACAGCACATAGCGGTCGAAAATGTTCTGGCCGTACTCGCTGTAGGACTCCAGGTACGCGGTCTGGATTTCCTTGCCGATAAACTCGATGTAGCGCGGCGCCAGGTATTCCTTGAGGAAGCGCAGGTAGCGCTCGCGGGTTTCGGCCTGGAACTGTTCCTGTTCGATCTGCTGCTCCAGCACGTAGAGCAGGTGCACCGGGTTGGCGGCAATTTCGTGGGGGTCGAAGTTGAAGACCTTGGAGAGGATCTTGAACGCGAAGCGCGTCGACAGACCGTTCATGCCTTCGTCCACGCCCGCGGTGTCGCGGTATTCCTGGATCGACTTGGCCTTGGGGTCGGTGTCCTTGAGGTTTTCGCCGTCGTACACGCGCATCTTCGAGTAGATGTTGGAGTTCTCCGGCTCCTTGAGGCGCGACAGCACGGTGAACTGGGCAAGCATCTTCAGGGTGTCGGGTGCGCAATGCGCCTTGGCCAGGGAGCTGTTGAACAGCAGCTTGTCGTAAATCTTGATTTCATCGCTGACGCGCAGGCAGTACGGCACCTTGACGATGTAGATCCGGTCGATGAAGGCTTCGTTGTTCTTGTTGTTGCGGAAGGTGTGCCACTCCGATTCGTTGGAGTGGGCCAGCAGAATCCCGGTGAACGGAATCGCGCCCAGGCCTTCGGTGCTGTTGTAGTTGCCTTCCTGGGTGGCGGTGAGCAGTGGGTGCAGCACCTTGATCGGCGCCTTGAACATCTCCACGAACTCCATCAGGCCCTGGTTGGCCCGGCACAGAGCGCCCGAGTAACTGTAGGCGTCGGCATCGTTCTGTGGGTATTCCTCCAGCTTGCGGATATCGACCTTGCCGACCAGCGCTGAAATATCCTGGTTGTTCTCATCGCCCGGTTCGGTTTTCGCCACGCCGATCTGATTGAGGATCGACGGGTAGAGTTTCACCACGCGGAACTGGCTGATGTCGCCGCCGAATTCGGCCAGGCGCTTGGTGGCCCAAGGCGACATGATGGTGTTGAGGTAGCGTCGAGGGATGCCGAAGTCTTCTTCGAGGATCGCGCCATCTTCCGTAGCGTTGAACAACCCTAAGGGCGACTCGAAGACCGGTGAGCCCTTGATCGCGTAGAAGGGCACCTTCTCGATCAGCTGTTTGAGCTTTTCGGCCAGGGACGACTTGCCGCCGCCGACGGGGCCGAGCAGGTAGAGGATTTGTTTCTTCTCTTCCAGGCCTTGGGCGGCATGGCGGAAGTAGGAGACGATCTGGTCGATGCATTCTTCCATGCCGTGGAAGTCTTCAAAGGCCGGGTAGCGGCGGATCACCTTGTTGGAAAATATTCGCGACAGGCGCGAATTGTTGGCGGTTTCCACCAGCTCCGGCTCACCAATCGCCAATAGCAGACGTTCGGCGGCAGACGCGTAGGTGCTGCGGTCCTGTTTGCACAGCTCAAGATACTCTTGCAGCGTGAGCTCTTCCTGCTGTGTGGACGCGAAGCGTTGTTGGAAGTGGCTAAAGATACTCATGACGTCGTCACCTCGCTCGATACGTGGAGCCGACGCCGGATCAATCAGTCGATGCTGGCAGCTATTGGCGAGTGCCAATGGCCGTTTTCCCCCCAGAACACCCTGAAACGCTACCGATGACCCGCACGCCGGTGTACCGGCTCTCCCCTGATTCGGATGGCCTGCGCTTAAGGATAGTTCGGAATCCGGGAGGTCAAGGCGCGATGCGTAATTAGTTTGGCCGCGCCGTTCGTCAGAAACGGCGCGAGCCCAAGCGTCACGCGGGGTAGCGGGGTGTGAAAAAAATTATTGCGAATCGCCGGAGGCAATTTCTGCAGGATAGGTCGTACGCCACAGCTCGAAGCCGCCGTCCAGGCTATAGACGTCGGAGAAGCCCTGGCTGATCAGATAGGCCGCTGCGCTCTGGCTGGAATTGCCGTGGTAACAGGCCACGATCACCGGCGCGTCGAGGTCGGCGGCACGGATGAAGTCGGCAATGTTGTGATTGTCCAGATGCTGGGCGCCGCTGATATGCGCAGCGGCATAAGTAGGCTGGTCGCGGATATCCACGACGACGGCGCCTTGCTCGCGCAGGCTCTGGGCTTTTTCGGGAGGGATACGTTTGAATTCGCTCATGGCGGGCTCCTAGGGCTTGGCGGCGGCCTGCGGTGTGACGGAAAGGGGTGGTTCGCACTGGCAGCTCAGGCGCTCGCCGGTGTCGATGTTCATCAAGGTCATGCTGCCACCCCACACGCAACCGGTGTCGAGGGCGAACACGCCAGGTTCGTCGCATTGGCCTTCCAGGGCTGCCCAATGGCCGAAGATGATCTTCGTGTCACGGGTCTTGCGTTCCTTGTGCGCGAACCACGGCTTGTAGCCCGGCAGCGCGGTGTCGGCGCCTTCCTTGCTCTTGAGGTCCAGCTTGCCTTCGGCGGTGCAGAAGCGCATGCGCGTGAAGTAGTTGGTGATGACGCGCAGGCGGGTCACACCGGTGAGGTCGTTGTCCCACTTCACCGGCTCGTTGCCGTACATGCCATCCAAGAAGGCGGTGTACAGGTTGTCGTCAGCCAATGCGCTTTCCACTTCGGCGGCGCACTTGAGGGCTTTCTTCAGCGCCCACTGGGGAGGGATGCCAGCGTGGACCAGGGCCATGTTGCGGCCTTCGTCGTAATGCATGAGTTTTTGCCGGCGAAGCCAGTCGAGCAGTTCGGCGCGGTCAGGCGCTTCAAGGATTTCGCGCAGGGTGTCGCCCTTTTTCAGGCGCTCAATGTTATTGCCGGCCGCCAGCAGGTGCAGGTCATGGTTGCCCAGCACGCAGACCAATGCGTCGCGCATCTTATAAAGGAAGCGCAGGGTTTCCAGGGACTCGGGGCCGCGATTGACCAAGTCACCCACCAACCACAGGCGGTCCTGCGTCGGGTCAAAGGCCACGCGTTCAAGCAGGCACTTAAGGGGTTCCAGGCAGCCTTGCAGGTCGCCGACCGCGTACGTCGTCATCAGTGCAAGGCCCCAGGCACCGCGAGGCGGAAGGGCGCGATGATGGCGTCGAACAGCTTTCCATCCGTGGCTTTCATCTGATACGAGCCCTGCATGGTGCCGACTTTGGAGGTCATCACCGTGCCACTGCTGTAGGTGTGGCTGGCGCCGATATCGATCAGCGGTTGTTGACCCACCACGCCCGCCCCGCGCACTTCCTCGACCTGGCCGTCACCGTCGGTGATCACCCAGTGGCGCGACAGCAGCTTGGCCGGCACCTGCCCGTTGTTCTTCACCGTGATGGTGTAGGCAAAGGCGAAACGGTTGTGTTCAGGTTGCGATTGGTCCGCGAGGAAGCGGGTGACGACGCTGACGTCGATCTGATAGCGAGGATCGGACATGCAAGAGGCCTTAAAAGCAAAGCGGGGGACAGCAGATGCGGATCAGTCTAGGCCATGAGGAGGGCACTAGGCCAGACATGCTGTCTGGCCTAGTGCCCGGCAGGCCTTAGTCCGCGGCTGGCGCAGGCTGGATGGCAAGCTGGTCGGCCAGGCGCACGAACGCGGCCAGGTCCAGTTGCTCGGGGCGCAGGCTGCCATCGACGCCGGCGGCTTCGATTTCAGCGTTGCTCAGCAAGGCCTTGAGCGTGTTGCGCAGGGTCTTGCGGCGTTGGTTGAACGCCTCACGTACCACGCGTTCCAGCAACTTGTGATCCTTGGCCGGGTGCGGCAGCACGGCGTGAGGCACCAGGCGCACGATGGCCGAGTCGACCTTCGGCGGCGGGTTGAACGCGCCAGGGCCGACGTTGAACAGGTGTTCCACGCGGCAATGGTACTGAACCATGATCGACAGGCGACCCCAGTCACCGCCACCAGGGCCCGCCGCCAGGCGCTCAACCACTTCTTTTTGCAGCATGAAGTGCATGTCGCGGATGATCCCGGCGTTGTTCAGCAGGTGGAAAATCAGCGGCGTGGAGATGTTGTACGGCAGGTTACCGACTACTCGCAGGCTGTTGGGCGCGGCATTGAGGCTGTTGAAGTCGAACTTCAGCGCGTCGCCCTGGTGCAGGTTGAAGTTGGGCATGCCGGCGAATTGCTGGTTGAGGATCGGGATCAGGTCCTTGTCCAACTCAACCACATCCAGCTGGCCGCCACTGTTAAGCAGGCCCTGGGTCAATGCGCCCTGGCCCGGGCCGATTTCCAGCAGGCGGTCTTCGGGCTTGGCATGGATGGAGCGCAAAATGCGGTCGATCACGCCAGCGTCGTGCAGGAAATTTTGCCCGAAACGCTTGCGCGCCCGGTGTTGGTAATGCTCAGTCATATACGGGTCTCGGCCATCTGATAGGCGGTTTCCAGGGCCACGTGCAGGCTGCCGGTATCGATCTTGCCACTGCCCGCCAGGTCCAGGGCAGTGCCATGGTCGACGGAGGTGCGGATGATCGGCAGGCCCAGTGTGACGTTGACGGCGGCGCCGAAGCCTTTGTACTTCAGCACGGGCAGCCCCTGGTCGTGGTACATCGCCAGCACTGCGTCGCAGTGCTCCAGATATTTGGGGGTAAACAGAGTGTCCGCAGGCAGTGGGCCGCGCAGGTCCATGCCTTCTCGGCGCAGACGCTCTAATGTCGGTTCAATAATGTCGATTTCTTCATGGCCCAAGTGGCCGCCTTCGCCGGCGTGCGGGTTGAGCCCGCAGACCAGGATGCGCGGTTGGGCGATGCCGAATTTCTGTTGCAGGTCGGCGTGCAGGATGCGCGTAACGCGCTCCAAGCGCTCGACGGTGATAGCGTCGGCGATATCGCGCAGCGGCAAGTGTGTCGTCACCAGGGCGACGCGCAGGCCGCGTGTGGCGAGCATCATCACGACTTGGGCGGTATGGGTCAGTTCGGCAAGAAATTCGGTATGGCCGGAAAAGGCGATGCCGGATTCATTGATCACACCCTTGTGCACCGGGGCGGTGATCATGCCAGCGAAGTCGCCGTCAATGCAGCCTTGGCCGGCGCGGGTCAGGGTTTCCAGTACAAAGGCCGCGTTTGCCTTATTCAGTTGCCCGGCAACCACGTTGGCCGCAAGCGGGGTGTCCCACACATACAGGCTGCCCGCCGGTGCCGGCACATCGGGCCAGTTGCCCGGCGCCACGTCCAGCAGATTGACACCCACACCCAGCTGCGCGGCCCGCTCAAGGAGCAGGTCGCGGCTGGTGATGGCAATCAGGGGGTGTGGCTGGGGGTGCGAGGCGAGCAGCAGGCACAGGTCTGGACCAATGCCGGCCGGCTCGCCGGGTGTCACAGCAAAACGCTGGGGTTTCACTGTGCTGCCTGATCGGCGCCTGTTTGCTCGGCGGCGGGCAGCTTGTTTTCCACGTAGGCTTCGTCGCGGATCTGACGCAGCCAGGTTTGCAGCTCTTCGTCGTACTTGCGGTTACGCAATACGGTCAGTGCTTGTTGCTCGCGAGCTTGAGTGGTGTTGTCGGTGGCGCGACGGCCAAGGACTTCCAGCACATGCCAGCCGTATTGGGTCTTGAACGGCTTGGACAGAACGCCTTGCGGAGTCTTGGCCATGACGTCCTGGAATTCAGGCACCAACGCTTTCGGGTCGATCCAGTTCAGGTCGCCGCCGTTGAGGGCCGAGCCCGGGTCTTCCGAGAAGCTCTTGGCCAAGGTGGCGAAGTCTTCGCCGCCTTCGATGCGATCATAGATCTTCTGGGCCAGTTCCTTGGTTTGTGCTTCGGTGCGGATTTCGCTTGGTTTGACCAGAATGTGACGAACATGCACTTCGTCTTTCAGCGAGGTCTCGCCACCGCGTTTGGCCAGCAACTTGAGAATAATGAAGCCACCTGGAGTACGGGCTGGCTGAGTGATGCCGCCCACTTCCATGGCGCTCAACTCGCGGTCGAACGGTGGTGGCAATTGAGCGGCTTTACGCCAGCCCATATCACCGCCGTCCAAGGCGTTGTCACTGCCGGACACGGCAATGGCGGTCTGGGCGAAGTCGGCACCGGCTTTCAGGCGGTCATAAACAGCCTGGGTTTTTGCGGCGGCGGCGTTGAGCTGCTCGGCGTTGGCGCTGTCCGGGGTAGGGATCAGGATGTTGGCCAGGTGCAGCTCCTCGGAGAGTTGCATCTTGCCAAGGTCCGACGCCAGGAAGTTCTTCACTTCCTGCTCGGACACCTGAACCCGCTCGGCCACGCGGCGCTGACGCACACGGCTGATGATCATTTCACGCTTGATCTGCTCACGGGCGTCCTCATAGGACAAGCCGTCGTGAGCCAGGGCTGCGCGGAACTGGTCAACACTCATGTTGTTGCGTTGAGCAATGGTGCCTACGGCCTGGTTCAGCTCTTCGTCCGAAATACGGATGCCGGAGCGATCGCCGATCTGCAGTTGCAGGTTCTCGACGATCAGACGCTCCAGAACCTGTGGTTCCAGCACGCTGGTAGGTGGCACGCCAGCACCGCGCTTGGCGATGGTTTGCTGAACTTCCTTGACCCGTTGGTCCAGTTGGCTCTGCATGATCACGTCGTTGTCGACGATGGCCGCCACTTTATCCAGCTGTTGAACCGCAGCGTGTGCCGATGCGGTCCCCAGGAACAGCGCGCCCAGCACGAGCGGGCGCAGACAATCAGAAAGCTTGATCTTCACGTTCACGATAACCTTGAATGCCTTTGTCGAGGAAGCTCTCTACCTTGGCGCCGGTCAGGCCGCCGAGTCCTTTAAGGACGATCTGGAAGAAGAGCCCGTGGTCACCCTTTTCGTTCAGCGGGGCGATCTGGCTGTATTCGTCGTTGGAAACCCAGTAACGGTTGATGACGCGCAGTTTCCAGCAGCAGTTGTCGTACTCGAAACCACCAAAGGCTTCCAGGGTACGGTTGCGGGCATAGTCATACTGCCAGCGGGTGATCAGGTTCCACTGCGGAACGATCGGCCACATCATCGAGAAGTCGTGTTGCTGGATTTTGTAGTAATCCTTGATGAAGTTCGGCTGACCCTCGGTGCCGTAGTCACCACCAAACTGCCATTTGCCGGTCAGCTGGTTGTAGACGACCTGATCGTTACGATAGCGATAACCGACGTTGATGATCTTGTTCGGGTTGTCTTCCGGCTGGTAGTGGAACATCGCGCTGCCGGAGCGAGCGCTGTGTTCCTCTGTGTCCCAGTTGTAGTCGGCAGTGGCACGCCAATCGCGGTTGAAGCGGAACTCGTATTCCAGCGCCACCGGCGATACATCGGACTGTGCATCGGCACGGTCGGAGGCAAGGATGCCCGGTAGTTGTACCTGGCGATCTTTGAAGTACACCGCCTGTCCAATGGCCACGCGCTGACGCTCGAAGCCGTTTTCTTCGATCCAGCGGCTAGTCAAGCCAAGGGACAGCTTGTTCTCGTCGCCGATCCGGTCGGAACCGCTGAAACGGTTGTCGCGGAACAGCGAAGCGTAGCTGAACGAGTATTCACTGGTATCGAATACCGGAATATCGCTCTGGTCCTTGTTCGGCACATAGAGATAGAAGGCGCGCGGTTCCAGGGTCTGGCGATAGTCTTTGCCGAACCAGTTGGTATTGCGGTCGAAGTAAAGGCCGCTGTCTACGCTGGCAATTGGGATTGCACGGTCTTGAGAGCTATTGAATACGCCGCCCGCATAAGGAGAGGCTCCGGGCTGAGTAGCGGCCAATTGCGCAGCAGCAATGTCGTTCTTACCTTTGGCATCCAAGTCCAGATCGTACTTGGTATAGACATACTTGAGCTTTGGAGTAATGAAACCGTAGGTCCAGTTCATCGGGTACTCGACGGCCGGAGCAACGTTCAAGCGAGTACCGTTTGCACGGGTCAGGCCGGTTACATATTCGTCCAGTCGCTTCTCACCGAAAGTGCCATCTGCATTAACAGGGCCGCCATTTTCGTCGAGAACGTTTCCGCTTCTCAAGTCCCGATCAAATCGAACGGCCTCAGTTTCATACGTAAAGTTCAAGCCACCCGGGTGGTACGGCAGCGCTCCGTTGAAGGTGATCTGCGGCAGCCGGTCATAAGGAGTGATCTGGGAAATCGTCGCCAGCTGGTAGGCCTGAACGTTCAGGCGCGCTTGGTAGGAGTCGCCGCGATAGGTCACGGAACCCTGCTGGTTGACGAAGTCCTGGGTCTGGATGCCTTCCTGATAAGCCTTCAAGTCCTGGAAGTAGAACGGGTCGCTGATCTTGGTGTAGTCGACCTGGGTCGCCAGACGCGAATCAAGCCCGCCCTTGTGCTGCCAGTTGAGCATGTAGCGGGTTTTTTCGTAGTCGGTCTGTTTTTTCCGCTCGTCGCTGTCGTCGTTCAGGTACGCGCCGCCGAACTGACCTTCGCTGGATTTGGTGAGGTAGCGGAATTCGCCTTCCATCAACAAACCGCGCTTGGTCATGTATTGCGGGTACAACGTGGCGTCGTAGTTCGGCGCCAGGTTGAAGTAGTACGGCGTAACCAGGGTGAAGCCGGTTTCGCTGCCGGTGCTGAAGCTCGGCGGCAGGAAGCCGGATTGACGACGGTTGTCGATCGGGAAATAGATGTACGGGGTGTAGAGGATCGGGATGTTCTTGATCCGCAACGTCGCGTTGGTCGCCGTACCGAAACCGGTGGCCGGGTTCAACGTGATGTTGTTGCCCTTGAGCTGCCAGGCGTTGCTGTCCGGCTCGCAGGTGGTGTACGTACCGTCCTTGAGACGGATGATCGCGTTTTCGGCACGCTTGGCGTACAGCGCGTTACCGCGGATACGCGATTTGTGCATCACGTATTCGGCGTTGTCGATCTGGGCGGCGCCGGTATCGAGCTGGACCTCGGCATGGTCGCCGACGATCAGGGCGCCGTTGTCGCGCAGCCGAACGTTGCCGTTCAACTCGCCACGGTTCTCGGCCTGATACAGGCTGGCTTCCTGAGCCTCCAGCTGCATGCTGCCCTGGCGCATGACGACGTCACCGGCCAAGGTCGCGATTTGCTGTTCCTGCTCGTAACGAGAGGCCTTGGCACCGATGAAGGTCGGCGCATCGCTCTTGTTCGTCTTGTCGTTCATGCCAGGACGAATCGGCTCGATGTAGGCGCCGGAGCAGTAAGGACCGGTTTCAGCCAATTGGGCTGCGGTCAGCTTCTCGCGCGGTACCCAGTCCAGGTGGCTGTAGTCGGCACTGCGCGCACGCAGGCCTCGGCCCTTGGCTTCGGTGACCAGCGCGTTCTTCGGCTCGGCCTCGGTACTGCCGTCGGCAACGGCCTGAGCCGTGCTGCCGTCAGCGCTGACGGCAGCACGGCTCAGGCCGTTGCCGACGGC
>NZ_JBARTQ010000232.1:0-3092 GCF_049645325.1 Pseudomonas sp. | reverse complement strand
TAGCATCACTGCGGTGTGACTGTCACACCGCGGTGCCTGTATCGCAGGCAAGCCAGCTCCCACCCAAGCCAGATGCCCACATTAATCCAGCTTTCTCATTTTATGTGCGTCTTTGCAGAACCCTCCTACATTCCTTCGCGCTCCCGCCCTCGTTCTTAATCTGCCAGACTCCTGCGGCTATCCAGTCACGCTACCGGAGGATCTGATGACGATTCGTGCAGTAGTTTTTGATTTCGGCGGTGTCCTGTTTGACTGGAACCCGCAGCACCTCTACCGCCAGCTGATTGCCGACGAACACGAGCGGCAACACTTTCTCGACACCGTCTGCACCCAGGCCTGGAACACCGAGCAGGACGCCGGCCGCAGCCTGGCTGAAGGCACTCGCCACCTGATCGAGCAGTACCCGCACCACGAACGCCTGATCCAGGCGTATTACGACCGCTGGCACGAGATGCTGCGCGGCTCATTGCCGGACGGTGTGGCCATCCTCGAAGCCTTGCATCACGCCGACATGCCGTTATTCGGGCTGACCAACTGGTCCGCCGAAACCTTCCCCTATGCGCGGGCCAATTACCCGTTCCTGGCGTATTTACGCGACATCGTCGTGTCTGGCGAATGGAAGCTGATCAAGCCTGACCCGGCGATCTATCACGCGAGCCTCGCCCAGGTGCGCGCCCACCTGCCGGACATCCAGGCCCGTGAAGTGGTGTTTATCGACGATGTTGCCGGCAATATCGAGGCGGCTGAAGCGCTCGGTTGGCAAGGTATTCACCACGTGTCGGCCGAGCGCACCGCAGCGCGCCTGCGGGCGTTGGGCGTGGCCTTCTAGCGCGCCCACTTTTCCATGGCGAAATCCACGAAGGCGCGCAGCTTGGGCAGACGGTATCGGTCCTGGCCGTAAAGCAGGTGCATGGGGCGGCAAGGCAATTGATAGGTGGTCAACAAGGCCACCAGCTTGCCGCTCTCCAGGTCCGGTTGCACCAGGGCGTCGGCCAGCATGATGATGCCCATGCCGTTCACGGCCGCCTGGCGCAGGCCTTGCGAGCTGTTGATGGTCAATGAGCCCGACACCGGAACCTCGACCTCGCCGCCCTCGCCGGTCATGCGCCAGAGTTTGTCGGTGTCGCGCCAGTTGTCGGTCGCCGGGTAAGCGAACGCCAGGCAGTCGTGTTGCCGCAGGTCATCGGGTGTCTGCGGCGTGCCTCGTCGCGCCAGGTACTCGGGTGATGCGCAGAGGGTGAGGGTGTAGGCCTGCATGGGCCTGGCGATCAGGCTGAAGGTTTCCAGTTCGCCGAGGCGGATGGCCACGTCGAAGCCGCTGTCGACCAAGTCCATCCGCTCATTGCTCAGCACCACGTACAGGTCGATCAGCGGGTAGCGCTGGGAAAATTCGCTCAAGGCCGGCACGAGGCGTTCGGTGCCGAACACCGGTGGCGCGGTGATCCGCAGGCTGCCCTTGGGGGTTTCGCTGTGGACCTGCTCCGCCAGTCGCTCGGAGTCGGCCACCAACCCCAGCACCTCCAGGCAGCGTTGGTAATACTGTCCGCCAAATTCGGTGAGGCTCTGTTTGCGCGTGGTGCGCTTGAGCAAGCTCACGCCCAGTCGTTGTTCCAGCGCGCGCAGGTGATTGCCGACCATGGTGGTCGACATTGCGCATTCATGGGCGGCGGCGGTCATGCTGCCGGTCTCGACCACCTTTACGTAAACCGACATTGCCTGGAACAGGTCCATTATCAAGCCTTGGTTTAAAGTCATTGCAGGAAAGCGCAGTTTATCCAGCTTGGGTGGCTAACGATACTGCTCCCATCACAACGATGCACTGGAGCCTGCCACCATGACCGCCGCCTGCCTGATGACCACGTATCAACCCTCGGACCTGAGCTTTACCCGTGGCCTGGGCACCCGCCTGTGGGACCAGCAGGGCCGCGAATACCTCGACGCGGTGGCCGGTGTGGCGGTGACCAATGTGGGCCATTCCCACCCGAAACTGGTGGCCGCCATCAGCGAGCAGGCGGGCCTGTTACTGCACACCTCGAACCTCTACACCATCGACTGGCAACAAAGGCTGGCCCAACGGCTGACGCAGCTGTCGGGCCTGGACCGCGCGTTTTTCAATAACTCCGGCGCCGAGGCCAACGAGACGGCGTTGAAACTGGCGCGGCTGCACGGTTGGAAAAAGGGCATTGAAGAACCGTTGGTGGTGGTGATGGAAAACGCCTTTCACGGGCGCACCCTCGGCACCATGGCGGCCAGCGATGGGCCGTCGGTACGCCTGGGTTTCCAACGGTTACCGGGGGATTTTCTCAAAGTGCGCTTTGGTGATTTGGCCGCGCTGGAGGCCCTCACTCAACAGTTCGGCGCGCGCATTGCCGCTGTGTTGCTGGAGCCGATCCAGGGCGAAAGTGGCGTGCTGCCTGCGCCGCCTGGCTATCTGAAAGCCCTGCGCGATCACTGCACACGCCACGGCTGGCTGATGATGCTGGATGAAATCCAGACCGGCATCGGCCGCACCGGCGCCTGGTTCGCCTTTGAGCATGAAGGCATCGTGCCGGACGTGATGACCCTGGCCAAAGGCCTCGGCAACGGCGTGCCCATCGGCGCTTGCCTGGCGCGCGACGCGGTGGCCCGTTTGTTCACGCCGGGCAGCCACGGCAGCACCTTCGGCGGCAACCCGTTGGCCTGCCGTGTGGGTTGCACGGTGCTGGAGATTGTTGAACAACAGGGGCTGCTGCAGAACGCGGCGCAACAAGGTGCGCAGTTGCTGGCGCGGCTGCGCATGGAGTTGGAGGAGCACCCTCAGGTAGTGGCGATTCGCGGGCAGGGCTTGATGATCGGTATCGAACTGGCCCGCCCGTATCGCGACCTGGCCCAGCGTGCAGCCCACGAGCATGGGCTGTTGATCAACGTGACACGCGGCAAGATCATCCGCCTGCTGCCGCCGCTGACGCTGGATGCAAAAGAGGTCGAGATGATTGTGCGGGCCATCACTCGCCTGCTGGATTGAAACCCGATCAAAAAAATGTGGGAGCGGGCTTGCTCGCGAATACGGTGTATCAGCCAATGAATCTATCAGCTGACACACTGCATTCGCG
>NZ_JBARTQ010000231.1:0-2657 GCF_049645325.1 Pseudomonas sp. | reverse complement strand
GCCTATAAGGAAGAAACCATGAGCCTCATTCTGATCATTATCCTGATCCTGCTGCTGGTAGGCGGTTTGCCAGTATTTCCGCACTCACGTAATTGGGGCTATGGCCCATCGGGTATTCTAGGCGTCGTATTGGTAGTACTGGTGGTACTGCTGTTGCTCGGCCGGATATAAACACCGGATAAAAAAAGAGGCCTCATTGAGGCCTCTTTTTTATTGCCGCTTATTTAGTCTGGCTTGCCGTCGATAACACCCGCAGTGTTATCCAACAGGCTCTTGGTCGCGGTCTGCAGGAACGATTCAAGTTTCTGCTTGAGCACCGCTTCATCCGGCGATTCAGGAATCACTTTGCCGGTGGGCTCGGCGCCCAGCTCGTATTCCCACAGCTTCGGCGGCATTTCCTTGGGCAGAACCAGAATGCGGTCTGCAGTGACCAAAGCCACGGTCTGGTCGCTGCCAGACGGCTTGATCACGCCAAAGCCTTTGTCGCCTTCCGGCAGGTTCAGCAGGTCGCGACCCCAGCACTGGTGCAGGGTGTCGCCGCCCAAACGGCCCATGATGGTCGGCACGATGTCGATCTGGGTGCCCACGGTGTGGTCACGCTCGCCGAATTTTTCCTGCATGCCCGGCGCAATCATCAGCATCGGCACGTTGAAGCGGCCCAGGTCCATTTCGGTGATCTGCTGCTCGTTGCCGAAGCCGTGGTCGCCCACGATCACGAACAGGGTTTCCTTGAAGTACGGCTCTTTACGGGCCTTTTCAAAGAACTGGCCCAGCGCCCAGTCGGAGTAACGCATGGCCGTCAAATGCTCGTTTAGGCTGCCACGGTCGGTGACTTTCTCGACCGGCAGTGGCGTCGGCAACGCATACGGCGTGTGGTTGGACAGGGTTTGCAGCAAGGCATAGAACGGCTTGCCACCTTCGCGGGCCTTCAACTCTTCCAGACCACGGGTGAACATGTCCTGGTCGGACACGCCCCATGTCGGGTCGGAGAACACCGGGTTGACGAAGTCGTTGCGCCCGATGAAGTTGGTCATGCCCTGGTTGCTGAAGAAGCCCGACTGGTTGTCCCAGGCGAAGTCGCCGTTGTAGACATACACGTCGTCAAACTTGCGCGCGCTGAGCAACTGCGGCAGGCCCGACAGCTTGTGGCTGCCTTCCGGGGTCTGCATCAGGTATTCAAAACCCGGCAGGTTCGGGAAGCAGGCCATGGTGGCAAACATACCCTGGTGGGTGTGGGTGCCGTTGGAGAAGAAGCGGTCGAACAGCAGGCCTTCCTTGGACAACTTGTCGAAGTACGGCGTGATGTTGCCCGGGCGACCCAATGCGCCGACCGAGTGACCGGCAAAGCTTTCCATCAAAATGACGACGACGTTCTTGATCGGCAGGGTTTTCTCGGCGGGTGGCGTGTAGTCACGGCGCACGGCGGCGGTGTCGGTATCGACCAGTTTTTCCTGCGGCAACACCAGCATGTCACGCACGGTCTGGGTGGCCAGCGGTTGGTCCAGGGTGGCTTTCCAGATGTTGGAACGCTCTTCGGAAAAGCGCGACTTGGCCGCCGCGATCAGCGACAAGGTGCCGTTCAAGCCCAACTGGTTGGCGAAGTTCGAATCGGTGGTGTAGACATCACCCCAACGCAGCGGCGGGCCCTGGCGCAGGGTGCCACGGATGGCGACCACGGCGATCAGCAGGCAGACCGCGAACACCGCGATGCGGGTGTACCACGGCGCCACCTGGCGGGTGCCGATGCTGCCGCCGCTGAACGGGCCACGTGGGCGCGTCGCACGGTCGGCGCCTTTAAAGGCGATGCTCAGGATCAGCGTGCCCACGGCCCAGGCCAGCAGGTAACGCACCACCGGGAAACCGTACCAGAGCATGCTCATCACGGTTTTCGGGTCTTCCTTTACATACTGGAAGACCAGGCCGTTGAGGCGCTGGTGGAACTCGCGGTAGAAGTCCATTTCCATCAGGCCCAAAAACAGCGCGATGCTGGACGCGACGGTCAGCCACAAGCGGAAGAAACCCCGCGCCGCCATGGCCCGCACGCTGAACAAGGCCAGCAGCAGCGGGACCAGCACGTACATCACCAGGCGAATATCCAGGCGCAGGCCGTTGGCGAACGCTTCCAGGAAAGTCGAGGCTGGCGTGTCGAGGATCATCTCGCGGTTGTAGACCAGCAGCGCCAGGCGCAGCAGGGAGAACATCACCATCATGACCAGTGCGCAGAGCAGTGTGTACGCCAGATGGGATTTGACGGTCGGTTGCAGCAGGCGATTAGAAGCTCGCTGCTGACTCAGGGCGTCCGGGTTTGCCATGTCGTTTCAGGACCCATTGGAAGTTTAAGTTACGAAATAATGCAGTGGCGTCCGTCCCTCGCCCAGGCAGGCTGGGGTAGGCGGTTAACGCGGTGGCGCAAATGGTGCCCGATCAATGGCATCAACGCTATTAATTACTGAACGTGCGCCACCGCCCTGCCGTTAATGGCCCTTAAGTTAGAGCCTTGGCAAAGCCATAAAACCGGCGAATTGTCTTGGAAAAGATGTGAAAATTTTGTGCAGCGAATAGTTTCGACACACAAAACTCCAGAATGCGCGGGACACGAATGTGGGAACGGGCTTGCTCGCGAAAGCGGTGGGTCAGTCAAAGCCTCTGATACTGAT
>NZ_JBARTQ010000230.1:0-4096 GCF_049645325.1 Pseudomonas sp. | reverse complement strand
GCATAAAGTACGTTCGGACTCGATTCGCACGGCTCAACAAAAACAAGATCAAAAACAACCAGGTACCGTCAGATGAAAATCTTCAACGCTGTACTGCGAGTTTTACGCCCTGCCCATACGCCACGCGGTCTGCCCCGCGCCCGGCCGTTTTACTTCTCCTTCCTTAATGTGCTGTGCGTCGAAAACAAAGGCGCCCTGGTCTGCTGCATTCCAGGCGCACCGATTGTTCGACTGTCGACGTCGCAAGGCCCGCTCTGACCAACGTAACGTCCAACAAAACCAACAAGAATGTGGAGACAGACCGTTCATGAAGACCCCGATCCGTTTTACCGCGCTGGCCCTTTCCATGCTGCTCGCCAGCGGTGTCGCCTCGGCTGCTGACCTCAAGATAGGCGTGAGCATGTCCGCCTTCGATGACACCTTCCTGACCTACCTGCGTGAAGACATGGACAAGCAAGCCAAGTCCTATCCCAAGGGTGACGGCGTGCAGCTGCAGTTTGAAGACGCCCGTGCCGACGTGGTCAAGCAACTGAGCCAGGTCGAGAACTTCATCAGCCAGAATGTCGACGCGATCATCGTCAATCCGGTGGACACCGCGTCGACGGCCAACATCATCAAGGCCGCCACCGCGGCGAAAATCCCGCTGGTGTTCGTCAACCGTCGTCCTGACAGCCCGACATTGCCTGCGGGCGTCGCGGCGGTGGTTTCCAACGACGTCGAAGCCGGCAAACTGCAAATGCAGTACATCGCCGAAAAGCTCGGCGGCAAGGGCAACATTGTGATCCTGCTGGGTGACCTGGCGAACAACTCCACCACCAACCGCACCAAGGGTGTGAAGGAAGTCCTGACTAAGTACCCGGGCATCAAGATCGAACAAGAGCAGACTGGTATCTGGTTGCGTGACAAGGGCATGACCCTGGTCAACGATTGGCTGACCCAGGGCCGCGAATTCAATGCGGTGCTGGCCAACAATGATGAGATGGCGATCGGCGCGTCCATGGCGCTGAAGTCGGCGGGCAAGAAAGGCGTATTGATTGCGGGTGTCGATGGCACGCCGGACGGCTTGAACGCGATCACCAAGGGTGACATGACGGTGTCGGCCTTCCAGGATGCCAAGGGCCAGGCGGACAAGTCGGTGGAAACGGCGCGCAAGATGGCCAAGAACGAACCCATCGAGCAGAACGTGGTGATCCCGTTCCAGCTGATCACCCCGGACAACGTCAAAGATTTCAAGTAGCCCTTCATAACAACAATAAGCGGGCAGGGCGGCCACGGTCGCCCTGCTGATGGAGTACCCGATATGCTCGCTCAAGCCACTGTCTCGCAACCTCCCGGCGTCCAGCCCGCGCTGCTGGAAGAACCCTACCTGCTGGAAATCGTCAACATCAGCAAAGGCTTTCCCGGCGTCGTGGCCCTGGCCGATGTGCAACTGCGGGTGCGCCCCGGTTCCGTGCTGGCGCTGATGGGTGAGAACGGTGCGGGCAAGTCGACGCTGATGAAGATCATCGCCGGCATTTATCAGCCTGACGCCGGGGAAATCCGCCTGCGTGGCAAGCCGATTGTGTTTGAAACGCCGTTGGCGGCGCAGAAAGCGGGGATCGCGATGATCCACCAGGAACTCAACCTGATGCCGCACATGAGCATCGCCGAGAACATCTGGATCGGCCGCGAGCAACTCAACAGCCTGCACATGGTCAACCACCGCGAAATGCACCGCTGCACCGCCGAATTGCTGGCACGCCTGCGCATCAACCTGGACCCCGAAGAACACGTGGGCAACCTGAGCATCGCCGAACGGCAGATGGTCGAGATTGCCAAGGCGGTGTCCTACGACTCTGACATCCTGATCATGGATGAACCGACATCGGCCATTACCGACAAGGAAGTGGCCCACCTGTTTTCGATCATTGCCGACCTCAAGTCACAGGGCAAAGGCATCGTCTACATCACGCATAAAATGAACGAAGTGTTTGCCATCGCTGATGAAGTGGCGGTGTTCCGCGACGGCCAGTACATCGGCCTGCAACGCGCCGACAGCATGAACAGCGACAGCCTGATCTCGATGATGGTCGGCCGCGAATTGAGCCAGTTGTTCCCGGTGCGCGAAACGCCGATCGGCGAGTTGCTGCTGTCGGTGCGCGACCTGCGCCTGGACGGGGTGTTCAAGGGCGTGTCCTTTGACCTGCATGCCGGTGAAATCCTCGGCATCGCCGGGCTGATGGGCTCGGGCCGCACCAACGTGGCGGAAACCATTTTCGGCATTACCCCAAGCAGCGGCGGGCAAATCACCCTCGACGGCAAGCCGGTGCGTATCACCGACCCGCACATGGCCATCGAGAAAGGTTTTGCGTTGTTGACCGAAGACCGCAAGCTCAGCGGTCTGTTTCCGTGCCTGTCGGTGCTGGAAAACATGGAGATGGCCGTGCTGCCGCACTATTCGGGCAACGGTTTTATCCAGCAGAAAGCCCTGCGCGCACTGTGCGAAGACATGTGCAAGAAGCTGCGGGTGAAAACCCCGTCCCTTGAGCAGTGCATCGACACGTTGTCCGGCGGCAACCAGCAGAAAGCCTTGCTGGCCCGCTGGCTGATGACCAACCCGCGGCTGCTGATCCTCGATGAGCCCACCCGTGGCATCGACGTTGGCGCCAAGGCCGAGATCTATCGCTTGATCTCCTTCCTTGCCAGCGAAGGCATGGCGGTGATCATGATTTCTTCGGAGCTGCCTGAAGTGCTGGGCATGAGCGACCGGGTGATGGTGATGCACGAAGGCGATCTGATGGGCACCTTGGACCGCGCCGACGCGACCCAGGAAAAAGTCATGCAGCTGGCTTCCGGGATGACCGTAGTCCACTGAACACAGAATAAGAAGGTGATTGGCTATGAACGCAATAACAGACAACAAGCCTGCCACGGCCCCGGTCAAGCACCGTCGACGCTTGCCTACCGAACTGAGCATTTTTCTGGTGCTGATCGGCATCGGCCTGGTGTTTGAAGTGTTCGGCTGGATCGTGCGTGACCAGAGCTTCCTGATGAACTCCCAGCGCCTGGTGCTGATGATTTTGCAGGTATCGATTATTGGCCTGCTGGCGATTGGCGTGACCCAGGTGATCATCACCACGGGTATCGACCTCTCATCCGGCTCGGTGCTGGCGCTGTCGGCGATGATCGCTGCGAGTTTGGCGCAGACTTCCGACTTTTCGCGCGCGGTATTTCCAAGCCTGACCGATTTGCCGGTGTGGATCCCGGTGGCGATGGGGTTGGGTGTCGGGTTGTTGGCGGGGGCTATCAACGGCAGCATCATCGCGGTGACTGGCATTCCGCCGTTTATCGCAACCCTGGGCATGATGGTCTCGGCCCGTGGCCTGGCGCGTTATTACACCGAAGGCCAGCCGGTGAGCATGCTGTCTGACTCGTACACGGCCATCGGCCATGGCGCGATGCCGGTGATCATCTTTCTGGTGGTGGCGGTGATCTTTCATATCGCGCTGCGTTACACCAAGTACGGCAAGTACACCTATGCCATCGGCGGCAACATGCAGGCGGCGCGGACGTCGGGCATCAACGTCAAGCGTCACTTGATTATTGTCTACAGCATTGCGGGGTTGCTGGCGGGGCTGGCGGGTGTGGTGGCGTCGGCACGTGCGGCTACCGGGCAGGCTGGGATGGGCATGTCGTATGAGCTGGATGCGATTGCCGCGGCGGTGATCGGGGGGACCAGTTTGGCGGGCGGCGTCGGGCGTATCACGGGCACGGTGATTGGCGCGTTGATCCTTGGGGTGATGGCGAGCGGGTTTACCTTTGTTGGGGTGGATGCGTATATCCAGGACATTATCAAGGGGCTGATCATTGTGGTGGCGGTGGTGATTGACCAGTATCGGAATAAGCGCAAGCTGAAGCGTTGAGGTGTTGGGTTTTTTGGGGGGGCATATCCATTTTTGGGTGATGGCCTCTATGGGTTCCGCCCTTACGGCGGCTCACTTTTGATAGAGCCGGAATGCCGGCCCAGTCAAAAGTAAGCAAAACGCTCTTGCCCCTCCACTCGGTGCCTCGCTGTGGCTCGGCATGCCCGCACTCCGGCTTGAATCCGTGGGCCGCC
>NZ_JBARTQ010000229.1:0-13362 GCF_049645325.1 Pseudomonas sp. | reverse complement strand
CAACAAAGACTCCGCCGAGTTCCAGATAGAACCAGGTCGCCTGGTTTGGGGCCGCTTCGCAGCCCAGCGCGGGGCAAGCCCGCTCACTACAACGATGTGTAGATACTTATGCTGCGATGGCGGCAGGCCTGGCTGCACAAACAAAAACGGCCTCCACAAAGGGAGGCCGTTTTCAGTGCAACTAAGCGGGTGAGTGCTTACTTGCGATCTTCCAGCTTGGTGATGTCACGCGACTCGTAGCCGGTGTACAGCTGGCGCGGGCGGCCAATCTTGTACGGGCTGGAGAGCATTTCTTTCCAGTGGGAGATCCAGCCCACGGTCCGCGCCAGGGCGAAGATCACGGTGAACATGCTGGTTGGAATGCCGATCGCCTTGAGGATGATCCCCGAGTAGAAGTCGACGTTCGGGTACAGCGAGCGTTCGATGAAGTACGGGTCGGTCAGGGCGATCTCTTCCAGGCGCATGGCCAGTTCGAGTTGCGGATCGTTCTTGATGCCCAGTTCCTTCAACACTTCGTCGCAGGTCTTTTTCATCACGGTGGCGCGCGGATCGCGGTTTTTGTAAACGCGGTGACCGAAGCCCATCAGCTTGAACGGATCGTTCTTGTCCTTGGCCTTGGCGATGAATTTGTCGATGTTCGAGACATCGCCGATTTCATCGAGCATGGTCAATACGGCTTCGTTCGCACCGCCGTGGGCAGGGCCCCACAGTGCGGCGATACCGGCGGCGATACAGGCGAACGGGTTGGCACCCGAAGAGCCCGCCAGGCGCACGGTAGACGTCGAGGCGTTTTGCTCGTGGTCGGCGTGGAGGATGAAGATCTTGTCCATCGCCGCGGCCAGTACCGGGCTGATCGGTTTGATCTCGCACGGGGTGTTGAACATCATGTGCAGGAAGTTTTCCGCGTACGTCAGGTCGTTGCGCGGGTACATCATGGGTTGGCCCATGGAGTACTTGTAAACCATTGCGGCCAGGGTCGGCATCTTGGCAACCAGGCGGATCGCGGAAATTTCGCGATGCTGCGGGTTATTGATGTCGAGGGAGTCGTGATAGAAGGCCGACAGGGCGCCGACCACGCCGCACATGACGGCCATCGGGTGGGCGTCGCGACGGAAGCCGTTGAAGAAGGTCTTCAACTGCTCGTGAACCATGGTGTGGTTCTTCACGGTGCTGACGAACTGGGCTTTTTGCTCGGCTGTTGGCAGTTCGCCATTTAGCAGCAGGTAGCAGGTTTCCAGGTAGTCCGACTGTTCGGCGAGTTGCTCGATCGGGTAGCCGCGGTGAAGCAGAATGCCATTATCGCCATCGATATAGGTAATCTTCGACTCGCAAGAGGCGGTCGACATGAAGCCTGGGTCGAATGTGAAACGGCCCGTGGCCGTCAGGCCCCGTACGTCGATAACATCGGGACCAACGGTGCCGGTTAAAATGGGCAGCTCGACGGGGGCTGCGCCCTCGATGATCAACTGCGCTTTTTTGTCAGCCATGTGGCCTCCTATTTATGCTTCAAATCATCAGACAGACCCCCCACGCAGGGCCCGCACCACTATAGTGAGATAAATTCAGATGTCAATTTGCCTAAAGTCTTGCTCCAGAAGGCTTTAACCGTACTTTTTCGTCGAAATTGACTGCCATTTACGCCTTTTATCCCGCCAGCGCAATCCGCTATTAGGGTGAGGAGCGCGCGTTGTCATTAGTAACCTAACTGTCTATACTCGGCCACCGACCGCCAAGGGCTTTTGGGCTTGCTTTCATTGGGGGTCGCACTCCCTGGGTGGTGCTTACCTGACCAGTGCACTCCCCAACAACTTTGCCCTGATTGTTAGGGGCTCTTCAGTGTGAAAAAAAGCCGTGAATAGCCAACGACCTGTAAACCTAGACCTAAGGACCATCAAACTCCCCATCACCGGCGTTACGTCGTTCCTGCACCGTGTTTCCGGCATCATCCTGTTCCTGGGCCTGGGCATCATGCTTTATGCATTGAGCAAATCCCTGGGTTCCGCGGAAGGTTACGCCGAGGTGAAGGCAACGTTGACCAGCCCGCTGGCCAAGTTCGTAGCATGGGGCCTCCTGTCCGCTCTGCTTTATCACCTGGTAGCCGGCGTGCGCCACTTGATTATGGATGCAGGCATCGGTGAGACGCTGGAAGGCGGCCGCCTGGGCTCGAAAATCATCATCGCCATTTCCGTGGTGCTGATCGTTCTGGCAGGAGTTTGGATATGGTAACCAGCGTTACGAACCTTTCGCGTTCGGGCCTCTATGACTGGATGGCGCAGCGTGTGTCTGCGGTCGTTCTCGCGGCTTATTTCATTTTCCTGATCGGATACCTCGTCGCACACCCGGGCATCAGCTATGAACAATGGCATGGCCTGTTCGCCCACAATGCGATGCGAATCTTCAGTCTGCTGGCCCTTGTAGCCCTGGGTGCTCACGCCTGGGTTGGCATGTGGACCATCGCGACCGACTACCTGACGCCGATGGCGCTGGGCAAGTCCGCGACGGCAGTACGTTTCCTCTTCCAGGCAGTCTGCGGCGTTGCAATGTTCGCTTACTTCGTCTGGGGTGTGCAGATTCTTTGGGGTATCTGATTCATGGCTAACATTCCAACTATTTCCTTCGACGCCATCATCATTGGTGGCGGCGGTGCTGGCATGCGCGCAGCGCTGCAGCTGGCTCAGGGTGGTCACAAGACTGCCGTGATCACCAAGGTGTTCCCGACGCGTTCCCATACCGTTTCGGCCCAGGGTGGCATCACCTGCGCCATCGCGTCCGCCGACCCGAACGATGACTGGCGCTGGCACATGTACGATACCGTCAAGGGTTCCGACTACATCGGTGACCAGGACGCTATCGAATACATGTGTCAGGAAGGCCCGGCTGCGGTCTACGAGCTGGACCACATGGGTATGCCGTTCTCGCGTACCGAACAAGGTCGTATCTACCAGCGTCCATTCGGCGGTCAGTCGAAGGATTACGGTAAGGGCGGGCAGGCTGCCCGTACTTGCGCTGCGTCCGACCGTACCGGTCACGCGCTGCTGCACACCCTTTATCAGGGCAACCTGAAAGCCGGTACCGTTTTCCTTAACGAGTACTACGCTGTCGATCTGGTGAAGAACGCACAAGGCGAATTCGTCGGTGTGATCGCCATCTGCATCGAAACCGGTGAAACCACCTACATCCGCGCCAAGGCTACCGTTTTGGCGACTGGCGGTGCAGGCCGTATCTACGCTTCGACCACCAACGCCCTGATCAACACCGGTGACGGCGTCGGCATGGCACTGCGTGCTGGCGTGCCGGTACAAGACATTGAAATGTGGCAGTTCCACCCGACTGGCATCGCCGGCGCCGGTGTACTGGTGACCGAAGGCTGCCGTGGTGAAGGTGGATACCTGATCAACAAGCACGGCGAGCGTTTCATGGAGCGTTATGCTCCGAACGCCAAAGACCTTGCCGGTCGTGACGTTGTTGCCCGTTCGATGGTTAAAGAAATCATCGCCGGCAACGGCTGTGGCCCGAACGGCGACCACGTACTGCTCAAGCTCGATCACCTGGGTGAAGAAGTGCTGCACAGTCGCCTGCCAGGTATCTGCGAGCTGTCCAAGACCTTTGCTCACGTTGACCCAGTGGTTGCTCCGGTTCCGGTTGTTCCAACCTGCCACTACATGATGGGCGGCGTGCCGACCAACATCCACGGCCAGGCGATCACCCAAAATGCCGAAGGCGTGGACGAGATCATCCACGGTCTGTTCGCCGTAGGCGAAGTGGCTTGCGTATCGGTACACGGTGCTAACCGCTTGGGCGGCAACTCGCTGCTCGATCTGGTGGTATTCGGCCGTGCTGCTGGCCTGCATCTGGAAAAGGCACTGACCGACGGCATCGAATACGATGAAGCGACCGATGCCAATATCGAAGCCGCCCTGGCGCGTCTGAACGCTCTGAACGAGCGTACTGATGGCGAAGACGTGGCTACCTTGCGTCGCGAGCTGCAAAACTGCATGCAGAACTACTTCGGTGTTTTCCGTACCGGCGAATACATGCAGAAGGGTATTGCCCAACTGGCCGACCTGCGCGTGCGCATCGCCAACGTCAAGATCAACGATAAGAGCCAGGCGTTCAACACCGCTCGTATCGAAGCCCTTGAATTGCAAAACCTGCTGGAAGTGGCTGAGGCGACGGCGATCGCCGCCGAGGTTCGTAAAGAATCCCGTGGTGCTCACGCGCGTGAAGACTTTGAAGACCGCGACGACGAAAACTGGTTGTGCCACACCCTGTACTTCCCGGGTGACAAGCGCGTAACCAAGCGTGCCGTGAACTTCTCGCCGAAGACGGTTCCGACGTTTGAACCGAAAATTCGGACTTACTAAGGGTGGCTGCCATGTTGAAAGTCAGTGTTTATCGCTACAACCCTGATCAGGACGCTGCGCCGTTCATGCAGGAATTCCAGGTCGATACCGGTGGTAAAGACCTGATGGTGCTGGACGTGCTGGCCCTGATCAAAGAGCAGGACGAAGGTTTTTCCTATCGTCGCTCTTGCCGTGAAGGTGTTTGCGGCTCCGACGGCATGAACATCAACGGTAAAAACGGCCTCGCGTGCATCACGCCGCTGTCCGCCGTGGTGAAAGGCAACAAGCTGATCGTTCGTCCTCTGCCAGGTTTGCCGGTTATCCGTGACCTGGTCGTCGATATGAGCATCTTCTACAAGCAATACGAGAAAGTTAAGCCGTTCCTGCAGAACGACACGCCGGCTCCGGCCATCGAGCGTCTGCAGTCCCCGGAAGAGCGTGAAAAGCTCGACGGTCTGTACGAGTGCATCCTGTGCGCTTGCTGCTCGACGTCGTGCCCGTCCTTCTGGTGGAACCCGGACAAGTTCCTGGGTCCAGCCGCTCTGCTGCAAGCGTACCGCTTCCTGGCAGACAGCCGTGACACCAAGACGTCCGAGCGTCTGGCTTCACTGGATGACCCGTTCAGCGTATTCCGCTGCCGTGGGATCATGAACTGCGTCAACGTATGTCCTAAAGGCCTGAACCCGACTAAGGCCATTGGTCACATCCGTAACATGTTGCTGCAAAGCGGCGTGTAACTGACGTTGTAGCAAAGCAGGACCGTTGTGCCCGTAAATGCTACGGCGCAGGCTTCAACCGGCGCCGTAGTTTTAACTTGAGCAGCGACTTACAAAGCCGCGGCTCTTATTTTGAAGAAATGAGACAAGCAGGGGCATTCGGGTTGGTACCCGAACTATCAGCGTGATCCTAAGTGGCTTGTTTTGGTCGCTGCACTTGGCCTTTTGCAAGCAAACTCGGTGTTTTCGCCGGTGGTGTCCCCAAATCGAGGGTGACCAAGCATGCAAGAAAGCGTGATGCAGCGCATGTGGAACAGCGGCTATCTTTCAGGTGGTAACGCTGCCTATGTGGAAGAGCTTTATGAGCTCTACCTGCACGACCCTAACGCTGTGCCAGAAGAATGGCGCACCAAATTTCAGACGTTGTCTTCAGACGGCAACGCTGCCACCGATGTATCGCACGCAACGATTCGCGATCAGTTTGTGCTGCTGGCAAAGAACCAGCGCCGCGCCCAACCGGTTTCCGCCGGCAGCGTGAGCAGTGAGCATGAGAAGAAGCAAGTTGAAGTATTGCGACTGATCCAGGCCTACCGGATGCGTGGCCACCAGGCGGCCCAGCTTGACCCGCTGGGGCTCTGGCAGCGTCCTGCACCTGCTGACCTGTCGATCAATCATTACGGCTTGACCAATGCCGATCTTGATACGACCTTCCGTGCCGGCGACCTGTTCATCGGCAAAGAGGAAGCGAGCCTACGCGAAATTCACGAAGCGTTGCAGCAGACATATTGCCGCACCATCGGCGCTGAATTTACGCACATCACCGATTCCGAGCAGCGCCACTGGTTCCAGCATCGCCTGGAAGGCGTGCGTGGCCGTCCGGTTCTGTCCGCCGATGTGCGCAGCCACCTGCTTGAGCGCGTGACTGCAGCTGAAGGTCTCGAAAAATACCTGGGTACCAAATACCCGGGCACCAAGCGTTTCGGCCTGGAAGGCGGCGAAAGCCTGATTCCAATGCTCGACGAGTTGATCCAGCGTTCCGGTTCCTATGGCACCAAGGAAATCGTGATCGGCATGGCTCACCGTGGTCGCCTAAACGTGTTGGTCAACACCTTCGGCAAGAACCCGCGCGAGCTGTTCGACGAGTTCGAAGGCAAGAAGAAGGTCGAGCTGGGTTCCGGTGACGTTAAATACCACCAGGGCTTCTCGTCCAACGTGATGACCACCGGCGGTGAAGTTCACCTGGCCATGGCCTTCAACCCATCCCACCTGGAAATCGTTTCTCCAGTGGTCGAGGGTTCGGTTCGTGCGCGCCAGGATCGTCGTAACGATTCCACCGGTGAGAAAGTCCTGCCGATTTCCATCCACGGTGACGCGGCATTTGCCGGTCAAGGCGTGGTCCTGGAAACGTTCCAGATGTCGCAGACTCGCGGCTTCAAGACCGGCGGTACGGTACACATCGTCATCAACAACCAGGTCGGTTTCACCATCAGCAACCCGCTGGACGCACGCTCTACCGAGTACGCGACCGACGTTGCCAAGATGATCCAGGCGCCGATCCTCCATGTGAATGGTGATGACCCGGAAGCCGTGCTGTTCGTGACCCAGCTCGCCATCGACTACCGCATGCAGTTCAAGCGTGACGTGGTCATCGACCTGGTTTGCTACCGCCGTCGCGGCCACAACGAAGCGGATGAGCCTAGCGGCACCCAACCGTTGATGTACCAGCAGATCAGCAAGCAGCGCACCACCCGTGAGCTGTACGCCGAAAGCCTGACCAAGGCCGGTGTGGTTGACGATGCACGTGTTCAGGCGAAGATCGATGAATACCGCAACGCGCTGGACAATGGCCTGCACGTAGTGAAAAGCCTGGTTAAAGAGCCGAACAAAGAGCTGTTCGTGGACTGGCGCCCCTACCTGGGCCATGCCTGGACTGCGCGTCACGACACCACGTTCGATCTGAAAACCTTGCAGGAACTGTCTGCCAAGCTGCTGGAAATTCCAGACAACTTTGTCGTACAGCGCCAGGTTGCGAAGATCTACGAAGACCGTCAGAAAATGCAAGCCGGCGGCCTGCCGATCAACTGGGGTTACGCCGAAACCATGGCGTACGCGACCCTGGCGTTCGAAGGTCACCCGATCCGCATGACCGGCCAGGACATCGGCCGTGGTACGTTCTCGCACCGTCACGCGGTATTGCACAACCAGAAAGATGCGGGCACCTACATCCCGTTGCAGAACCTGTACGAAGGCCAGCCACGTTTCGACCTGTACGATTCGTTCCTGTCCGAAGAAGCCGTACTGGCGTTCGAATACGGTTACTCGACCACCACGCCGCAGGCGCTGGTGATCTGGGAAGCCCAGTTCGGCGACTTCGCCAACGGTGCCCAGGTGGTTATCGACCAGTTCATCACCAGTGGCGAGCACAAGTGGGGCCGTCTGTGCGGTCTGACCATGCTGCTGCCACACGGTTATGAAGGTCAGGGTCCGGAGCACTCCTCGGCCCGTCTGGAGCGTTACCTGCAGCTGTGCGCCGAGCACAACATCCAGGTGTGCGTGCCGACTACCCCGGCCCAGATCTACCACTTGCTGCGTCGCCAGGTGATCCGTCCGCTGCGCAAGCCGCTGGTAGTGCTGACGCCGAAATCGCTGTTGCGTCATAAACTGGCCATCTCGACCCTGGAAGATCTGGCCGACGGTTCGTTCCAGACCGTGATTCCGGAAATCGACACCCTGGATGCAGCCAAGGTCACTCGCCTGATCCTGTGCAGCGGCAAGGTTTACTACGATTTGCTGGAAAAACGCCGTAGCGAGGGCCGCGAAGACATCGCCATCGTGCGGATCGAGCAGCTTTACCCGTTCCCGGAAGACGACCTGATGGAGGCCATCGCGCCTTACACCAACCTCACCAACGTGGTGTGGTGTCAGGAAGAACCGATGAACCAGGGCGCGTGGTACAGCAGCCAGCATCATTTGCGTCGCAGCATCGGTAACCACAAGACAGGCCTTGGCCTTGAGTACGCCGGTCGTGATGCTTCTGCTGCACCTGCGTGTGGTTATGCGTCGATGCACGCCGAGCAGCAGGAAAAACTGCTGCAAGATGCTTTCACTGTTTAACGCCTTCGCGCTGACTGAAACCGAATTTTAAGGACCCACAGATAATGGCTATCGAAATCAAAGCCCCGTCATTCCCGGAATCGGTTGCCGATGGCACCGTTGCCACCTGGCACAAGAAACCAGGCGACGCTGTAAAGCGTGATGACCTGATCGTCGACATCGAGACCGACAAAGTCGTTCTGGAAGTGTTGGCCGAAGCTGACGGCGTGCTGGGCGCGATCGTTGCTGAAGAGGGCGCTACCGTCCTGTCGAACCAGATCCTGGGCTCGATCGAAGCGGGCGGCGCTGCTGCCGCTGCTCCAGCCGCCGCTGCTGCACCGGCTGCTGCTTCGGCTCCAGCTGCTGCTCCGGCTGCGGGGGGCGAAGACCCAATCGCTGCACCGGCTGCGCGTCAGCTGGCTGAAGAAAACGGCATTAACCTGGCGTCCATCAAGGGCACCGGCAAAGACGGCCGCGTAACCAAGGAAGACGTGGTTGCTGCCGTTGAAGCCAAGAAAAACGCTCCAGCTGCCGCACCTGCCAAGGCTGCTGCCCCGGCTGCCGCTGCACCTGTATTCGCTGCCGGTGACCGTACCGAGAAGCGCGTACCGATGACCCGTGTGCGTGCCACCGTGGCCAAGCGTCTGGTTGAAGCACAGTCGAACATGGCGATGCTGACCACGTTCAACGAAGTCGACATGACTGAAGTCATGGCCCTGCGTTCGAAGTACAAGGACCTGTTCGAGAAGTCCCACAACGGCGTGCGCCTGGGCTTCATGTCGTTCTTCGTAAAAGCCGCTACCGAAGCGCTGAAACGCTACCCGGCAGTCAACGCTTCGATCGACGGCACCGACATCGTTTACCACGGCTATGCAGACGTCGGCGTTGCCGTGTCCAGCGACCGTGGCCTGGTAGTACCGGTCCTGCGTAACGCCGAGCTGATGAGCCTGGCTGAAATCGAAGGCGGCATCGCCAGCTTCGGCAAGAAAGCCCGTGACGGCAAGCTGACCATCGACGAGATGACCGGCGGTACCTTCACCATCACCAACGGTGGTACCTTCGGTTCGATGATGTCGACCCCGATCGTTAACCCGCCGCAAGCTGCGATCCTGGGCATGCACAACATCCTCCAGCGTCCGATGGCCATCAACGGCCAAGTCGTGATCCGCCCGATGATGTACCTGGCACTGTCTTACGATCACCGCCTGATCGATGGTAAAGAAGCCGTGACTTTCCTGGTGACCATCAAGAACCTGCTGGAAGATCCGGCTCGTCTGCTGCTGGATATCTGATAGAAGCAGCTGCTGGCCTCAAGTAATGGGCTGCCGGATACGGCAGTCGGGCTTGGGGCTTGCGGCTTGAAAGCTTGCTGCTAAATAGAGGAACTATTTTCATGTCGCAGAAATTTGACGTTGTAGTGATTGGTGCGGGTCCTGGCGGCTATGTTGCCGCCATCAAGGCCGCACAACTGGGCCTCTCGACTGCTTGCATCGAAAAATACACCGACAAGGAAGGCAAACTGGCATTGGGCGGTACTTGCCTGAACGTTGGTTGCATTCCTTCCAAGGCGCTGCTGGACAGCTCCTGGAAATTCCACGAAGCCCAAGACGGTTTCGCGATCCACGGCATCAACCATGCTGGCGTGACCATGGACGTGCCAGCAATGGTCGGCCGTAAAGCCAACATCGTCAAAGGCCTGACTTCCGGCGTTGCGACCCTGTTCAAGGCCAACGGCGTGACTTCCCTGCAAGGCCACGGCAAGCTGCTGGCCGGCAAGAAAGTTGAAATCACCAAGCCGGACGGTTCGGTAGAAATCATCGAAGCCGAAAACGTGATCCTGGCTCCAGGCTCGCGTCCTATCGACATTCCGCCTGCTCCAGTTGACCAGAACGTGATCGTTGACTCCACCGGCGCCCTGGAATTCCAATCGGTTCCAAAGCGTCTGGGCGTGATCGGCGCTGGCGTGATCGGCCTGGAACTGGGTTCCGTATGGTCCCGCCTGGGTTCCGAAGTCACCGTGCTGGAAGCCCTGGACACGTTCCTGCTGGCTGCCGACACCGCAGTGTCCAAAGAAGCGCTGAAAACCCTGACCAAACAAGGTCTGGATATCAAGCTGGGCGCTCGTGTTACCGGTTCCAAGGTTAACGGCGAAGAAGTCGTTGTGACCTACACCAACAAAGACGGCGAGCAGACCATCACGTTCGACAAGCTGATCGTAGCCGTTGGTCGCCGTCCAGTGACCACCGACCTGCTGGCTTCCGACAGTGGCGTGAACATCGACGAGCGTGGTTTCATCCACGTTGACGATCACTGCGCTACCACCGTTCCTGGCGTGTACGCCATCGGTGACGTGGTTCGCGGCATGATGCTGGCGCACAAGGCTTCCGAAGAAGGCATCATGGTTGTCGAGCGCATCAAGGGCCACAAAACCCAGATGAACTACGACCTGATCCCGTCTGTTATCTACACCCACCCGGAAATTGCATGGGTCGGCAAGAACGAACAGCAGTTGAAAGCTGAAGGCGTTGAAGTTAACGTCGGCACCTTCCCGTTTGCCGCTTCTGGCCGTGCCATGGCAGCCAACGACACCGGTGGTTTTGTCAAAGTCATCGCTGATGCCAAGACTGACCGCGTATTGGGCGTCCACGTGATTGGCCCGAGCGCTGCAGAACTGGTTCAGCAAGGCGCGATCGGTATGGAATTCGGCACCAGTGCCGAGGACCTGGGCATGATGGTCTTCTCCCATCCGACCCTGTCCGAAGCGTTGCACGAAGCCGCGTTGGCTGTGAATGGCGGCGCCATTCACATTGCCAACAAGAAAAAACGCTAAGCAAGATAATAAGAAACCACGGCGGAGTTGCCCGTCGTGAGCCTTGCGCGCAAGACTCACCGCGGAATATCCGCTGGACGCAGCCTTGCGCAGCTTTACGGGCCTTGAGCCCCGCAAGTTGCGCAAGCAGCAGTCACAGGTGGCGCGGCACTCATAATGAGCGCAGCGCCGAATGCGCAGTACCTAACGAAGACGGTAAAAAGCATGAATCTTCACGAGTATCAGGGTAAGCAGCTGTTCGCTGAATACGGCCTGCCAGTATCCAAGGGCTACGCAGTAGACACCCCGGAAGCAGCAGCAGAAGCTTGCGACAAAATCGGTGGTACCGAGTGGGTTGTCAAAGCCCAGGTCCACGCTGGTGGTCGCGGTAAAGCGGGCGGCGTTAAGCTGGTTCGCAGCAAAGAAGACGCCAAGGCCTTCGCACAGCAGTGGCTGGGCAAGCGTCTGGTGACTTACCAGACTGATGCCAATGGCCAACCAGTCACCAAGATCCTGGTTGAGTCGTGCACTGATATCGCTAAAGAGCTGTACCTGGGCGCTGTCGTTGACCGTTCGAGCCGTCGCATCGTGTTCATGGCTTCCACCGAAGGTGGCGTGGACATCGAGAAGATCGCTCACGAAACCCCAGAAAAAATTCTGAAAGCCACTATCGATCCACTGGTTGGCGCTCAGCCATTCCAGGGTCGCGAGCTGGCATTCCAGCTGGGCCTGGAAGGCAAGCAAGTTGCACAGTTCGCCAAGATCTTCGTAGGTCTGGCCAAACTGTTCAAGGATCACGACCTGGCCCTGCTGGAAGTGAACCCGCTGGTGATCAAGGCTGACGGCGATCTGCATTGCCTCGACGCCAAGATCAACATCGACGCCAACGCCATGTACCGTCAGCCTAAGCTGAAGACTTTCCACGATCCGTCGCAAGACGATCCGCGCGAAGCGCACGCTGCCAAGTTCGAACTGAACTACGTAGCCCTGGAAGGTAACATCGGTTGCATGGTCAACGGTGCTGGCCTGGCCATGGGTACCATGGACATCGTCAACCTGCATGGCGGCAAACCAGCCAACTTCCTCGACGTAGGCGGCGGTGCCACCAAAGAACGCGTTACCGAAGCGTTCAAGATCATCCTGTCCGACTCCAACGTCGCTGCAGTACTGGTCAACATCTTCGGCGGCATCGTTCGTTGCGACATGATTGCCGAAGGCATCATCGGTGCAGTGAAAGAAGTCGGCGTTAAAATCCCGGTTGTTGTTCGCCTTGAAGGTAACAACGCTGAACTGGGCGCTAAAGTACTGGCAGAAAGCGGTTTGAACATCATCGCGGCTACCAGCCTGACCGACGCTGCTCAACAAGTTGTCAAAGCTGCGGAGGGCAAATAATGAGCGTCCTGATCAATAAAGACACCAAAGTTATCTGCCAGGGTATTACCGGTTCGCAAGGTAGTTTCCACACCCAGCAAGCCATCGAATACGGCACCAAGATGGTTGGCGGCGTTACTCCAGGCAAAGGCGGCACCGAGCACCTGGGCCTGCCAGTGTTCAACACTGTGAAAGAAGCAGTAGAAACCACTGGCGCTACCGCCAGCGTGATCTACGTTCCAGCTCCTTTCTGCAAGGACTCCATCCTGGAAGCAGCATTCGGCGGCATCAAGCTGATCGTTTGCATCACCGAAGGCATTCCTACCCTGGACATGCTGGACGCTAAAGTTAAGTGCGACGAACTGGGTGTTACCCTGATCGGCCCTAACTGCCCAGGCGTGATCACTCCAGGCGAATGCAAGATCGGCATCATGCCAGGTCACATTCATTTGCCAGGCAAAGTCGGTATCGTTTCGCGTTCCGGCACCCTGACCTACGAAGCTGTCAAGCAAACTACTGACGCCGGTTTCGGTCAGTCGACTTGCGTCGGCATCGGCGGTGACCCGATCCCAGGCTCCAACTTCATCGATATCCTGAAGCTGTTCCAGGAAGACCCGAAGACCGAAGCGATCGTGATGATCGGTGAGATCGGCGGTTCGGCTGAAGAAGAAGCGGCTGCCTACATCAAGGCACACGTGACCAAGCCGGTTGTTTCCTACATCGCTGGTGTGACTGCCCCTGCAGGCAAGCGCATGGGCCATGCTGGCGCAATCATCTCTGGCGGCAAGGGCACTGCAGACGAGAAGTTTGCTGCCCTGGAAGACGCAGGCGTTAAAACCGTGCGTTCGCTGGCAGACATCGGCAAGGCTTTGTCCGAGCTGACTGGTTGGGCTGTCAAGTAAGCTTCGCGCTTAGCTGACGCTTCACCACACAAAGGCCACCTTCGGGTGGCCTTTGTGCTTTCCGCAGGTTGGTGGAGATCAACATGTGGGAGCGGGCTTGCTCGCGAAGGCGGTGTATCGGTCAACAG
>NZ_JBARTQ010000228.1:0-30453 GCF_049645325.1 Pseudomonas sp. | reverse complement strand
GGCGGCCCACGGATTCAAGCCGGAGTGCGGGCATGCCGAGCCACAGCGAGGCACCGAGTGGAGGGGCAAGAGCGTTTTGCTTACTTTTGACTGGGCCGGCATTCCGGCTCTATCAAAAGTGAGCCGCTGTAAGAGCGGAACCAATATCAGCAAAAACGCAAACAACGGATATGCACTCGCCAAACCCAAGGCCGCCATCGCAGGCAAGCCAGCTCCCACACTGACCTGTGCAACCTCAAAAACCGGACTGATCAAGCACGCAGGCGCTCTGCCTCCACCCGATCCCGGCCTGCCTGCTTGGCCACATACACCGCCGAATCCGCCCGCAACAACAACCCATCAATCCCTTCATCAACACGCCAACTGGCCACCCCAAAGCTCGCAGTCACCACCCCCACCGACTCCATCGGCGCACCACGCAGTGACTGCCACAACTCCATGGCCACGCAATACGCCTGATCGCCATCAGTATTGGGGCACAGCACCACAAACTCTTCACCACCCAAACGACAAAACACATCAGTGCGACGCAGCCGCAGGCTGATGCGTTTGCACACCTCCTGCAACACTCCATCACCCACCCCATGCCCATGCTGGTCATTGATGCGCTTGAAGTGATCAATGTCGAGCATGATCAACGACAGCGCTCCCGACGCCCGATTGAGCCGGAGCATCTCAGCCTTGAGGCGGTCCTGGAAATAACGACGGTTATGAATACCCGTCAAAGAATCCGTGATAGACAGCGCACGCAGCTCTTCCTCAACCCGTTTGAGGTCGGAAATATCCGACACATAGCCGTGCCAAAGCGTACCGCCGCCCGGTAACTCTTCCGGCGTGGCTTCTCCGCGAATCCAGCGCAGGCCACGTTGCGGCAACAGCACCCGATACTCTTCACGCCAATGACTCAACTGCAACGCCGACAGGCGAATCGACGCCCGCACCCGTTCGGCGTCCTGAGGGTGGATGCGCTCGAACACCTTGTTCGCATCCTGCTGCAACACACCCGGTTCGATTTCATAGATATCGCGAATGCCATCGCTGGCGTAAATGAAACGCCAGTTGTCCTGCGGCTCCAGGGTGAACTGGAAAATCCCGCCAGGCACATGGGCGCTGAGTTTTTTCAGCAAGCGATCCCGCGCCGCCAGTGCTTCGTAAGCACGCTTCTGCTCAGTGACGTCCAGGTAAATCGCCAAGTGCCCGATCCACAGGCCATGGTCATCAAGGAGCACAGTACCCAGCATATTCACGGTCAGCCGGCTGTTGTCCTGGCGCAACAGCGTCCACTCACGCGCCTCGTGCAGGTTGTCCGGGCTCTCCACCAGCATCGCCTGGCTCGGCGGAATACGCTTGCCCAGCGTTACGCTCAACGTAGCAGCACGCGCGTCAAGCTCGGTGGCCAGGTGCAGGCTTTCCAGGGTCATGCGGCCCATCACCTGCTCGGACTTGAACCCCAGCATCTGCTCGGCGCCGGCATTGAATGTGTTGATCACACCGCGCAAATCGGTGGCAATGATTGCAACCTGAGTGGCTGCATTCAGCACGCTGCGCAATTGCCCATGCGCGCCACGCAGCTCCTGCTCACGCAGGCGCAACTGCACGGTGCGCTGCTCCACCAGTTTGAGTGCGCGCTGGCGCTGGCTGACCAACACGTACAGCAATGCGCTGAGCAACAGGCTGAGGAGCCCGCCCATGGCCAGGATCGTGTTCATCGAAGAGTGGTTGGCCAGGTCGAACACCTGGCTGGTGCGCAAGGTCAGGGCATACACATGATCGCCGAGGGTGAGTCGGCGCGCGGCAGTGAGGTCACTGTTGCCCACCGCATTGCTGGACGCGTACAGCACGCGCTGCTGGGTGTCGGAGGTGTCGACGATCTGCATCACCAGGTTGTCGCGGTTCGGCTTGGGCAAACCATCGGCCACCAACTGGCGCATGCTGATCACCGCCATCACAAACCCGTAGGGCTCGGCATCTGCGGTTTTGCTGACGGGCGCAACCAGCAAGACCCCGGCAGCATAGGCCGGCTCCACACCCACCAACTGCATCGGCTGGGACACCGCAGGCTTGCCACTTTGTTGCGCGCGCTCAAGGGCCGAGCGCCGCAGTGGTTGAGCCAGCAGGTCAAACCCCAGGGGCGAGCCCAGCAGGCTTTGCGTCTGGCTGTACAGCACCGGCACGTATTCATCCCGTTGCGAAGCCGGCGCCAGTTCACCCGAGGCGTTCAGCTCACGGATGGCGAAAGGCATGCCACGCTGGCGCGACACGTCTTGCTCAAACTGGCTGCGTTGATCGCGAAATACGCGCGGCGCCCACGCATACGCGCGAGCGCGCAACAGCAAGGGCTGGGCGAAACCATCGAACTCTGCGCGGGACACCTCACTGGAATTGACGAAGAACCGTCGCAGGCTGCCCAGGCGTTGCTCCTGGTCTTCAAAGCGTTCCTGCAAGCGGGTGTAACGCTCGTTGACCAGCAACTGGAAACGCTGGCGAACCTGTTGCTGGTAAAGGTTGGCCGCCGTCCAGGCGACAATGACTGTCAGCGCGCAACCTGCCAGAAACACCACCAACGCCACCAGCCAAGCCGACGCCTGTTCACTGATAAAGCCAAGGATTTTCGGGCGAACGGCTTGCATCGGCATAGGCAACACTCACAACGCCAGTGTGCGGGGGTGTCACTTTGGCTAGGCCTTCAGTTATAGCCATGGGACCGGGGTTTGACCAGCGCAAAAAAGCCGCAAGCCCGGAATAGTCAGGGCTTGCGGCTTTTTGGTGCAGCCAGGTGCCGCGATCAGCGCGCGGTGATTTTCCAGGCCCGGTGGATCTTCGCGTTACGCGCGAAATCCGGGTCAAGGGTCTTGTCGCTGATTTCCTCGACCGCATAACGTTCGCTGAGGTTGTCCTCCAGCACGAACTTGCGGAAGTTGTTCGAGAAGTACAACACGCCGCCCGGTGCCAGGCGCGCCATGGCCAGGTCGAGCAACTGCACGTGGTCGCGTTGCACGTCGAAGATGCCTTCCATGCGCTTAGAGTTGGAGAAGGTCGGCGGGTCGATGAAGATCAAGTCGAACTCATCGCGGCTGGCTTCCAGCCAAGCCATCACATCACCCTGCTCCAGGCGGTTCTTGTCAGAGAAACCGTTGAGGGAGAAGTTACGACGCGCCCAGTCCAGGTAGGTCTTAGACAGGTCGACACTGGTGGTGCTGCGCGCGCCGCCCTTGGCTGCGTGCACGCTGGCGGTGGCGGTGTAGCAATACAGGTTGAGGAAACGCTTGCCGGCCGCTTCTTTCTGGATGCGCATGCGCATCGGGCGGTGGTCGAGGAACAGGCCGGTGTCCAGGTAGTCGGTCAGGTTGACCAGCAACTTCACGCCGCCTTCGCTGACTTCGGTGAACTTGCCCTGGGCGCTCTGACGCTCATATTGCTTGGTGCCGCTCTGGCGCTCACGGCGTTTGACCACCACGCGGTTCTTGTCGATGTTCAGCGCCTGGGGAATGGCCGCCAGGGCATCGAACATACGCGCGGAGGCTTTTTCCGGGTCGATGGACTTCGGTGCGGCGTATTCCTGCACATGCACCCAGTCGTGGTACAGGTCGATGGCCATGGAGTATTCCGGCATGTCGGCATCGTACACGCGGTAGCAGTCAACGCCTTCGCGCTTGGCCCACTTGCCCAGCAGCTTCAGGTTTTTCTGCAGGCGGTTGGCAAACATCTGCCCGCCTTCGCTCAACCGTGCCTGCTCAACCACTGGCGCGGGCGCCGGAGCTGGCTTGATCGGGTTGCCGTTCTTGTTGTACTGGCGCTCTTCCGGCTCGGTCGGCGCTTGATCGTAAGCGGCTTGCTCACGCTCGGCCTGACGCTGCTCCGGGGTGCGACGTTCGCCGGTGACGAACTGGTCCGGGTTGACCTTGATCAGCAGCAGCTTGCACGGCAGCGCACCGTTCCAGAACGAATACTGTTTGTGGCTGCGAATGCCCATGCGCTTGCCCAGGTCCGGCGCGCCGGTGAACACCGCCGCCTCCCAGCCCATGCACGCTTGGCGCAGACGCTCGCCAAGGTTCTGGTAGAGGTACAACAGGCTGGCTTCGTCACCCAGACGCTCACCGTACGGCGGGTTGCAGATCACCAGGCCTTTCTGGTTCTGGTCCGGGCGCGGCTCAAAGGTGCCGACTTCGCCCTGGTACACCTTGATCCAGTGGCTCAGGCCTGCGCGTTCGATGTTGTTGCGGCCGGGCTGAATCAGCCGTGGGTCGGCTTCATAGCCGCGAATCCACAGCGGTGGCTTGGCCATGCCGATAGCGGCACGTTCAGTGGCTTCTGTGTGCAACTTCTTCCACAGCGCCGGGACGTGACCGAGCCAGGTGGTGAAGCCCCACAGCTCGCGGTTGAGGTTGGGCGCCATGTCGGCAGCGATCATCGCGCCTTCCACCAGGAAGGTGCCCACGCCGCACATCGGGTCAGTCAGCGCGCCGCCTTCAGCAGCAATGCGCGGCCAGCCGGCGCGGATGAGGATCGCGGCCGCCAGGTTTTCCTTCAACGGTGCAGCGCCCTGCTGCAGGCGATAGCCGCGCTGGTGCAGGCTGTGGCCGGAGAGGTCGAGGGAGAGGATCGCTTCGCCGCGGTCCAGGCGCAGATGAATGCGCAGGTCCGGGTTGATCTTGTCGATGGACGGGCGTTCACCGGTCGGGGTGCGCAGTTTGTCGACGATCGCATCCTTGACCTTCAAGGCGCCGAAGTGGGTGTTGTCGATGCCCGAACCGTGGCCGCTGAATTCCACGGCCAGGCTGCCGTCGGAGACCATGTGGTCGGCCCATTCGATATCCAGCACGCCATGGTAGAGGTCTTCGGCGTCCTTCATCGGGAAGCGCTTGAGCACCAGCAACACGCGGTTGGCCAGGCGCGACCAGAGGCACAGGCGGTAGGCGGTTTCCATGTCGGCCATGCCGCGCACGGCCGAGGTGTGCTCGCGGGCTTCCTCAAGGCCAAGCCCGACGGCTTCCTCGATCAGCAGGCCTTCGAGGCCCTTGGGGCAGGTGAGGAAGAGTTCAAAACGGTCCGACATGGGGCATTCCAGGCTTTTCAGCAATAAATGAACGGGCGACGCATCGCCGGCTCGGTTTTCAATCAAGCACTTTTCTTGAAGAGTGCTCGCGTGGCACGAATGTGCCGTCCCACCCCGTCTGCCGGGCCTTCCGGCCTTGATTAACGGGGCAGATAGAACTTTTTAGTGACAATACGAAAGTAACAAAAAGAAATATTCCGACCCTTCGTCGAATAATAACCGACTGCAACGGACGGGCATTCTCACTAAAGGATTAAACCCATCCTCTTTGCAGGGCACATCATAGCTGGGTTTGCCGATTAAAAGGGGCGAAAAGCCATCCCAGCTTATGGCTATAGCATCGTTATCGTTACGTGCTTATGACAAAACGATCATTGAATCCATGTGACCTATTGGTTAGAACTCAACACAGGTTGGCGCCGTAACGGCGTCGACACATAGGCTCGCCACGCCGGCAGCGAGCCCACCAACGGCAGAAAAACTCTGCCCGGCCTCAGACGAGGCCGAAGGATATCAAGACAGTCAACAAGTGAGGGAAACACCCTATGAGAAGACTTAAGCGTGATCCGTTGGAAAGAGCATTTTTACGCGGATATCAATATGGCGTTCATGGAAAATCCCGTGAGCTTTGCCCATTTACTCTACCGTCGGTACGCCAAGCCTGGATCAACGGCTGGCGAGAAGGACGCGGCGACAACTGGGACGGTATGACTGGCACTGCGGGCATCCACAGACTCAACGAACTTCACGCCGTCGGCTAATACAGGGCACTTAATCCGACACACCACCTTGAAGATTACGTAACGACTTAACCACGCACGCCCCATCAGGGCGGCGGGCTTCGGCCCAAGGGCTCCTTCAGGGAGCCCTTTTTATTGCACTCAACGCAGTGCCGCAATCGCATCCACCGATTCACGAATCAGCGCCGGACCTTTATAAATAAAGCCCGAATACAACTGCACCAGGCTCGCGCCAGCGGCGATCTTCTCGGCTGCGTGCTTGCCTTCGGTGATGCCACCCACGGCGATGATCGGCAAGCGCCCCGCCAGTTCGGCGGCGAGTACCTTGACGATATGGGTGCTCTTGTCTCGCACCGGCGCGCCCGACAACCCACCAGCCTCGTCACCGTGTGCCAACCCTTCGACACCGACACGGCTGAGGGTAGTGTTGGTGGCGATGACCGCATCCATGCCCGAGTCAATCAAGGCCTGGGCGACCAGCACAGTCTCTTCGTCACTCATGTCCGGGGCGATCTTGATGGCCAGCGGCACGCGTTTGCCGTGACGCACGGCCAAGTCTTCCTGGCGCTGGCGCAGGGCTTCGAGCAGTTGCTTCAAGGAATCGCCGAACTGCAGGCTGCGCAGGCCCGGGGTGTTGGGCGAACTGACGTTGACGGTCACATAGCTGGCGTGGGCGTAGACCTTGTCCAGACAGATCAGGTAGTCATCCACCGCACGCTCTACCGGCGTGTCGAAGTTCTTGCCGATATTGATGCCGAGAATGCCCTTGTACCTTGCCGCCTGAACCCGCGACAACAGGTGGTCAACGCCCAGGTTGTTGAAGCCCATGCGGTTGATGATGGCCTCGGCTTCCGGCAAACGGAAGATACGCGGCTTGGGGTTGCCCGGCTGCGGACGTGGCGTCACGGTGCCGACTTCGACAAAGCCAAAGCCCAGTTGCGCAAAACCGTCGATGGCCGCGCCATTCTTGTCCAGGCCGGCAGCCAGGCCAACCGGGTTGGGGAAGTCGAGCCCCATTACCGACACCGGCATGCTCGCCGGGGCCTTGCATACCAGGCCATTGAGCCCCAGACGACCACCGGCACCGATCAGGTCCAGGGACAGATCGTGGGAAGTTTCCGGGGAGAGTTTGAACAACAGCTGGCGGGCCAGGGTATACATGGGCGGGCTAGACTCGGATGGCGGCGAAAGGTGGCGCCGATTATAGCCGGGGTGGCGCCTCCGGTGCGAGGCGCGCCAGCCAATCGTCAGCGGCGCTGCGCAACCAAGGCTTCGTACCGCGCCCAGATTCTTTCTGCATAACGCAGACGCGAGGCCTCGCGCTCAGGAGCCGCGCCTGCGTTGTAGGAGCCCACGGCTGTCCAGTTGTAACCAAAACGCTGGATAAACCCGGCCAGGATCGAAGCGCCCACTTCGACCGACAAGCAAGGTTCACTCAACAGCCGCTGCTCGGTAATTCCCTGCTTGGCCAGGCGTGGCAGGTGCATGCTGTTGATCTGCATCAGGCCAATATCCCGGGAGCCATCGCTGTTGCCCGAATTCGTTGCGCCCGCGCGGTAACCCGATTCCACCGCCGCGATGGCCTGCAGCAACTCCGGTTCGATGTCATAGCGGCGCGCCACCTCATCCCAACAGCTGGCCCAGGCTTGATGGGTGCCCATCAATACAGTCAACAACAGCGTTTTACCCAGCACCTTAATCATGTTTCACCTGGCCGCACGCCAAGCAAACGCGCTGCGCATGGCCACGCTCTGCCGGTCGTGGTTCACGCTGTTCGGTTTTAACGGCACAGCTAAAGCGGTAGCCCCTGCCATAGATCGTCTTGATAAAGCCTTTGTCGGCCTTCAGGTGCTTGCGCAACGCGTAGATGCAACGGGTGAGCGACTCTTCGGCGACGTCACCGTGGGGCCAGGCCATTTCGAGCAAGCGATCCTTGGTCATCAGCGCTCCGTCGGAAGCGAGTAGAAGCCGCAGCACATGCCATTCCTTGGGCGGCAGTTGAATATCCACGCCCACGCCAGTCAAACGGCCATCGCCATGCAAAGTCCATCCGGCAAAAAACCGTGAGGCTGTCAGCCCATCACGCTCGATGGTCATACACACCTCTGCATCCGACTACTGACATTGAATTCCTTACCTGAAGAAACGGCCGATACGCCAATGCCGCGACTATAGAAACCTGAGCCCCGGACAACGTTAGGAAAAAGCCGATGCAATCGAGGCTTTTGGTAGGCACTGCGTAGGACTTTTCACCTCAACCCGCCACCAAGTCACTCCGTTGCCGGGGCTTCGCGGCTTTCGCGCACAAACGCACGGTGCACGCGCTCATATTGGCTCGGTGTCAGGGGCGGCGGACCGATCGCACCGCCCAGCATCCGCGGCTCATTCCCCACCGCCCGCGCCTGGATCACAAACAGCCGCACCTCGGCGCGTCGACTGCGAACAGCCCCCTCGTCCTCACGTCGGAACCCTCCCAGCCACAGGCGCCGGCCCTGAGGCACGCGCACTACCGTGCCGATCCCCACTCGCCCCACCGCCGTCGCGGAGTCGAGCGTGGGTTTGCCACCCATTTGCCGGTCATCCTCAAGGGTCAAGGTCATTTCAATCTGGTTGGCGTCGGCGAAACGCGGCAGCACACTGGCGTGTGTGCCATACCGCACAGGCTGCCATTCACCGCCATCGCCTTCTGGCTTGGGCAGGTAAAACGTATGGTTATCCTGGAAAACCGCCGGAACATTTTCCTGGGTGAGAATCACCGGAAACGCGGCGACCCTGGCCTTGCGGCGCCGCTCCAGCGCGATCAGTTGCGCCATCAGGCGGTTATCGTCCACCGGTTCCATCACATGGGTGGACGACGTTGCAGGCGCGCCCTCCTGTGCCCAGGCCAGTTCCATTTTGCGCAGCTCGTCACGGTCCACATCCACCCGCCATAACGACACTTCAATCGCCCGCTTGGGTTTGTCGAGTTCCGCCACCAACTCCTCAAGCGCTTTGACCTGGGCAGGCTTGCCCTTCACCAGCAGGCTGTTGGAGTCGGGGTAGGCAATCACGACGATGCTCTTGTCGGCCAACACGCTTCGCGGCGGCTGCGCTTCATCCTTTTGCTCGATGGCCAGCAAGGTTTCGATCATCGAGGCCATGCCCGGTACATTGACCTTGTCGTCGCCCATGGCGTACTGACGGTCCGCCACGTGGGTATTGAACACCTGCACCACGCCGAAACGCTGGGCCCCCACGCGCACTTCGGTACGCTGGCGGTCCATCAACTGAGCCAGGTGCAGCACCTGATCCACGTAATTGGGTGGGCCGGACACATAAAACGTGCGCTCGCCGCTTTCCCTGAACGGGTAACGTGACTCATCAAGACCCGAGCGCCGCATGAAGCTGCGCAGCCTGCCGACCGAGATATGCCGCAGGGTCACTGCCGAACTTTTTGCCTCATCGGCGCCATACACGTAGAACGCTTGCCCGTCGCTGTACCAGATCAGGCGCTGCTGTTCGGCGACGGCTGCCAGGGTCTGCTGCGCGGCGCCAAGGTCGAATTCGCCGGACAAACGCTGGCGCGCCACTTCACGGCTGACCACCACGGGCAGGCCCAAGGGCACCGACAGCGCGGTAAAAAAGGTGTGCAGGCTTTCATCCCGTGCCTGGTAGCTCTCTGCCCAGGCGGGAACGCTGACCAACAAGGCCATGCACAGCAGCCAGCGGCATAACCGGTGGCAGCGCGTCATGGCCGGGGAATCGATAGACACCGTGAAGTTCCTGAGAGTCTGGCCTGAAGAGGCGGCCATACTGAGAGGCAGTCGGCTTTCAATCTTGATGGAAAGTTGACGGCAGACCGCGCCTGTCTGGCCGTGGCATGTGCCTTGCTACAGACTCAGCATCAGAGCACGCACCAACGTCGGAGCGGGCTTACGGACAAAGGCGTCGTTACCCACAATGGCCTGTACTGCCATCCTGGGGAACGACGCTTTTTTTTGAGAGAAAAGGTAGGTGTTGATGAACGATTCGGTCGGCAACAGCCCGGTGAACACTCCGCTGGCCTGGGTAAATGGCAGTGACGCCCCTGAAAAGAGCAGCCTGGACCTGGGCTTCATGGCCCTGACCGATTGCGCCTCGGTGGTCGTTGCCGCCACCCAGGGCTTTGCCCAACCCTACGGCCTGACACTGAACCTCAAGCGCCAATCGTCCTGGGCCAACCTGCGCGACAAACTGGTCAGCGGTGAGCTGGACGCCGCCCACAGCCTGTACGGGCTGATCTACGCCGTGCACTTGGGCATTGGCGGCGTTGCGCCCACGGACATGGCCGTGCTCATGGGCCTCAACCAGAACGGCCAGAGCATCAACCTGTCCCGCGGCCTGCAACAGCAGGGGGTGATCACTCCTGAGGCACTCGACCGGCACGTGCACCAAAGCCGAACAAAACTGACCTTCGCCCAGACATTTCCCACAGGCACCCACGCCATGTGGCTGTATTACTGGCTGGCGAGCCAAGGCATTCATCCATTACAGGATGTGGACAGTGTGGTGGTGCCGCCGCCGCAGATGGTCGCGCACTTGCAAGCCGGGCGTATCGACGGCTTTTGCGTTGGCGAACCCTGGTGCGCCAGCGCGGTGAAGCAACACCAGGGCTTTACCCTGGCGACCACCCAGGCGATCTGGCCGGACCATCCGGAAAAAGTCCTCGGCTGCACCCAGGCCTTTGTTGATCAATACCCCAACACCGCCCGCGTGCTGGTGATGGCGATACTTGAGGCCAGCCGATTTATCGAGCAAAGCCCGGAAAACCGCCGTTCCACCGCGCAGTTGCTGAGTGCTCGCGACTACCTCGATGCGCCGCTTGATTGCATCGAGCCGCGCCTGTTGGGCGCGTACGACGACGGCCTCGGCAACCAATGGCAAGACCCCCACGCCCTGCGCTTTTTCGGCGATGGCGAGGTGAACCTGCCGTACCTGTCCGACGGCATGTGGTTCATGACCCAGTTTCGACGCTGGGGCTTGCTGCGCGAAGACCCGGACTACCTCGGCGTTGCCCGTCAGGTGCAGCAACTCGAACTGTATCGCCAAGCCGCCGGTGCAGCCGGCGTCTCGGCCAGCAGCCAGGACCTGCGCAGCAGCCAACTGATCGATGGCAAAGTCTGGGACGGCAGTGACCCCGCCGCCTACGCCCGCAGCTTCCGCCTGCATGCCATGGCCGACCACACCGGCCGCCAGGCCTTGCGCTGACAGGAGGACGGCTATGTTACGAATCCTGTTGATCAACGACACCCCGCGCAAGGTCGGGCGCCTCAAGGCGGCACTGACCGAAGCCGGGTTCGAGGTAATCGATGAGTCAGGCCTGACCATCGACCTGCCCGCCCGCGTCGAAACGGTGCGCCCGGACGTGATCCTGATCGATACCGAGTCGCCCGGGCGCGACGTGATGGAGCAAGTGGTGCTGGTCAGCCGCGACCAGCCACGGCCGATCGTGATGTTTACCGACGAGCACGACCCGAACGTCATGCGCCAGGCGATCAAGTCCGGGGTCAGCGCCTACATCGTCGAAGGTATTCAGGCCCAGCGTCTGCAGCCGATCCTCGACGTGGCCATGGCCCGTTTCGAGAGCGACCAGGCCCTGCGCGCGCAGCTCCAGGCCCGCGACCAGCAGTTGGCCGAGCGCAAGCGCATCGAGCTGGCCAAGGGCATGCTGATGAAAATGAAGCACTGCAATGAGGAAGAGGCCTACACCCTGATGCGCCGCCAAGCCATGAGCCGCCAGCAGAAACTGATCCAGGTGGCGGAGCAGATTATTGCCATGAGCGAGTTGCTCGGCTGATCTGGCTCAGCTCTTGCTAAGCATTCAACACAGGTAACCAACGGCGGTTGCCCCTCCACGACAAAGACGTCGCACATCCGGTTTGCCCTCGCGAACCCGGTGGCGGCGTTTTTTCGTTTTGGCCCCAGCGCATGGGGCCGGTGGGGCGGCCTTCAGCCGGCGACCCCATCACCAGGCCTTCTGATAAGACCCCCAACCGTTGAGGTGCGTGATGAAATCAAGCTTCTGGAAATCCGGGCACACCCCGACCCTGTTTGCCGCGTTCCTGTATTTCGACCTGAGTTTCATGGTCTGGTACCTGCTGGGCCCCCTGGCGGTACAAATCGCCGCCGACCTGCACCTGACCACCCAACAGCGCGGCCTGGTGGTGGCCACACCGATCCTGGCCGGCGCGGTGCTGCGCTTTTTGATGGGCATGCTGGCCGACAAGCTGTCGCCCAAGACCGCCGGGCTGATCGGCCAGGTGATTGTGATCGTGGCGCTGTTCGGCGCCTGGAAACTCGGGATTCACAGCTACGAACAAGCCCTGATACTGGGCATGTGCCTGGGCATGGCCGGCGCGTCCTTCGCGGTCGCCTTGCCGCTGGCGTCGCAATGGTACCCGGCGGAACACCAGGGCAAGGCCATGGGCATTGCCGGCGCCGGCAACTCCGGCACCGTGTTTGCCGCGTTGCTGGCGCCGGTGCTGGCGGCCGCGTTTGGCTGGAGCAACGTGTTCGGCTTTGCGCTGATTCCGCTGGTCATCACCCTGATCGTGTTCGCCTGGCTGGCCCGCAATGCGCCGGAACGCCCGAAAGCCAAATCCATGGCCGACTACTTCAAGGCCCTGGGCGATCGTGACAGCTGGTGGTTCATGTTCTTCTACAGTGTGACCTTCGGGGGCTTCATCGGCTTGGCCAGCGCCCTGCCCGGCTACTTCAACGACCAATACGGCCTGAGCCCCGTGACCGCCGGCTACTACACCGCGGCCTGCGTGTTCGGCGGCAGCCTGATGCGGCCGTTGGGCGGAGCATTGGCGGACCGTTTCGGCGGCATTCGCACCCTGCTCGGCATGTACAGCGTGGCGGCGATCTGCATCGCGGCAGTCGGTTTCAACCTGCCAAGTTCCTACGCGGCGCTGGCCCTTTTCGTCTGCACCATGCTCGGCCTCGGCGCAGGCAATGGCGCGGTGTTTCAACTGGTGCCGCAGCGCTTTCGCCGTGAGATCGGCGTGATGACCGGCCTGATCGGCATGGCCGGCGGCATCGGTGGTTTCGCCTTGGCAGCGGGCATGGGCGCGATCAAACAGAGCACCGGCAGCTACCAACTGGCCCTGTGGTTGTTCGCCAGCCTTGGCGTGCTGGCCTGGTTCGGCCTGCACGGCGTCAAACGTCGCTGGAGAACCACGTGGGGCTCGGCTGCCGTGACCGCTGCCCGCGTCTGATGAGCCTGCAACTGAGCATCGCCCACGCCAGCGCCATTGGCCCGCGGGCGGAAAACCAGGACGCGCTGCGGGTGGTCACGCCCGTGGCGGAACTGGCCGCGAGCAAAGGCTACCTGTGCGCACTGGCCGACGGCGTCAGCCAATGCGCCGATGGCGGCCTGGCGGCGCGCTCGACCTTGCAGGCGCTGGCCCTGGACTATTACGCCACGCCGCAAACCTGGGGCGTGGCCCAGGCGCTCGAACGCTTGTTACTGGCGCAGAATCGCTGGTTGCAGGCCAACGGCGGTGGCCAGCCATTGCTGACAACCCTCAGCGCCCTGGTGTTTCGCGGCCAGCGTTTTACCCTGGCGCATGTGGGCGATTGCCGGGTCTATCGCTGGTTGGACGACACGTTGCAGCGCATCAGCGAAGACCATGTGTGGGAGCAACCGGGCATGCAACACGTGCTCAAGCGCGCCCTCGGCCTGGATCAACACCTGGTACTGGATTTTCTCGACGGTGAGCTGCGCGCGGGCGAATGCTTCCTGCTGCTCAGCGACGGCGTGTGGGCGACCCTCGGCGAGCACAGTATCCGCGCGATTTTGCGCGAGCAAACGGACCTGAACGTGGCGGTCAACACCTTGGTCAATGCCGCGCATCTGGCCGGCAGCCTGGACAATGCCAGCGCTCTGCTGGTGCGTGTTGACGCACTGGGTGCCGCCACGCTTGGCGATGCGCTGGTGCAGTTGCAGCAATGGCCACTGCCACCGACCCTGAAGGCTGGGCAACGCTTTGAAGGCTGGCAGGTTGAAAGCGTGCTGGCGCAGAGTCGGCAGTCGTTGCTGTACCGGGTACGAGATGCCCAACAGCAACCCTGGCTACTGAAAACCTTGCCCCTCAATCGCGACGATGACACCGATGCCGGCCAGGCGCTGCTGTCGGAGGAGTGGTTTCTGCGGCGGGTGGCCGGGCGCGCGTTTCCTGAAGTCCACGCCGCCAGCGGGCGTCAGCATTTGTACTACGTGATGCGCGAATATTCGGGGCAAACCCTCGCTGAACTGTTCAAGCGCCAGGGCCCGTTGCCCCTGGCACAGTGGCAGTCCATCGCCGAGCGCTTGCTGCGCGCGGTCGGCATGCTGCATCGACGGCAGATCCTGCACCGCGACATCAAGCCGGAAAACTTGCTGCTGGGCGACGATGGCGAACTGCGCGTGCTAGATTTCGGCCTGGCTTACTGCCCCGGGCTCTCTGAGGATCGCGCCCATCTGCTGCCCGGCACACCGAGTTTTATCGCTCCTGAGGCATTCGGTGGCGAGCCCCCTACGCAGCAACAAGATTTGTACGGCGTCGGCGTCAGCCTGTATTACCTGCTGACCGGGCATTATCCCTACGGCGAAATCGAAGCTTTCCAAAGGCCGCGGTTTACCCAGGCCGTCAGTGCCAGTCGCTACCGCCCCGACCTGCCGGACTGGTTGCCACTGAGCCTGGAAAAGGCCGTGGCCGCTCAACCTGCGCAGCGTTATGAAACCGCCGAAGAATGGTTGCTGGTGCTGGAGCGGGCCGACCGCCTTGAGATAAGCGTGCGGCCCCGGCCATTGCTGGAACGCGAACCGTTGAAGGTCTGGCAAACCCTGGCGATGGCGTCGTTGCTGATCAATCTGGTGCTGCTGTACTGGCTGTTGCACCACTAAAGCGCGAAAAGCGCTCACGCACCGACAGCAGCCCCCAATAAAACCGGGCACTTGGCAACTTGGCACAGCCGCTGCATTGGTTAACCCAACAACACACATATAGCCGCCCCTTCAACGTCGAAGGGTCGCGCTTCCCGAGAGAACGGGACCAGGACAAAGGCGTCCTCGCTAGATCACTAGCGGGGACGCCTTTTTTTGTTTGCGCGTGATTTGTCGAGCCATTGCGGAGAACGACATGAAAAAACTCAAATTGGTGATGATCGGCAACGGCATGGCCGGGGTTCGCACCCTTGAAGAATTGCTCAAACTGAGCAGCGACCTGTACGACATCACCGTGTTCGGCGCCGAGCCGCACACCAACTACAACCGCATCCTGCTGTCGCCGGTACTGGCCGGCGAACAGACCTTCGAAGAAATTGTGCTCAACGACCTCGACTGGTACCTGGATAACCACATCAAGCTGCTGCTCAACCGCAAAGTGGTGCAGATCGACCGCGTCAAACGCATCGTCATTGCCGAAGACGGCACCGGGGCCGATTACGATCGCCTGTTGATCGCCACCGGTTCCACGCCGTTTATCCTGCCGATTCCCGGCAATACGTTGCAGGGTGTGATCGGCTACCGCGACATCGCCGACACCCAGGCAATGATCGACACCGCCAAGACGCACAAACACGCCGTGGTGATCGGTGGCGGCCTGCTTGGCCTGGAAGCCGCCAACGGCCTGATGCTGCGCGGCATGCACGTGACCGTGGTGCACATCGGCGAATGGCTGCTGGAGCGGCAACTGGACAAAACCAGCGGCCAGTTGCTGCAAACCGAACTGGAAAACCGTGGCCTGGTGTTCCGCCTGCGCGAACAAACCCAGGCGCTGCACGACGCCGGCAATGGGCGAGTCGGCTCAGTGCAATTCAAGAACGGCGACATTATCCCCGCCGACCTGGTGGTGATGGCCGCCGGCATCCGCCCCAACACCGAACTCGCGGAAAAGTCCGGCATCCCCTGCAACCGTGGGATTCTGGTCAACGACACTCTGCAAACCTACGACCCGCGCATCTACGCCATCGGCGAATGCGCCAGCCACCGCGGGATTGCCTACGGCCTGGTGGCGCCGCTGTTTGAACAGGCCAAGGTCTGCGCCAACCACCTCGCCCAATTGGGGTTTGCCACCTATAAAGGCTCGGTCACCTCGACCAAGTTGAAAGTCACCGGCATTGACCTGTTCTCCGCCGGCGACTTCATGGGCGGCGAAGGCACCGAGACCATCACCCTCTCCGACCCGATCGGCGGCGTGTACAAAAAGCTGGTGATCAAGGACGACATCCTGGTCGGCGCCTGCCTGTACGGCGATACCGCTGACGGCGGTTGGTATTTCCGCCAGATCCGTGAGAACCATGCCATTGGCGAGATCCGCGATCACCTGATGTTCGGCGAAAACGCCTTGGGTGATGTAGGCCATCAAGGCCAGGACAAAGCCATGAGCATGGCTGACAACGCCGAAGTTTGCGGCTGCAACGGCGTGTGCAAGGGCACCATCGTCAAGGCGATCCAGGAACACGGGCTGTTCAGCGTTGACGACGTGAAAAAGCACACCAAGGCCGCCAGCTCCTGCGGTTCCTGCGCCGGGCTGGTGGAGCAGATCCTGATCAACACCGTGGGCGGCGCCGCCGACGTCAAACCAAAAAGCGAAAAAGCCATCTGCGGCTGCAGCGACCTCAACCACGGGCAGATCCGCCAGGCCATCCGCGACCAGCACCTGCTGACCATCGCCGGCACCCTGAGCTACCTGAACTGGCGCACGCCCAACGGCTGCGCGACCTGCCGCCCAGCCTTGAACTACTACCTGATTTCCACCTGGCCGGGCGAAGCCAAGGACGACCCGCAATCGCGCCTGATCAACGAACGCGCCCACGCCAATATTCAGAAAGACGGCACCTACTCCGTAGTCCCGCGGATGTGGGGCGGTGTGACCAATCCGTCGGAGCTGCGGCGCATCGCCGATGTGGCCGACAAGTACAACGTGCCGATGGTCAAGGTCACCGGCGGCCAACGCATCGACTTGCTGGGCATCAAAAAACAGGACCTGCCCGGCGTGTGGAAGGACCTCGATATGCCGTCCGGGCATGCCTACGGCAAATCCATCCGTACCGTGAAGACCTGCGTGGGCAGTGAGTTCTGCCGCTTCGGCACACAGAACTCCACGCAACTGGGCATCGAGCTGGAGCATGACCTGTTCAACATGTGGTCGCCGCACAAGGTGAAACTGGCGGTGTCCGGTTGCCCACGCAATTGCTCGGAAGCGGGAATCAAGGACGTGGGAATTATCGGCGTCGACTCCGGCTGGGAGATGTACATCGGCGGCAACGGCGGGATCAAGACCGAGGTCGCGGAGTTCTTCGTCAAGCTCAAAACGGCCGAAGAAGTGCGCGAATACAACGGCGCCTTCCTGCAGCTCTACCGCGAAGAAGCCTTCTACCTGGAGCGCACCGTGCACTACCTGCAGCGGGTGGGCATGGAGCACATCAAGAAAGCCGTGCTGGAAGACCCGGCCCGGCGTCAGGCCCTGAATGAGCGCCTGCAGTTCTCGCTGTCGTTCGAACAAGACCCGTGGAAAGAGCGCCTTGAGCAGCCGCTGCTGAAGAAGGAATTTGATGTTATCCCCGTCAAACAGCTGGAGGTGCCGGCATGAACTGGCTGGATATCTGCGCACTCGATGAAATCAACGCGCTGGGCTCACGCATCATCAATGGGCCCAAAGGCGATATCGCGATTTTTCGTACCAGTGACGATGAGGTTTTCGCCCTCGACGACCGCTGCCCGCACAAGGGCGGCCCGCTGTCCCAAGGCTTGATCTACGGCAAACGCGTGGCTTGCCCGCTGCACAACTGGCAGATCGACCTGGCCTCCGGCGAAGCACAGGCGCCGGATATCGGCTGTGCCCATCACCACCTCGCCCGCGTGGAAAACGGTCGGGTGATGCTGGCGCTGCGGGACGCCGGTTGATGAACCGCCAGACCACCGCGTCCACCTGCTGTTATTGCGGGGTGGGTTGCGGCGTGCTGATCGAGCATGACGGCGCGCAAATCCTGGGCGTACAAGGCGACCCGAGCCACCCGGCGAATTTCGGCAAACTGTGCAGCAAGGGGTCCAGCCTACACCTGACCGGCGACTTGAGCGCCCGCGCCCTGTACCCGGAACTGCGCCTGGGCAAAGACCTCGCGCGCGCGCGCACCGACTGGGCCACCGCCCTGGAGCACGCAGCCAACGTGTTCGCCGACACCATCGCCGAACACGGGCCGGACAGCGTGGCGTTCTACATCTCCGGGCAACTGCTGACCGAGGACTACTACAGCTTCAACAAACTGGCGCGGGCGTTGGTCGGCACCAACAATATCGATAGCAACTCGCGGCTATGCATGTCCTCGGCAGTGGTCGGCTACAAACGCAGCCTGGGCGCCGATGCACCACCGTGCAGCTATGAAGACCTGGAAGCCAGTGACTGCGTGATGATCGTCGGCAGCAATATGGCCTACGCCCACCCGGTATTGTTCCGACGTTTGGAGGAAGCCAAGGCGCGGCGCCCGCAGATGAAAGTCGTGGTGATTGACCCACGGCGTACCGACACCTGCGACTTGGCGGACCTGCATTTGGCCCTCTTGCCGGGCACGGATGTGGCGCTGTTCCATGGGATTTTGCACGTGTTGCTGTGGGAAGACTGGATCGACCGCGACTTTATCAAGGCGCATACCGAAGGGTTGGCCGAGTTGAAGCGGCTGGTGCATGACTACACGCCGCAGATGGTCACGCAACTGTGCGGGATCAGCGTCGAACAACTGCGAATGTGTGCCGAATGGGTCGGAAACTCCAGCAGCTTTCTGTCGTTGTGGTGCATGGGGTTGAACCAGTCCACGGCCGGCAGCGCAAAAAACAGCGCGCTGATCAACCTGCACCTGGCGACCGGTACGATTGGCCGAGCAGGTTGCGGGCCTTTCTCCCTGACCGGCCAGCCAAATGCCATGGGCGGACGCGAAACCGGCAGTTTATCGAACCTGCTGCCGGGCCACCGCGAGGCTGGCAACCCTGAACATCGGGCGGAAGTCGCCGACTATTGGGGTGTCGACGCGTTGCCTGCGCCTGCCGGTCTGACGGCTATCGAGCTGTTCGAGCAGGTGCAAGCGGGCAAGATCAAGGCGTTGTGGATCGCCTGTACCAACCCCGCGCAATCGTTGCCGGACCAGAACAGCGTGCGCGCGGCGTTGGCAGCCTGCCCTTTCGTGGTATTGCAGGAGGCATTTCGCACCACCGAAACCGCTGCCTATGCCGACCTCCTGTTGCCCGCCGCCAGTTGGGGCGAGAAAGAAGGCACCGTGACTAACTCCGAACGGCGGATTTCCCACGTGCGCCGCGCCATTGCCCCACCGGGAGAAGCACGGCCGGACTGGGCGATTACCGTGGATTTCGCCCAGCGCCTGGAGCGACGCTTGCGCCCGGGCCGGGCCAGCTTGTTCGCGTTTGAGCAACCTGCGCAGATCTTTGATGAATACAAGGTCCTCACCCGTGGCCGTGACCTCGACCTGTCGGGCATCAGCCATGCGCTGCTGGACCAGATCGGCCCGCAGCAATGGCCATTTCCTGTGGGGGCGCAGTCTGGCACGGCGCGCCTGTACACCGATGGCATCTTCCCAACCGCCAGCGGCCGTGCGCACTTTATTGCCGACCCTTACCGCGCCGCGAAGGAACAGCGAGACGCGCGCTTCCCGCTCACCCTGATCACCGGGCGCCTGCGCGACCAATGGCACGGTATGAGCCGCACCGGTACGGCCGCACAATTGTTCGGGCATGTCAGCGAAGCATTATTGAGCCTGCACCCGGATGAATTGCGCCGTCACCGCTTCAAGGAAGGCGACCTGGTCAACCTGAAAAGCCGTCGTGGCAGCGTGATTGTCGCGGTCACCAGTGATGACAGCGTGCGCCCAGGCCAGGCATTCCTGCCCATGCACTGGGGCGACCGTTTTCTCAAGGGCGGCGTCAATGCCCTCACCCAGCCAGCGTTCGATCCGTTGTCGAAACAACCGGAACTCAAGCACAGCGGCGTACGTTTGGAAGCGGTGCAACTGCCGTGGCAGCTGTTTGCGTTGATCGAAGGAAATGTGCAGAAACACTTTGAAGCCCTCCGCCCCCTGTGTGAGGGGTTTGCCTACGTCAGCCTGAGCCTCGCCGGGCGTGAACGGCCGGCTTTGCTGGTGCGCGCGGCGCATACCGAGGCACCCGACCTGCAACTGCTGACCCGTATTGATGAATTGCTGGGGCTCAACGACGGCCCGGTGATGGCCTATGACGATCCGCGCCGTTCGATTGGCAAGCGGGTAAAAATCGAAAAAGGTCGTATTACTGCACTGCGTCTGGCTGGCGAAACCCTCGCACGGCATTGGCTGCAAAGCCTGTGGCTGGAAGGCCGCACCGACGATCAACTGCGCCGCTGGCTGTTGGCACCGTTAAGCGCGCCACCGGGTGGCGCGGCGGCCAGCAGCAAGGTCCTGTGCACCTGCAAAAACGTCAGCGAAAACGCCGTGTGCGCGGGTATCGCCCGTGGCCTGGGCCTGGATGGGCTCAAACAGGCACTCGGCTGTGGTACGCAATGCGGTTCCTGCGTGCCGGAAATCAAACGTCTTTTGGCTAGCACATCGCAGCCAATCGCTATCAATGTGTGAGGGGAAAAACATGAGCGCAAAAGTCTGGCTGGTGGGCGCCGGGCCCGGTGATCCGGAGCTGTTGACCCTCAAGGCGGTGCGGGCACTGCACGAGGCTGACGTGGTGCTGATCGATGATCTGGTCAACCCGGCCGTGCTGGAACACTGCGCCCAAGCGCGGGTGATCACCGTGGGCAAACGCGGCGGCTGCCGTTCAACACCACAGGATTTTATCCACCGCTTGATGCTGCGATACGCCCGCCAAGGCAAATGCGTGGTGCGGCTCAAGGGCGGCGACCCATGCGTTTTCGGCCGGGGCGGTGAAGAGGCGACGTGGCTGCGCGAACGCGGCGTGACAGTGGAGTTGGTCAACGGGATCACCGCTGGCCTGGCCGGGGCGACGAACTGCGGCATTCCGCTGACTTTGCGCGGTGTCAGCCGGGGTGTGACGCTGGTGACCGCGCACACCCAGGACGACAGCAGCCTGAACTGGCGCGCGCTGGCAGAAGGCGGAACGACGTTGGTGGTTTATATGGGCGTGGCCAAGCTTGAGGAAATTCGCCAGCAATTGCTCGACGGCGGTATGGCGGCGAACATGCCGGTGGCCATGATCGAAAACGCATCACTGCCTCAGCAGCGTGAATGCCGCAGCCATCTGGCGAACATGCATGTGGACGGGCAGGCGTTTGCCTTGAAAAGCCCGGCGATCCTGGTGATCGGCAGTGTTGCCGCCACTGCGCAGGCCACCTGCATTGCAGCGTCAGCCAGCGCCTGAGGCAAATTTCAGGCGAAAAAAAGCCCGGCCTAAGCCGGGCTTTTTTCGACTACTCAGTAATTACTGAGCAGCTTGAGCTTCAACCGAGGCTTCTACGCGACGGTTAACAGCACGGCCTGCTTCAGTTGCGTTGTCAGCAACTGGACGGGATTTACCGTAACCAACCGAGCTAACGCGGTTAGGAGCGATACCGTCTTTGACCAGAACTTGCTTGACCGCGTCAGCACGACGCTGGGACAGCTTCTGGTTGTAAGCGTCTGGACCTACGGAGTCAGTGTGACCTTCAACCACGGTGGTGGTCTGTGGGTACTGCTTCATGAAGTCGGCCAGGTTTTTCACGTCGCCGTAGCTGTTAGGCTTAACAACGGACTTGTCGAAGTCGAACTTAACGTCCAGCTCAACACGAACAACCTGAGCAACTGGAGCTTCTGGCTCTGGAGTTGGCTCTGGAGCTGGTGCTGGGGTAGGAGCTGGAGCAACTGCGCCGGCGTTGCCGCCGAAGTTCACACCCAGGCCAACCAGAGCGGAGTAGTCCCACTTGCCGTTGTCGATGCCGTAGTCAGCTTCAACGCCAGCACGAGCGAACAGGTTGTTGGTGAAGTAGTACTTCACGCCAGCGCCAGCGATTGCCAGAGTAGTCTGGTCGCGACCGCTGTGGCCGTCAGCTTCAACGTTGGTGCGGCTCTGGTGACCGAAACCACCTTCTACGTATGGACGCAGGGAGTCAACACCAGCCTGACCGAAGTGGTACTGAGCAGTTACGCTGCCAGTGTCACCTTTGATCTTCTGGCTGCCAGTACCGTCGTTCGAACGGGTGTGGTTGGTGGTGTCGTAGTTCAGGTTGATCGACACATCGTCGGTCAAGAAGTAACCGATGCTCGCGCCAGGGTTGAAGCCGTCTTCGATGTGCTTAACGCTATCGTTGTACTGCTTCTTGTAGAACAGCTGGCCTTCAACTGCGCCTTGGCCTTGTGCCAGTGCGCCGAAAGAAGTAGCGGCAATAAGAGTACCAATGGCCAAGCCCAAGGTGTTTTTCAGTTTCATCCGTTAAATCCCCATCTGGTGATTGTAAAGCAGTCCCACATACCGGGGGACAACTCGGCGACAAGTCTAACAGAACTTGCCTACACGTAAGAGATATTTGCCACGCACTAAGTTTCAGTCTCGCCCGCAAATTTCTCACGTAATTTATCAAGAGCACGTTTGTAACGCATTTTTGTAGCACTCAAACCCATGTGCATGATGTCAGCAATTTCCTGAAACTCTAGCTCTGCGACAAAACGTAGCACCAGAATTTCGCGGTCAATCGGATTCACATGCACCAACCAGCGATCGAGTCCGCCCTTCTCATCGGGGGTCGGCGCCTTTTCTTCAGACGCTTCCTCGAGAGGGTCCAGACTCAAAGCGTCCATCAAGCGACGCTTTCGCCGTTCCTTACGATACTGCGTGATGCACTCGTTGTACGTGATGCTATAGAGCCATGTCTTGAACTTCGATTTGCCCTCGAAGTTCTTCAGGCCGTACAGCACCTTGAGCATCACTTCCTGACAGACATCATCCGCATCTCTATCGTTCCCTAAATACCTTGAACAAACGTTGAACAGAGTGCGTTGATATCTGCGCATCAATTCTTCGTACGCGCGTGTTACGTGAAACAGCTCCGTGTGCGAGCGCGCGACCAACTCCTCATCAGAGAGCTCACGGGGGTCATAGCGCGTGGACAGCGTTTGGGCTTTATTCAAAACAAGTCGTGCCGACAGTCAGGTCAATGTCCGCTACAGCCCGGTCAGCCGGGTTTGCGGCGGCGTACATTAGCAGGGTTTGCCGGGTTAGCGGCTACTGACCTGCTGTTCCAGGAGAATCCGGTTGGACAGTGACACCAGGTCACCGTCATCGGTCAGCACCGTCGTCTTGACTGTGCCGATCTCCTCGATTTGCCCTTCGACCTCGCCCACACGTATCTCTTGCCCAACCTGATACAGCTCACGCACATAGATTCCCGCAAGAATCTGACCGGCAATTTCCCGGCTTCCCAAACCCATGGCCAGCGCAACGGCCAGACCAACGGTAATCAAAACAATCACGATCACATGGTTGAGCAGGTCAGTTTTGACCTCCAACTGGCTGATCGCGACCGAGATACTGATGATGATTACCAGCCCCTGGGCGATTCGCCCCAGGCCCGCAGCATAGTCCAGACCCACGCCTTCAGCCGCCCCACGCACCAGCCCATTGGCCAGTTGCGCGAGTAAAACACCTACCAGCAACACCAGCGCGCCGCCGAAAACCTTCGGCAAATACAGTGCCAGCATGTCGAGCGTAGCTGAAACTCGCTCAAGTCCAAGGGACTGAGCCGCAGAAACCAGAAAAATAAGCAAAACAAACCAATAAACGATCTTCCCGATCAGGGTTGAGATCGGTACCTGCAGCCCTGCGCGGCCCAACAGCTTGGTCAGGCCAGTGCCTGCCATCAAACGGTCAAGCCCCAATTTTGCGAGTAATTTGGACAGCAGGGTGTCGAGCAGCTTGGCCACGACAAAGCCCAGCAACACCAAAACCAGGGCACCAAACAGGTTGGGAATAAAATTTGCCACCTTGGTCCACAATGCGGTCATCGCGGTGACCAGGCTCTGGGTCCAGAGATCAAGTTCCATATTCAATCAGCCTTATCAGCAGTGCGAGCAAGAGGTTTACGGCGGGAAACCGGTGAAACGTGGGCCGAACCATTGTTCAGGGCCATCATCAACGCCGGCACCCAACGCCCGAGCAGGCCGAACAGGTCTCCCGCCCCAACCTGACGGTTGGCGGTTTTCAACACGCGGCCCAGGCAGGCATCGTCGTCACGGTTGGACGGCGAAGCATTGAGCATGTCACGCAAAGACTGTTCGAACGGATCGTGCATAAAGACCTCTCGCAAGTGATTTAAAAGACGAGGGTAAAATTCTCGGGGTCACATAGGACCCTTCCTACGTTCAGGTCATATTCAGGTCAAACCCAGCGCAATCGTCGAAATAGCCACCATTGTCCCAGCGCGACAGCCACCATCATCAGGCAGGCAATCACGAATCCATATGGGCTGGCGGAGAACGGAATGCCGCCCACATTGATACCCAGCAAACCGGTGAGAAAACTCATCGGCAGGAAGATCCCGGTGATGATCCCGAAGCGGTACATCGTCCGATTCATGCGCACGCTCAAGCGCCGGTCTTCGGCCTCAAGTACCAGCCCCACGCGCTCCCGGGTCAATTCCAGCTCTTCCAGATAGCGAGTCAGGCTGTTGTGCAATTCATTCCAGTAGTCAGCATCGTCATCACAGAACCACGGCAATTTGATGCGCGTCATCTGCGCAAAAATATCCCGTTGCGGCGCAAGAAAACGCTTGAGCCCGGCCGCTCGACGACGGATCTGCAAGACGTTGCCGTGTTCCGGGGTATACCGTTCGTCGGCATCGAGTTTTTCTTCTTCGGAATCGACGATTTCAGACAGGTCGGTGACCAGGTCCTGCACTTTATTGGTCAGGTACTGCGCCATATAAAGGATGAGTTCAGACGCGGTTTTCGGTCCGTTGCCGTCCGCCAACTGCACCAGCAATTCATCAGTCGCGCGCAGCGGACGCAGGCGCAGGGAAATCACCCGATCGGCCGCAGCAAAGATGCGCACCGAGACCATGTCTTCAGGTTCCGCACCCGGATTGAGGTTCACGCCCCGCAGGAACAACAGTAATTCAGCGTCCGGCAGCGGCAACAGGCGCGGGCGGGTGTTTTCCTCCAGCAGCAGGTCACAGGCGAACTCGCTCAAGCCGCTGGCTGTGCGCAGCCAGGTCTGGGTTTGCGGATGGCTGCGATCCCAGTGCAGCCACAGGCTTTCCTGGGGCTGCAGCTGCAAGTCGTCGAGCTCTGTCCGGGCAATCGAACGCGCACCGCCTTTACCGTCCAGCACCAGGGCATGCACCAGCCCCCATTGCGCGTTTTCTTCCTCGAACATCCTCACCCCTGTCGGCTATTGCGATTTATTCAGGCATTTTCAGCGGGCTTGGCGAGACGATCACGCCATTATTGTCGGCGTACACATACTCACCCGGACGGAAAGTCACGCCCGCGAAAGTCACCGCCACGTTCAGGTCACCGATGCCGCGTTTGTCGGTCTTCATCGGGTGCGAGGCCAGGGCCTGAATCCCAAGATCAGTCTGGGCAATCACATCGACATCGCGGATGCAGCCGTAGATCACCAGCCCTTCCCAGCCGTTTTTTGCAGCTTTCTCGGCGATCATGTCGCCGAGGAGCGCCCTACGCAGGGAACCACCGCCATCGACGACCAGCACTTTGCCGGCGCCCGGCTGGTCGGCTTGCTCCTTGACCAGGGAATTATCTTCGAAACATTTGATGGTGACGATTTCGCCGCCGAAGGAGTCTCGGCCACCGAAATTACTGAACATTGGCTCAAGCACCTGCACCATCTCCGGGTAGGCGTCGCACAGGTCGGGGGTCACGTAATGGTTCATTGAAAAATTCCTTTGGGTCAAAGAAGTGTCTTTCGAAAGAAGCGCCAGGCGATGGGTGCGCAACATCCCACCCGCATCGCTGCAACGCAATAGCCACTGCGCGACTGAATATGACCAGAAGCGTTTAACGCGTCATATCTTAGCCGCAACCCACACACGAGTGAAACGCCCTTGGCAGAGCGCTTGGTCAATCCGTTGCCGGCACTTGCGATTGTGCCCCGTATAAAGGTGTCAGCGGATCTTTCAGCCACTGCGCCACCAACGGCCACACTTCCACCTGGGCAGCTTTGCTGACCAACATTTCCACATGCCCGAAATCCCCGGTAAAACCCTGTCGGTGCCCCAGACACAGGTACTGGCGATGCTCGGAACCGACTTGCTCGAACAGCTTGCGGCACGCCCAGTCCGGGTCCTGATGGTCACCTGCCGCGCTGACCGCCAGCAGTGGCACGTCGACTTCAGCCAAGCCTTTCCACCAATCGCGCTCGGCGTCGCCAAAGCGGCCAAACAGCCCATTCCAGCGCATCGCTTCGATCATCACGCCAGCCGGCTCGTCCTCGGGGCCGCGCTTGAACCGTGGGCCAGATACGTGGGCGAAGCGTTTGAGCAGAAAACGACTGCCCCACTCCACCGGCGGAATTTTCAGCGACCAATGGGTGCGACTGACCTGGCAGCCAAACAGCGCCACAGAAGCCACCGCAGGCGCTCCCAAATGCTGGCCGCCAAGGGCCGCCGCCAGGGTGGTCGCGCCCAGTGAGTGGCCAACCCAATGGGGAACCTGCCCGCTTTGCTCACGCACAAAGGCGCCAATGGCGGGCAAATCGTAGCGCGCGTAGTCCGCCACGCGATTTCTGCTGTAGCCCTGATTGCGCTTGGACAGGCCATGGCCGCGCATTTCCGGGATCCATACATCAAACCCCTGGCGTGCCAGGTACGCGCCCAGGCCGATGCCCTTGGGTGAGTACCAGAAACGCCGATTGGAAAAACTGCCATGCAACAAAATAACCGGCGTGCCCCGGTTTTCCGGGACATCAGCCAGGCCCAAACGGGTCACGGCCAGCTCGACGGTGCCGTCGGGACTGTTACCGGGTTTGAGGCGGTACACATCTTCACTCAGGTCGCCACGACGTTCAGCGCTGATCAAGGCGACGGGAAACAGGTTGCTGCTGCTTTGCATAATGCTCTTGCACAAAAAAGGGCGGCGTCCGGAAGGAGTTCCGCCCTGCACAGATAAGAATGCCGGTCACCCTCAACGAGTGACCGGCACTTTTGACGTAACGATCTTAAGCGGGCGCCTGGCCTTCAGCCAGGAAGAACCAGGTTTCCAACACGGAATCGGGGTTCAGCGAGACACTTTCGATGCCCTGCTCCATCAGCCATTTGGCCAGGTCCGGGTGATCGGAAGGGCCTTGGCCGCAGATACCAATGTACTTGCCGGCCTTGTTGCAGGCCTGGATGGCATTGGCCAGCAGCTTCTTGACCGCAGGATTTCGCTCGTCGAACAGGTGGGCGATGATCCCCGAGTCGCGGTCCAGGCCCAGGGTCAGCTGGGTCAGGTCGTTGGAGCCGATGGAGAAACCGTCGAAGAATTCCAGGAATTCTTCGGCCAGGATGGCGTTGGACGGCAGTTCGCACATCATGATGACGCGCAAGCCGTTCTCGCCACGGGACAGGCCGTTCTCAGCCAGCAGGTCCACAACCTGGCTCGCCTCACCCAGGGTGCGCACGAACGGCACCATGATTTCGACGTTGGTCAGGCCCATCTCGTTGCGCACGCGCTTGAGGGCACGGCATTCCAGCTCAAAGCAGTCGCGGAAGGCTTCGCTGATATAACGCGAGGCGCCACGGAAGCCCAGCATCGGGTTTTCTTCTTCCGGCTCGTAGAGCTTGCCGCCGATCAGGTTCGCGTATTCGTTGGACTTGAAGTCCGACAGCCGCACGATGACCTTTTTCGGGTAGAACGCCGCCGCCAGGGTGCTGATGCCTTCCACCAGCTTCTCGACGTAGAAACCCACCGGGTCGTTGTAGCCGGCGATGCGCTTGTCGACGCTTTCCTTGATGTCCAGCGGCAGGCCGTCGTAGTTCAACAGGGCCTTGGGGTGGACGCCGATCATGCGGTTGATGATGAACTCCAGGCGGGCGAGGCCCACACCGGCGTTCGGCAACTGCGCGAAGTCAAAGGCACGGTCCGGGTTACCGACGTTCATCATGATCTTGAACGGTAGGTCGGGCATGGCGTCGATCGAGTTTTGCTTGATGTCGAAGCCCAGCTCACCTTCAAAGATGAAGCCGGTATCGCCTTCGGCGCACGACACGGTCACGCCCTGGCCGTCTTTCAACAGCTGGGTGGCGTTGCCGCAACCGACCACTGCTGGAATCCCCAGCTCACGGGCGATGATCGCCGCGTGGCAGGTACGCCCGCCACGGTTGGTGACAATGGCGCTGGCGCGCTTCATGACCGGTTCCCAGTCCGGGTCGGTCATGTCGGAAACCAGCACGTCGCCGGGCTGGACCTTGTCCATCTCGGACACGTCCTTGATGATCCGTACCTTGCCCGCGCCGATGCGCTGGCCGATGGCACGGCCTTCCACCAGCACGGTGCCGGTTTCTTTCAACAGGTAGCGTTCCATGACGTTGGCCGAGGTGCGGCTCTTCACGGTTTCCGGGCGCGCCTGCACGATGTACAGCTTGCCGTCGTCGCCGTCTTTGGCCCATTCGATGTCCATCGGGCACTTGTAGTGCTTCTCGATGATCATCGCTTGTTTGGCCAGTTCGGTGACTTCAGCATCGCTCAGGCAGAAGCGCGCGCGCTCGGCCTTGTCGACGTCGACGGTTTTCACCGAGCGACCGGCCTTGGCCTCGTCGCCGTAGATCATCTTGATGGCCTTGCTGCCCAGGTTGCGGCGCAGGATGGCCGGGCGGCCAGCTTCAAGCGTGTGTTTGTGGACGTAGAATTCGTCCGGGTTCACCGCGCCTTGTACGACGGTTTCGCCCAGGCCGTAGGCGCCAGTGATGAATACCACGTCACGGAAGCCCGACTCGGTGTCGAGGGTGAACATCACACCGGCGGTGCCGGTTTCCGAACGCACCATGCGCTGCACGCCAGCAGACAAGGCCACCAGCTTATGGTCGAAACCTTGATGCACACGGTAGGAAATGGCGCGGTCGTTAAAGAGGGAGGCAAATACTTCCTTGGCCGCGCGGATCACGTTTTCCACGCCACGGATATTAAGGAAGGTTTCCTGCTGGCCGGCAAAGGAGGCGTCGGGCAAGTCTTCGGCGGTGGCCGAAGAGCGCACAGCGACAGCCATGTCCGGGTTGCCGGCCGACAGGATGGCGAAGGCGGTACGGATTTCTTCGTTGAGCTTCTCGGGAAACTCGGCGTCCATGATCCACTGGCGGATCTGGCTGCCGGTCTTGGCCAGGGCGTTGACGTCATCGACGTCCAGGGCGTCCAGGGCGGCGTGGATCTGAGCATTGAGGCCGCTCAGTTCGAGAAAATCGCGGTAAGCCTGGGCCGTGGTGGCGAAACCACCGGGCACCGAGACGCCAGCGCCTGCAAGATTACTGATCATCTCGCCGAGGGATGCGTTCTTGCCCCCCACATGCTCTACATCATGGACGCCGAGCTTATCGAGGGAAACTACGTACTCTACCAAGGTGATCTCTCCACTTTCTGTGTTGGAAAAGCTCAGGACGCCGGCTGCTCAGTAGGAGCTATCGCCAGCGCTTGTGGCCTGGACCTGGAAAATAAGTGAGAATGCGGCCCACTGCGGGACGGCAAAATCGCGCCTATCATATCCAAGATTCGCCATCAGCTTAAGGCCCAGGGCTCAAATGAAACGATCTGCTTTCTTTATCTCCGACGGCACCGGCATTACAGCCGAAACATTGGGTCAAAGCCTGCTCGCGCAGTTCGAAAACATTACCTTCGCCAAATTCACGCGGCCCTATATCGACAGCGTGGATAAAGCGCGGGCCATGGTACAACAAATCAATCTGGCGGCTGAAAAAGACGGCTTTCGCCCGATCATTTTCGACACCATCGTCAACCAGGATATTCGTGAGATCCTCGCAACCTCCAATGGTTTCATGATCGACATCTTCTCCACGTTCCTGGCGCCACTGGAACAGGAGTTGAGCGAACACTCCTCCTATTCCGTGGGAAAATCCCACTCCATCGGGCACAACTCCAACTATATGGAGCGTATCGAGGCGGTGAACTTCGCCCTCGACAACGACGACGGCGCCCGTACGCATTATTACGACAAGGCCGATCTGATCCTGGTGGGCGTGTCCCGCTGTGGCAAGACGCCGACGTGCCTGTATATGGCCATGCAGTTCGGCATCCGCGCGGCCAACTACCCGCTGACCGAAGATGATATGGAGCACCTGACGCTGCCGGCTGCCCTGCGGGCGCACCAGCACAAGCTGTTTGGCCTGACCATCGACCCGGACCGCCTCACGGCGATCCGCAACGAACGCAAGCCCAACAGCCGCTATTCCAGCTATGCCCAGTGCGAGTTCGAAGTGCGCGAGGTGGAAAATCTGTTCCGGCGCGAGAATATTGCGCACATCAATTCCACGCATTTCTCGGTGGAAGAGATTTCAGCGAAGATTTTGGTGGAGAAAGGCGTGGAGCGGCGGTTCAAGTAAGCGGCTGATTACCCGTGGTGAGCGGGCCTGCCCCGCGCCGGGCTGCGAAGCAGCCCCTCTTAAAACCGTCGCATTTTCCAGTGATGATCATGTTGCAGGTTTTGGGGCCGCTACGCAGCCCGGCGCG
>NZ_JBARTQ010000227.1:0-7914 GCF_049645325.1 Pseudomonas sp. | reverse complement strand
CTGGAAAAGACTTTATTGGAAAATAATTTCCATATCAACCTGTTTTAGAATTTTATTCTATTTTTGTTGAAACCACCTGCTGACGCTCATGGCTAAGGCGCGCGGCGTCCAATATACGGGTGGTCTCCAGCGCGTCACAGGCGTCGACTGGCAACGGCCCCTGCCCTTGCACAGCACTTTGCAACTGGCGATAGAACTGCGTCCAGCAACCTTTCTCCGACGGCACGCGTTCGCGCTCCTCGCCCTGCTCAAACCAGCCCCAACGTCGATGTTCTTCGGCGCCCCAGTGCTCACCTTCGGTTTTTGGCGATTTACCCGCCATCAGTGCGTCTTCCTGGCCGTCCAGACCGTCGACGGTGTAACACCCCAAGGTGCCGCTGACGCGAAAGCGCGGCGCCTGGCTGTTTTGCAGTGCACTGCCCCACAGGTGGGAGATCACGCCATTGGCGTGAGTCAGGGAGACGAAAAAGCCGTGGTCGAGCGTCGGGTGTTCGGGGCTGAACTGCAGCTGTGCAAACACCCGGTCGACCGGGCCGAACAGTTGCAACGCCTGGTCCACCAAGTGGCTGCCGAGGTCACGCAGCCAGCCGCCGCCACTGGGGTTGCCCACCGCGTGCGGGCTGTAGCGTTCGACGCGCGATTCAAACCGGGTGATGGCGCCCAGGGCGCCGGCGTCGATCAGTTTGCGCAGGGTCAGGTAGTCCGAGTCCCAGCGCCGGTTCTGGTAGACGCTGAGCAGCACGCCTTGGCGTTCGGCGGCGGTGATCAAGGCCTGGGCCTGCTCCGCGTTGCTGGCGAAGGGTTTGTCGCTGACCACCGCCACACCGTGCTCGATGGCTTCCAGCACCAGCGCCGGGCGGCCTTTGAGCGTGGTAGAAATCACCAGGGCGTCGACACCCGCCTCGACGATCTGGCCGATGGAGTCAAAGGCCTTGAGGCCGGGGTGGTCGCTCGACAGTTGCTGACGGCGTTCCGCCGAACGGGTCACCACGCCGACAAAAGTTGCCCCGGGCAACGTTGCTATCAGCGGTGCGTGAAAAAAGCGGCCACCGTGGCCGTAGCCAACCAATCCGATTCGCATGGGTCGATTCCTTGATCGTTCCCACGCCCTGCGTGGGAATGCAGCCCGTGACGCCAGGCGTCACATTCAAAAGCGGACGCGGAGCGTCCATTCAGATGTTCCCACGCAGCGCGCGGGAACGATCGGTCATTGGCAAAGCTCGCGGGTGACCCGTTCCAGCATCATTCGGCTGGACTCATCCGGCCGGTCTTCCCAGGCAAACACCGAAACGGTGGCGATGCCGTCGAACTTGATTTCACGCAGGGTGCCGAAAAACGCCTCCCAGTTCACCTCGCCCTGGCCGATGTCCAGGTGCTGGTGCACGGTGGCGGTCACGCCCGGCGGGTTGACGATATAGCGCAGGTTCGACGACGCGCGGTGGTTGTAGGTGTCGGCGATGATCAAGTGGCTGAGTTTGGAGCCTGCGTACTTGAGCATCGAGGCGATATCGCCTTTGCCATCGTCGTAGAAAAAGGTGTGCGGCGCGGCATAGAGGTAGTTGATCCAGTCGCGGTCAAGGCCACGAATGATGTCCACCGACTCGTTGTTGCGCTCGCAGAAATCGTACGGGTGCGCCTGGATATCCAGCTTGACGCCTTCGCGTTCGAACTCCGGCATCAGCTCGTCCATGGAGCGCATGAATTGGTTTTCGCACACCAGCGGGTTATCGGACTGGCCCGTGAACTCGGTATTGACCAGCTCGCAGTCCATTTCCACGGCGATCTGGATGGCGCGCTTCCAGTTGCGCACGGCGGCAACACGCAGGCCTTCGTCGGCGGCGGCCCAGTGGTACATGGGCAACAGCGACGACAGCTGCACGCCGGCATCGCTCAAGGCCTTGCGAAATTCCTTGATGCGCGCGCGGTCGACGCGGGCGGCTTTGTAGAACGGCAGGAAATCTTCCCGTGGGGAAAGTTCGATGTGCTGGTAGCCGAGCTCGGCGGCCTTGTCGACCATCTGGCCCAGGGGCAGATGGCGGTACATGTAGGGGTCTAGGGCGATGCGCATATTCAAATGCTCCCGGATCTTATGTTGGAACAGGATCCAATGTGGGAGCTGGCTTGCCTGCGATAGCGGCGTGTCCGGCGACATCAAGGTTGAATGTGCCGCCGTCATCGCAGGCAAGCCAGCTCCCAAACTGACTGAGTTTCGCCAGTGGGATTAGGTTTAGCCGTAAAAATGCGGGCGCGGTGGCAGGCCAACCTTGACGATCTGCTCACTGTTCTGCGCCTCGATGCACGCATCCGCCGCCACCGCTGCCGCAAACCCGTCCCAGGCCGACGGCCCGCCGACTTGCCCGGCGCGCACGCTGTCGATAAACGCTTGCAACTCCACGTCATAGGCGCCGATAAAGCGGTCCTTCCAGTCCATCAGAATGGCGTTCGACAGCTTGGCGCCGCTGCGCAGCTGCACCTGGGACGGCTCCGGCAATTTGGCGATACCGGTCTCCCCCACCACTTCGCACTGGATGTCGTAGCCGTACTGGCAGTTCACGAACACTTCCACGTCGATGCGCGTGCCCTTGGCGGTTTCCAGCAGCACGATCTGCGGGTCACGCAGGTGGGCCAGGGCTTTGCTCGATTTGCGCGGGAACACCACCTGCACCGACACGTAGTCGTCATTGAGCAGCCAGCGCAACACGTCCAACTCGTGGATCAAGGTGTCGGTGATCGCCATGTCAGTCTTGTAGTTCTCGCCCACCGTCGGGTTGCGGTGCGCGCAGTGCAGCATCAACGGCTCGCCGATCTGGCCGCTGTCGATCACCGCTTTCAGTGCGCGATACCCTTCGTCATACGGACGCATGAAGCCCACTTGCACCAGGCGTTTGCCATAGGCGACTTCGGCGTCGACGATCTTGCGGCAACCTTCGGCGGTGACCGCCAGGGGTTTCTCGCAGAACACCGGTTTGCCGGCGGCGATGGCGGCGAGCACGAACTCTTCGTGGCTCGGGCCCCAGGAGGTCACGAGGATCGCCTCGACCTGCGGCGAATTTATCAGCGCGTGGCCGTCCGGGTAGACCTCGGCGTCCAGCTTCAAGTCCGCAACGACCTTGGCGGCCTGCTCAAGGTTGATGTCAGTCACCGCCACGACCTGGCTGTTGAGCAAGGTCTGGCTGCAACGACGAATATGGTCACGGCCGATGGCGCCCGTACCGATCACTCCAAGCTTCAAAGACATACCCACACTCCTCTTGTTATTAGTACTGCCGGGCCTTCGCCAGGTGTTCATTGATTTTTTTCGCAGCTTCATTCGTGCGTTCGCTGGTCGACACCTGCGCCACGCCGACCCGCCACCACGACAGGTAGCCGTGGACCATGGTCTTGGGCAGCACCTTGATGTCGATCAGGGTCGAGACGGTTTGCGTGCGCGCATCGGCCAAAGCGGCGTGCAGCTGCTCGACGGTGCTGACCTTGTAGGTCTTGCAGCCATAGGCCGCCGCGCTCATGGCGAAATCCACCGGCACCAGCCCGCCGTCGAGCTTGCCGCTCTCGGGGTTGCGGAAGCGGAACTCGGTGCCGAAGCTGTCCATGCCATTGTTGATCTGCAGGTTGTTGATGCAGCCGAACGCCATGTTGTCCAGCAGCACCACGTTGATCTTGCGGCGCTCCTGGATCGAGGTGGCCAACTCCGAGTGCAGCATCATGTAGGAGCCATCGCCGACCAGCGCATACACCTCTTTGCTCGGCTCGGCGAGTTTCACCCCAAGGGCGGCGTTGATCTCGTAGCCCATGCACGAATAACCGTATTCGACGTGATAGGTGTTGACGCCCTTGCTGCGCCAGGCGCGCTGCAAGTCGCCGGGCAGGCTGCCGGCGGCGGCGACGATAATTGCGTCGTCGGCCAGGGTGTCGTTGAGCACACCGAGCACGCGGCTTTGGGTCAGGCAGGAGCCGGTCAGCTCGATAAATTCGCGCAGCACGGCGCGGTCCAGGTGGTCATCGACTTCGGGCACAAAATCGTCGCCCTGATATTCCACCTGGTGCACACGGTCCACTTCGGCATCCAGTTGCGCCTTGGCCTCACGAACCTGCTCGCCCCAACCTGCACGGTAATCCCCAAGCGCATCAGCCAGCGCCTCAAGGGCAACTTGCGCGTCGGCCAGCACTTGCACGCCGTCGAGCTTCACGGCATCGCAGGGGCTGATATTGAGGTTGAGAAACTTCACCTGCGGGTGCTTGAACAGCGATTTGGACGAGGTGGTGAAATCGGTGTAACGGGTACCGATGCCGATGATCAGGTCCGCCTCCGGCGCCAGCAGGTTCGCGGCCAGGCAGCCGGTCTCACCAATGCCGCCCACGTTCAGCGGGTGGCTGGAGACCACCGCGCTCTTGCCCGCCTGGGTTTCGGCAAACGGAATATCAAAGCGCTCGGCAAAGGCTTGCAACGCGGCATTCGCGCCGGAGTACTTGACCCCGCCACCACAGATGATCAGCGGTTTGCGCTTGCCCCGGAACGCGGCCAGCGCATCCCCGATCATCGCGGCCGTTGCCGGGCGACGGTCGATACGGTGCACGCGTTTTTGCAGGAAATAATCCGGGTAATCCCAGGCCTCGGCCTGCACATCCTGGGGCAGCGCCAGGGTCACGGCGCCGGTTTCAGCCGGGTCTGTCAGCACGCGCATGGCGTGGATCGCCGCCGTCATCAATTGCTCGGGACGGTTGATGCGGTCCCAGTATTTGCTCACGGCGCGAAACGCATCATTGGTGCTGATGCTCAGGTCGTGAAACTGCTCGATCTGTTGCAGCACCGGGTCGGGCTGGCGGCTGGCGTAGACGTCACCGGGCAACAACAGCAAGGGAATCCGGTTGGCGGTGGCGGTGGCAGCGGCGGTCAACATATTCGCTGCGCCCGGGCCCACCGAGGCCGTGCACGCATAAATCCTGCGCCGCAGGTGTTGCTTGGCAAACCCGATGGCTGCGTGGGCCATGCCTTGCTCGTTGCGGCCCTGATGCACCACCAGGTCGCCGCTGTCCTGCTCCAAGGCCTGGCCCAGGCCCAGCACATTGCCGTGGCCGAAAATCGTGAACACCCCGGCGACAAACTTGCTCTGCACGCCATCGACTTCGATGTACTGGTTATCCAGGAACTTCACCAGGGCCTGGGCCATGGTCAGTCTTGTTGTGGTCATCACTTGCACCTTGTGTAAATGCAGATCCATTGATCAACACAGACCCAATGTGGGAACTGCATCAGGTCCGGGAATTTTGCAGGTGGGCAATGCTTGCCCCCAGCGCCTGCTGAATGTCCGCCAACGCATGCACACTTTCGGCAAACGGTTCGAACGACAGATACCCGCTGTACCCCGTGCTCAGCAACGTGTCGATCTGCGCGGCATTGCCGAGGATATCGCCCTCGCCCACCAGCACGCGGTGGCCGTCGCGGATCGAATTGAGCGGTGCCTCGGCGTCTTCCACGCCCGAGATGTGCACCAGGCCGGTCAGTTGCGGGAAAAACTCCTGCTCGCTGGCCAAGTGGTGATGGAAGGTGTCGTGCACCAGGCGGAATACATCGAGGCCGCCGATCGACTGGATCGCGTCCACGGCCACGCGCTTGCGGCGCAGGGCGCACTCCTCAAAGCCCAGGGGCTCGATGAAGCCGAGAATTCCATATTCACGCAGGATCGGCGCCAGCTCACTCAAGGCAGTGCGCAAACCGGCCGCGCGCTGGGCTTCGTTGCGCGTGTCGCCGCGCTCATTCAGCGGGCACATCACCAGGCCTTGGGCGCCACATTCACGCGCATAGGTGGCGAGTTTGATCGCCTGGGCGCGGCGCTCGTCGTTCCACACATCAAAGGGGTACAGCGCGTTGATCGACAGCACCGTGATGCCCTGCACCGCGCACAACTCGCGGACGCGGCTGGCTGGCGTGCCGTATTCGATTTCGTTGCCCTTGAGGTCGTTGCGGATCTCGATGGCATCGCACTTCAGGGCCGCCGCCAACTGAATGAAATCCGGCAAGGAAAGGTTGGGGGCAACCATACGGTTGAGGGCAAAACGCAGAGGCGACTTCATTGTTGTTGTTCTCCGTTCAAACCAATTAGAGGTCCAGCAGCCAGCTGTGCTGCGGGTCGTTATGGAAATGCCAGGCACGCTTGGGGCCGGCCATCACGTTCAGGTAATAAGACTCGTAGCCATACGGCACGCTGACCGGGTGATAACCCTTGGGCACCACCACCAAGTCACTGTTTTCCACCGCCATGGCTTGGTCGATGCTGCGGTCGTCGGTGTAGACGCGCTGGAACACAAAGCCCTGGGGCGGGTTGATCTGGTGGTAATAGGTTTCTTCGAGAAAGCTCTGGTGCGGCAGGTCGTCGGTGTCGTGCTTGTGCGGCGGGTAGCTCGATGAGTGCCCCGACGGCGTGCGCACTTCCACCACCAGCAGCGAATGGGCAGGCTCGGTGTCCGGCAGGATGTCGCACACATAGCGGGTGTTGGCGCCTTTGCCGCGCACGCTGCGCTTGCAACTTTGCGGGCGGATCAGGCGGGGTTCGTAACCCGGCGCACCGGGCGCGGCACACACGGCAATCTGCACGTCGCTCAAGGCCGTGACCTGCGCGTCGGTGCCCGGTGGCAGGTAGGCGGCGAATGGGGACTTATCCTCGAACACCGACTGACGGTCGCCGAGGTTTTGCCAGTTGAAGCCTTCACCTTCGATGTTGACGCGACCGCTGAGCAGCACCAGGCACAGCTCCTGGTCACCGGCGGTCACCGGCAGGGTTTCACCGAGGCTCAGGCGGTAGGCGGCAAAGCCCACGTACTCCAGGCGCCCGTCTTCGAGGGCGACCATGGTCTGCCCGCGCTTGCTGCTTTTGACCAACAGGCTCATGGCTGAGTCCTCTCGTTGAGCAGGGCTCGCAAGGTGTCGTAGCCCTTTTTCGCATAGATGTAGCTGGGTGCCACCGCCGGGTCTTGCTCGGCTTCAACCACCAGCCAGCCGGCGTAATTCGCCGCCAACAGCACGTCCAGCAAGGGCGCGAAGTCGATATCGCCATCGCCGGGCACGGTGAAGGTGCCGTTGACGATGCAGTCGGGAAAACTCCACATCTGGTTGCGCGCCAGCTGCACCACCGGCTTGCGCACGTCCTTGAAGTGCACGTGGCAGATACGCTCGATATGCTTGCGCAGCACCTCGATCGGCTCACCGCCGCCCATGTAGCAGTGGCCCGAATCAAACAACAGGCCGACTTCCGGGCCGGTGCGGCGCATCAACTGGTCGATGTCCTCAGGGGATTCGACGTAGGCGCCCATGTGGTGGTGGTAGGCCAGCCGCACACCCTGGGACAGGGTAAAACGCGCGAGTTCGGTGAGTTTGTCGGCATACGCCTGCCAGGCGTGTTCGCTGTGGAAACGTGGGCGCTCGATCAGACGAACCCTGGAGCCCTGGATCGAATCAGCGACTTCGCCGTACACCAGCACCGTGGCGCCGTTCTGTTTCAACAGTTCGACATGGCCGGCGATAGCCTCGATTTCTTCGGCCACCGAGCGGCGCGCCAGGCGGCTGGAATACCAGCCGGAAACCAGCGCCAGGTCGTAGGGCCGCAATACGTCGCCCACGCCCTTGGCGTCCTTGGGGAATTTGCCGTTGAGCTCAAAACCTTCGTAGCCAATCTCCTTGCCTTCGCTCAGCGCGGTGCTCAGCGGCGTTTCACCGCCCAGGGCCGGCAGGTCGTCGTTGCTCCAGGAGATCGGGTTGATGCCAATTCGGATTGCGGGCATGGCTGCACCTTTTATTTTTATCTGACTTAAGCCTGGTGAGGTTTGCTTTATGTGGGAGCGGGTTTGCTCGCGAATGCGGTCATTCAGTTAAAGATGCTCTATCTGATACACCGCATTCGCGAGCAAGCCCGCTCCCAC
>NZ_JBARTQ010000226.1:0-3548 GCF_049645325.1 Pseudomonas sp. | reverse complement strand
CTGTTCGACTGCCATCGCAACCATGTGCCGGTGCTGGCGATTGCCGCGCAGATCCCATCCTCGGAGATCGGCCTGAATTACTTTCAGGAAACCCATCCCCAGGAACTGTTCAAAGAGTGCAGCCACTTTATCGAGCTGGTGACCAACCCCGCGCAGATGCCTCAGGTGCTGCACCGCGCCATGCGCTCGGCGATCCTCAACCGTGGCGTGGCCGTGGTGGTGATTCCCGGTGACGTCTCGCTGCTGGAAGTCGAAGACACGCTCAAACCCTGGCCGGCCCTGCACGCGCCGCGCACCTTGCCAGCCGAAGAGGACCTGCAACGCCTCAGCGAGATCCTACAAAGCAGCCAGAAAGTCACCCTGCTGTGCGGCAGTGGCTGCGCTGGCGCCCACGACCAGGTAGTCGCTCTCGCCGATGCCCTCGGTGCACCGGTGGTGCATGCCTTGCGCGGCAAAGAGCACGTGGAATGGGACAACCCGTTTGACGTGGGCATGACCGGCCTGATCGGCTTCAGCTCGGGTTACCACGCCATGCTCAACTGCGACACGCTGATCATGCTCGGCACCGACTTCCCGTACCGCCAGTTCTACCCGACCGACGCAAAAATCATCCAGATCGACCGCAACCCGCAGGCGCTGGGCCGGCGCGCCACGCTCGACCTTGGCATTGCCGCCGACGTCAGTGAAACCATCGCGGCATTGTTGCCGCGCCTGACGCGCAAGACCGATCGCAGCTTCCTCGACACCTCCTTGAAGCACTACGAAAAAGCCCGCCAAGGCCTGGATGACCTGGCACAGCCGTCCAAGGCCGATCGCCCGATTCATCCGCAATATGTAGCGCGGTTGCTCAGCGAACTGGCGGATGACGACGCGATCTTCACCGCCGACGTGGGCTCGCCGACCGTGTGGGCCGCGCGTTATTTGAAAATGAACGGCAAGCGCCGCCTGATCGGCTCGTTCAACCACGGTTCGATGGCCAACGCCATGCCCCAGGCCATCGGCGCCCAAGCCGCCTTCCCCGGGCGTCAGGTGATTTCGATGTCGGGTGACGGTGGTTTCGCCATGTTGATGGGCGATTTCATCTCCCTGGCCCAGCTGAAACTGCCGGTAAAAGTCATCGTGTTCGATAACTCGTCACTGGGCTTTGTCGCCATGGAAATGAAGGCGGCGGGTTATCTGGACACCGGCACCGAGCTGAAAAACCCGGACTTCGCGGCCATGTCCAACGCCATGGGCATCCTCGGGATTCGCGTGGAGCAATCCGAAGACCTGGAACCGGCCCTGCGCCGCGCCCTGGCCCATGACGGCCCGGTGTTGGTGGACGTGGTGACGGCCACCCAGGAACTGGTGATGCCGCCGACCATCAAGCTGGAGCAGGCCAAGGGGTTCAGCCTCTACATGCTCAAGGCGGTGATGAGCGGGCGCGGTGACGAAGTGATCGAACTGGCGCGCACCAACTGGCTGCGCTGAACCTCAGTAACGCCGGGCAGCGCCATAGCGGACCACCACTTGGGTGATGATTTCGACCAGGCGCGGGTCCGCGTCGGGCGCGCTGAACAGGCGAAATTCGGCGTCGGGCAATGCGGGCAAACCGTGTTCGGCGCCGAGTACGCTCAAGCCTGGCCCCACTTGGCTACGCGCCATCGGGGCGATGGCAAAACCGGCGGACGCAGCGGCCTGCAGCGCGGCGTAACTGCTGCACTGCATGGCGGTGCGTTGGGTGATACCGGCTTGGGCCAAGCGCGACAGCGCCGCCTCCCGGTAAGGGCAAGGCTCGGGAAACAACGCCAGTGGCAACGGTGAAGGCAGTGTCACCAGCGGCTGCGCAGACCAGGCCCACACCAGTGGCTCCTGCCACAATGCCAGGCCCGGCTCGCTGGATTCGCACAACGAACCCACCACCACGTCCAACTCGCCCTGCTTCATTCGAGTCAACAACGTACCGGGAATGCCGACTTGCACGCTGATGTGCATGCCGGGGTACTCGGCGGCCACCTCCTGCAACTCGCGCAACAAACGGGCATCGGCGAACTCTTCCGACACGCCTACGCGCAGGTTTCCCTCAAACGCCGAGCGCGTCAGTTCCGCCCAGGCATCCCGGTTCAGCGCCAGAATGCCCCGCGCGTACGCCATCAAGCGCTCACCGTCCGGCGTCAATTGCTGGGAACGCGTGGTGCGCGTCAGCAGCGGCTTGCCGACCTGTTCCTCCAGGCGGCGCAAGTGCCCGCTGACGGCCGATTGGGTCAGGTGCAGCCGCTCCCCGGCGCGGCTGAAACCGCCCTCGTCCACCACGGCGACGAAAGTTTTGAGCAACAAGGCGTCGAACATATTCTGATATCTGATTAATAGATGACTAAAACACAATTTATATTTTACTTGGCACTATGTTGCAATGCCTGCGTCATCTTTCTTCGAGGCCCACCATGACCACTCTTTTGCACATCGAATGCTCGCCCCGCAAACAGCGCTCCGCATCTTTGGAGATCGCCCATCAGTTCATTGCCCGCTATCAGCAGAACGCGCCGGACACCGAGGTGGTGACGCTGGACCTTTGGGCGCTGGACCTGCCCGAGTTTGATGGCCCGGTGATGGAGGCCAAATACGCCGGGCTGAGCGGCACCGAACTGACGGAAGAGCAGGCCGTCGCGTGGGGCGCGTTGAAAGCGCTGGCCGCTCACCTGCATCGGGCTGACGTACTGGTGTTCTCGGTTCCGCTGTGGAATTTCGCCGTGCCCTACAAGCTCAAGCACTTTATCGACGTGGTGTCGCAGAAAGACGTGCTGTTTGAATTCAGCCCGGAGCACGGTCTGCGTGGCTTGCTGCACAACAAGCGCGCGGTGAACGTGTATGCACGCGGAATGGATTTTTCTGCGCCCGACGCACAGGCGATGGACTTTCAGAAACCCTACATGGAAGCCTGGCTCGGGTTTATCGGCGTGACCGATGTGCATTCGTTGTACGTGGAGAAAACCATCCTGGGGCCGGAGGTCGACCAGGCGTCGCGTCTGCATTCCACCGAACAGGCCCGGGCCTTGGCCGACCGTCTGGCCTGAAGGCACGCAAAAAAAACCCGGCCTTCAAGGCCGGGTCGTTGCGATCAGCCGTGCTGCTTCGCGACCCATCTGCCGTAGGCATCAATAAACGCCTGCAAGAACGGCTTGGTTTTCTCCGACACCTTTCCCGTTTCATCAAACACGCTGCCTGCGCCGCCCAGGTAGGCTTCCGGCTGCTGCATGCACGGCACGTCGAGGAACACCAGGGACTGGCGCAGATGGTGGTTGGCGCCAAAACCACCAATGGCACCCGGCGACACACTGATGACCGCCCCCGGCTTGCCGCTCCAGGCGCTTTGCCCATACGGGCGGGAGCCCACGTCGATAGCATTCTTCAACGGGGCAGGCACGGAACGGTTGTATTCCGGGGTCACAAACAACACCGCGTCGGATGAGCTCACGTGTTTACGGAAAGTACTGTAGGCTGCGGGCGGCGTACCTTGGTCGATGTCCTCGTTGTAGAGCGGCAAATCGCCAATTTCAACGATATTCAAC
>NZ_JBARTQ010000225.1:0-3405 GCF_049645325.1 Pseudomonas sp. | reverse complement strand
GTAAGAGAAGTCGGACTTGAACGGGCTCTTCACCGCATTCGCCATGGAGTGGCAGTTCATGCAGCTGCTGTTGGGCTGGATATAACTTTCCATGGTCACGTTGGCCGACAACGACGGCGTCGGCTGGCCCAGGGGGTTGCTGGGGTTGTTCGGCATCAGCGGGCGCTGGGTGGTGATGAGCTGGTAATACTTCAACACGCTGCGTTGCAGGCCTGGGTTGGCCTGGTAGTTGGCGTTGACCCAATTGGTCGCGCTGGCGATTGGCGTCACCCGGTTCAGCGGGTTAGGTGTCTTGAAGGTGGTCCCGGGCTTGGGCACGCACACCAGTTGCGTGCCTTGGGTTTGCCAGGTGCACGGCGACTGATTCAACGTGGCGGCGGGCGCCAGCGGGGTGAAGTAGGAATAGGCGATGCCGGTGGCCGGCTGGTCGACCCACTGGCCATTGACCAGGGCTTTGGGCGGCACGTTTTCAATTTGCTCGAAGGTCGACCAGATCCACTGCGGGTAGCCGTTGACCTTGGTGATGATATGCAGGCCCACCAACCCCAGGTACGCCTCGGTCACTCCGGTGCGCTGGCCCTGGCTGTTGAACGTGGCCACGCGTGCGAACTGGGTCAGGTAGTGGCTGGCATTGTCGCGCGGCGTGAGGATGCGCCAGCTCGATTTGATCTCGATGACGCCATTGGGGAAGTTGATGTTGTTGGCTTTGGACACCACATTCGCGTTGTAGAAGGTGTTGCCCACGATGTAGTTGTAGGACGTCTGGTTGGCCGAAATATCGTAGTAGGTCGGGTTACCGGCCTGGTCGATCAGCCAGCCACCCACGGCCTGGTCGATGGAGTTGACCAGCGAGCTGTTCTTCAACGCGGCGATGTTGATGATGCCCAGGCTCCTGGCCGTCAGCGGGCTGTTCCACGGTCCCGGGTTGGCGGCACCCGGCAGGAAGATTTCGCTGACGGTCTTGTAGGTCTGCCACACGGTGTAGCCGGCGTCGCCAGGCTGTTTGCTGCAATTGGGCGTGCCGCGCTGGCCGTCCTGGGCCGGCCAGTTCAGGGCGATAAACATCTGCCAGCTGTATTGGTCGAACTGATCCTGGCTGGCCGTGGCTGCCGGTGCACTGCTGGGCGGCTGGCAATTGAGTTGGGTGGCCACGGTGGCCGGCTGCGGCGCTTCCCGCGCCTGGGCCGACAGGCTGGCCAGCCCGAGTAACATCACACTCAGTAGCGTTTTCATGGCGATCCATCCTTGTGGTCAGGGCGTGCGCTGCATCAGCTGGTTCCATTGCGCTTTGCGGCCATTGCTCTGGGAAGCCGGCGGCTCGAACAATTGGCACGGCGGCGGGTTCGACGGGCACATGGCGGCGACTTGATCCCAGGTTTGGCGCGGGTCAGGTTTGGCGATGCGAAAGTTCGTGTAGTTCTGGCTGACGATGGGCGCATTGGCGACGCTGACGTCGCCGGAAAAGAAGAACGACTGCGGTGAGCGGTAGGGCGGTTGCCCACTCTGTTGCTTGTTGAACGCGTAGCCGAACAGGATCGGCCCCGCCGGTGATTGCAGGTCCAGGGCATAGGCCTGCACGCTGCCGCCGAGGTTCTGGCTGCGCGTGACGCTGTAGGGCAGGTGCTGGACGAAATCCTGGCGCGGCGGATGGTTCATCGGCGAAAACATGCAGCACGCCGGCATGTCTTTCGGACGGTCCTGCGGGTAGGTCAGGAAGTACGCCTTGTTGCCCAAAGACACGAACGAGCAGCTGTAGTTGTTGTTCTTGATCGGGAAGATCGGCAGGCAGTACTTCTCGTAGTGCTCCAGCATCGCGCCGAAACCGTCGCCATCCGCCGGAATATAGGTGGCGTCGTAGTAGCTGGTGCCCTGGGACACCGTGTAGTCAGCCGGTTTCAGCGTGGACGGCGGGTTGCTGTAGGGCGGCGGGTTTTTCTCATAGTTGTTCATCACCCGGTACATAGTCCAGTTGCTGATCCATTGCGCGGGAAAGAACGGGTCGGACGGCTCGCCGGGCAAGCGTTTGGCGATGCAATTGCCGTTCTGTTCGTTGCACCCTTCGCTGTTATGCACCCCATTGGTGAAGTACACGGCGCCGCTGTCGTCGGCGGCAAACGCGGCGGGGCTGAGCAACAGCATCAGCAACAACAGCCGGCTCAAGAGGTTGGCGTTCATAGACACACTCCTTTGAAATCCGGGTAACAGGCGCGTCACCCGGTGGTCCTGTTTGTGGCTTACGAGTAGTCACTCATGCTGAGCGGCACAGGCGGGTAATTGCGCTTCACCAAGGCCTGCGCCCACAGCTCCAGCACGGCGCGACGGCTTTGTGGCATGTCCCGCGTGATGGGCATGGCCAGCGTGCTTTCTTCCTGGTACGCCTTGCTGATAAGTACGATCAGTTGGTCGACGGCGCCTTCGATGCGCGTCAGGTTATTGAGCGGCATGTACTTGCTCATGATCGGATAGAGGTAATAGAACGGCTGCAGGATGAAGGGGTAGATGAAGCTCTCCCAGATCAGCGTGCCGGCGTTCTGGTTCATGTAGATCTTGTTCCACGCGGTGACGAAATCCTGCTGCATCTGCGGCTCCAATGGCAGCACGCGCAGCGGTGCGAGGAAGTCGGTGTAGGCCTGGCCCAGCGGGAAGCTGAATGGAATGGTGGGCGCTTGCTGACCTTGCTGCAGGAAGAAGCGCAAGGTCGGAAAACCCGGCGCCTGGGCCGTGACGGTCAGCTTGGCGATGCCGTTGGCGTCGGTCTGGATCTTGGTGAGGCTGTATTGCACCGCGCTGTTCAGCGGGTCTTGCAGGGTGCCTTGCATCGCAACCGGGTCGGCGAACGTGAGGGTCGGGCTCAAGGCCACAGACGCCGGCGTCGGCAGGAATTGCTGGTAAGTCACCGGCGTCATTTGGTCGACCGACACCGCAAGCCGCGTCGCCATCAACTGGCGCCCCGTGCCATCGGTCACCTGGCTGAGCAGCGTCGGCGCGCCTTTGAACTGTGGCAGGTTGGCGCTGTTGTTCGCCGGGTTGGCCGGGTCGTTGTTGAACAGCGTGAAATCGGCGTTGTTGCTGAAGGCCAGGTAGTAATCGGTGGTGCAGAGCATGTAGGCGTTGCCGTATTCCGCTACCCACAACACCGTGTCGGCCGGGGCGGGCTGGCCATCGTATTGCACCATGATCTGCAGTGTCTTGGTGTCGCCCACGTCGATAAAGCCGGCGCTCTCTACCACCTCGGCGGTCCACATCTGCTGGGTTGCAGCAATGACCGTCGTAGCGCCTTGCAGCCGCAATTCCAGGCTGCCGGTTTGCAGCTGGTTTTGCGCCTGGACGGTGAGGGGCAGGTCGAGAATGCCTGCGTGTTTGTCGAACTGCGCCTGTTGGTAATCGTCATAACCGAAACTGGCC
>NZ_JBARTQ010000224.1:0-7119 GCF_049645325.1 Pseudomonas sp. | reverse complement strand
CCGCCAACTTCACCGCGCCGATCCAGGCGATCGCCGCTGACTTTGAAAAAGACACTGGCCACAAGCTGGTGGCGGCCTACGGTGCCACTGGCCAGTTCTACACGCAGATCAAGAACGGCGCGCCGTTTGAAGTGTTCCTGAGCGCCGACGACACCACCCCGCAAAAACTCGAAACCGAAGGCGACACCGTCAAAGGCTCGCGCTTCACCTACGCGGTCGGCACGCTGGCGCTGTGGTCGGCGAAAGAAGGCTACGTGGATGCCAAGGGCGAGGTACTGAAGAAAAACGAATTCAAACACCTGTCCATCGCCAACCCGAAAGCCGCCCCGTACGGCCTGGCCGCCACCCAAGTGCTGGCCAAGGAAGGCTTGACCGAGAAGGTCAAGGACAAGCTGGTTGAAGGCCAGAACATCACCCAGGCCTATCAGTTCGTGTCCACCGGCAACGCCGAGCTGGGTTTTGTGGCCCTGTCGCAGATCTACAAAGACGGCAAAGTCACCAGCGGTTCGGCGTGGATCGTGCCAGCCTCCATGCATGACCCGATCAAGCAGGACGCCGTGATCCTCACCAAAGGCAAAGACAGCGCCGCGGCAAAAGCGCTGGTTGAATACCTGAAAGGGCCAAAAGCCGCTGCCGTGATCAAATCCTACGGTTACGAGCTGTAAATGCCGCTGTCGAGTGCCGATTTTTCCGCTATCTGGCTGACCATCAAACTGGCGTCCCTGACGACCATGATCCTGTTGGTCATCGGCACTCCGATTGCCTTGTGGCTGTCGCGCACCCGTTCGTGGTGGCGCGGCCCCATTGGGGCAGTAGTCGCCTTGCCGTTGGTGTTGCCACCGACGGTGATCGGCTTTTACCTGCTGTTGACCATGGGCCCCAATGGCTACTTCGGCCAGTTCACCCAATGGCTGGGCCTGGGCACCCTCACCTTCAGCTTCGCCGGGTTGGTCATTGGCTCGGTGATCTATTCCATGCCGTTTGTGGTGCAGCCGTTGCAAAACGCCTTCTCCGCGATTGGCACGCGCCCGCTGGAAGTGGCCGCGACCTTGCGCGCCAACCCATGGGACACGTTCTTCACGGTGATCCTGCCGCTGGCGCGCCCGGGCTTTATTACCGCATCGATCCTGGGGTTTGCGCACACCGTTGGTGAGTTCGGCGTGGTGCTGATGATCGGCGGAAATATCCCGGACAAAACCCGGGTGGTCTCGGTGCAGATCTACGATCACGTTGAAGCCATGGAATACGCCCAGGCCCATTGGCTGGCCGGCTCCATGGTGGTGTTCGCTTTCCTTGTATTGCTGGCGCTGTACTCCAGCCGTAAAACCAAGATGGGCTGGAGCTGACCGCAATGATTGATGTACGCCTGCACTTGAATTACTCGGGCTTTGCCCTGGACGTGGACCTGCACCTGCCTGGGCGTGGCGTCACCGCGCTGTACGGGCACTCCGGCTCGGGCAAGACCACGTGCCTTCGGTGCATCGCCGGGCTGGAGCGTGCCGAAGAAGGCTTTATTCAGGTCAACGATGAAGTCTGGCAAGACAGCCGCAACGGGCTGTTTGTGCCACCGCATAAACGCGCGCTGGGTTATGTGTTCCAGGAGGCCAGCCTGTTTGCGCATCTGTCGGTGCGCGCCAACCTGGAGTTCGGCCTCAAACGCATCGCGCGTCAACAGCGGCGTGTGGACATGGCCCAGGCCACCGAGCTGTTGGGAATTGGCCACCTGCTTGACCGTCACCCGCAGCATTTGTCTGGCGGCGAGCGTCAGCGCGTCGGCATCGCCCGCGCGTTGCTCACCAGCCCCAGGCTGTTGTTGATGGATGAACCGCTGGCGGCCCTCGACAGCAAGCGTAAAAGCGAGATCCTGCCCTACCTGGAGCGCCTGCACGACGAACTGGATATTCCGGTGCTGTACGTCAGCCATGCGCAGGACGAAGTGGCGCGCCTGGCCGATCACATTGTGTTGCTCAGCGACGGCCAGGCACTGGCCAGCGGCCCGATCGGCGAAACACTTGCACGCCTGGATTTGCCCATGGCCCTGGGCGACGATGCCGGGGTGGTGATCCATGGCACGGTCAGCGCCTATGACGCGCACTACCAGTTGCTCAGCCTGCAGTTGCCCGACAGCGCTTTGACCATGCGCGTCGCCCATGCACCCTTGGCGCTGGGCAAGCAATTGCGTATCAAGGTGCAGGCGCGCGACGTGAGCCTCAGCCTGCAGGCGCAGGAACCCAGCAGCATCCTCAACCGTTTGCCGGTGACGGTTACACAAGAGATTTCGGCGGATAACAGCGCCCACGTGCTGGTGCGCCTGGACGCGGGCGGCACGCCGTTGCTCGCGCGCATCACGCGGTTCTCCCGCGATCAGTTGCAATTGCACCCCGGCCAAACGTTATGGGCGCAAATCAAGGCCGTGGCCGTGCTGGCCTGAGCGGCAAAACCTTTTGGCACGACCGCAGAGCGCTGCGGTCAATCAGTCATACCGGCCTGATTGATCGCCAAGGAACTTGCACCATGCCCGACTCTGCGCTGCCCGCTGACCTGCCCCGTGACCTGCATTACGTAGACGACACCCAGCCTGGCATTCGCCGCAAAAAGCTGCGTGGCACGTTCCAGTATGTCGACGCCAAAGGCGCGCGCATCACCGATGCCGATGAAATCAAACGCCTCAACGCCCTGGCCGTACCGCCCGCCTACACCGATGTGTGGATCTGCGCCGACCCGCGCGGCCACCTGCAAGCCACCGGCCGTGACGCGCGTGGCCGCAAACAGTACCGCTACCATGCGCGCTGGCGTGAAGTGCGCGACACCGACAAGTATTCACGCCTGCAAGCGTTCGGCAAGGCCTTGCCCAAGCTGCGCAAGCAACTGGAGGCGCAGATCGCCGCGCCGGGGTTCACCCGCGAAAAAGTCTTGGCCACCGTGGTGATGCTGCTGGATGCCACGCTGATTCGCGTCGGCAATACCCAGTACGCGCGCGACAATAAATCCTATGGGCTGACCACCTTGCGCAACCGCCATGTGGACATCAAGGGTAGCGAGATCCAGTTCCAGTTTCGCGGCAAGAGTGGCGTCGAACATCAGGTCAGCGTCAAGGACCGGCGCTTGGCCACGGTGGTAAAACGTTGCATGGAGTTGCCGGGGCAAAACCTGTTCCAGTACCTGGACGAAGACGGTGAGCGCCATACCGTCAGTTCCCACGATGTGAACGCATACCTGCACAGCCTCACTGGCGCCGACTTCACTGCGAAGGATTACCGCACCTGGGCCGGCACCGCCCTGGCCCTGGCGGTTTTGCGCGAGCTGGAATGGCAGCCGGAATCCGATGCCAAGCGCCACGTGGTGGCCATGGTCAAGGACGTCGCCAAGCAGTTGGGCAACACCCCGGCGGTGTGCCGAAAATGCTATATACACCCGGCCGTGCTGGAGCATTTCAGCCTCGGCGAGTTGTCCAAATTGCCCACGCCACGGGTGCGCAAGGGCTTGAAAGCCGAGGAAGTCGCCCTGGCAATGTTCCTTGAGCAACTGGCCGCAGACTTGCCCAAGAAAGCCAAGGTGCGTTAGCCTTTGTGCCCCTTCTGACTCACGGGATGACCGCCGACGTGAACCACTAAGCCTTCCAGAATGTACCTGCAACTAGCCGCCCTGCGCGCTTGTTGGCCTGTTCGACATTTTTTTGGAGGTGCTGATGACTGACGTCAAACGGCTGCCCGCTCTTGTTTCCCTGCACCATGTCGCCTTCCAGTTCGCCAACGGTGAAACGGTGCTGGAAGACCTTACCCTGTCCATTGATTACACCCCTACCGGGATTGTCGGCCGTAACGGCTGTGGCAAAAGTGTGCTGGCGAAGTTGATCGCCGGAGTACTCACGCCCACTGCCGGTACGCGGCAATGTTCTGCGACTGTGGCCTACGTCGCCCAGGACGTGGCCCCTGAACCCGGTGACAGCATTGCCCATGTCAGCCGCACGGCTGGGGCCTTGGCCGCGCTGGAGCGTATGGCCCGTGGTGAAGCGTATGCCGACGACCTCGACCTGATCGACGATCGCTGGGACTTGGCCGAACGCCTGCGTGCAGCGCTGGATGGCGCCGGGTTGCACGCGCTCGGCTTCGATGCGCGGGCCGATCAGTTGAGTGGCGGCCAACTGGCGCGTGTGGCCGTGATCGGCGCCCTGCTGGCGGCGCCCGAGGTGCTGATCCTGGATGAACCCACCAACCACCTCGACAGTGAGGGCCGTCAATGGCTGTTTCGCGTATTGAGTGAATGGCGCGGCGCCCTGGTGGTGGTCAGCCATGACCGGCAGTTGCTCAACACCCTGGCGCGCATCATCGAACTGTCGCCCCTCGGCGCGCGCGTGTATGGCGGCAACTACGCTGCCTATCGCCTGCAACGCGCCACTGAGCACGACGCCGCTGTTGCCAGCCTTGAACACGCACGCCTGACACGCAGTCGCGAACGCAAGCGCCTGCAAAAGGACCACGACAGCCTGCAACGCGATGCCGCCCGCGCCCGCAAGCAGGCAGAAACCGCCAACGTTGACCGGTTTACCAAGGCCCGTTGGAAAAGCGCCGCTACACAGATCGTCAGCACGGTCCGCAGCGCCCACCACGCGCATAAAAACCACCTTGATGCGCAGGTGCGACAGGCCTACGAACGCATTGTCGACGACACGCCCACCCTGCTCGCCTTGCCCACCTCGGCGCTGCCCAATGGCCGGCACGTGCTGACACTGGAGAATGCCCAACTGCCGTGGCTCGATCCGCGCGAGCCTTCCACCTACCTCACGCTCAACCTCGCAGGCCCGGTACGTGTGGCGGTGCGAGGGCCGAACGGTTGCGGCAAATCCACCTTGCTTAAGGTGCTTGCGGGCCAGTGGCAGGCCGTCACCGGCAAATGCGCAGTGCACGTGCCCGCTGCGTATATCGATCAACACCTGACGCTGCTGGATGACCAGCGCTCGATCATCGAGCAACTCGACCTGCTCAATACGCCGCTGGCCGAAGCCGAACTGCGCACGCGTCTGGCCTTGCTGCAACTGGATGCGCTGCGCGTCACGCAACCCACCGGCCAGTTAAGTGGCGGCGAGCGTTTGAAAGCCGCGATGGCGATTGCGTTATGGCGTGGCGTACCGGCGCAACTGCTGTTGCTGGACGAGCCCACCAACCACCTGGACCTGGAATCCGTGCACGCGTTTGAACAGGCGTTGCCCGGGTTTGCCGGGGCCATGATCACGGTGTCTCACGACGAGGCCTTTCTGCAGGCGATCAGGCCGACGCATTACTTGACCTGGCAGTGCACGGGCTGGCGACTGGAGTGTGTCTGAGGTCATTGCATGCATGATCAAAGCGTCCTACGGTAGTGGCCGAATAATCTCACCGAGGAGCCCGGCCCCATGCTGCCTTCGTCGCGCAAACCCTACGCCAATGCCGCCCTCGCCCATCGTCAACGCTGGCGGGGTCGGGTCGGCTTGATGCTGGTGGCCAGCCTTTCCGTGCTCGCCGGCATGACCGATGCGATTGGCTTTATGGCCAGCGGCGATTTTGTCTCGTTCATGAGCGGTAACACTACGCGCCTGGCCGTGGCGATCAGCGCGGGAGACCTCGGCCTGACCGGGCGCTTGCTGTTGCTGGTGGCGATGTTTGTGGTTGGCAACGCCGTCGGCGTGGTGGTCAGCCGTGTTGCCCGGCGGCATGCACTGCCCTTGCTGCTGAGTATCGCCGCCTTATTGTGCGCCGGTGCCTTGTGGCCTTTCGACGATACGTTGCCTGCGCTGTTGGCGGCGATTATCGCCATGGGCATGCTCAATGCGGCCGTGGAAGAGGTCAACGGCTTGCCGGTGGGCCTGACGTATGTGACCGGCGCGCTGTCACGCTTTGGTCGCGGGCTCGGGCGCTGGCTACTGGGTGAGCGGCGCAATGGCTGGCGAGTTCAATTGATCCCATGGGCGGGAATGTTTGTGGGCGCGGTGATCGGTGCGCTGCTGGAGCATCAGCTCGGCCTGAAGGCGCTGCTGGTCAGTGCCGGGTTGGCGGCCGTGCTGGGGCTGGTGTCGCTGAAGATTCCGCGGCGCTGGCACCTGGGCTACATGCCGCGATAAAGAGGAAAAGAGGAAAAGAGGCCCGCCCGACGTTCCGGCCTCGACGTCCGTGTACTGGTAAAGAGCCATCACGTCGAGCGAGCGGAGAGAATGATAAGCCAATGTCCGGCGGCTGTCCCGCCGGGCATTTCCGAATATCACTAAGGCAAAGGATTACAGGCAGGTCGCGAGTGCGGCCTGGCGACGCATGGCGGGCATGGTGTCTTGCGCGGCGTAGTACTTGACGGTCGAACCGGCGCCGGCGCTGCGCACGTCGGCAAAGTAGTCGCCACCGGTGGTGTACACGGTGAAACCGCCGGCTTCGAGCGGCTCTTTGAAGCCGCCTGCGTCAACGCCGAAGACCGCTTCGTCTTGCCAGCCGAACTGGATGCATTGGGCGACGACCAAGGGAGCCTTGTCCGACGCCAGCGTCTTGTACGGCTGGCCGGCGCGCGCGTCTTTCATTTTCGAGCCTGCGCAACCGCTCAGTGCTGCCAGGACCAGTGCGCCAATGACTACTTTCCGCATGCCATCACTTCCTTGAAAAAAACGCGACTTTACCATTTGCAGGCGACACCCAAGGATTAATCCGTCACGCTGTCGCCCACTGACGAACTCGCTTCTACCTGGAAAACCGATGACCCCCAACGCCGAACGCTACAACCCTTCCACCGACTACGCCGACAAGCTGATCAGCCGTATCGGCCAGACGCCTGCGTGGATTGCCAAGCGCATCGGCGTCACCGACAAACGCTTGCGCTACATCCTGGATGGCGAGCGCACGGTGAAGGGTGAGAGCACGCCGATCCAGATGACCTACACCGAGCAGTTTGCCCTGGAGTGTCTGGCGGCTGAGGCGAAAGCCAAAAAGAAGCCGGTGCCGGCGGCAGAATGAATTTAGTTTCACTGTGAGGGGGGAGTGGGCCGCCTATAGTCGGCAGGCTCATTTTTAAGAAGTCTCCCTTCTAGCCCGCTCTCCCGCGGGCTTTTTTTTGTCTTTTTTTTGTCTTTTTTTGGTCTTTTGGTTTGGGTGTATATCCGTT
>NZ_JBARTQ010000223.1:0-2398 GCF_049645325.1 Pseudomonas sp. | reverse complement strand
CTACCGCGCTGTCCTTGGCGATCGGCACACCTTGCGTGCTGAACGAAGCGCCCCCGTTGATAAAGCTCAGGTCGGCGTCGGGCTTGGTGTCACCAAACGCATGACGCCAGCCGATGCTGCCCCGCGGGGTGATTTTCGAGCCGTTGCCGAGGGTGAGGGTTTGCCCGATACGCACGCCCAAGGTAGAGAAGGTCACGTCCTGATCGGCATCGCCGCGCAGGGCGGCTGACCCGCCTTTTTCCTTCAGGGTGTCGCTGTCGTAGTTGACGTAAGCCAGGCCGGCGAACGGTTCCAGGGCGACGCTGCCGGTCTCGATGGTGTAACCGACTTCACCGAACACCTGGGCGCTGCGTGCCTTGTAGTCGGCTTTCAGGCGTTGGCCCACGCCACCTACGGCCACGTCGCGCTTGCTTTCGATGTCATGCCAGCTGTACGCCACGCCCATGCGCGCGGCGAAGGCTTCCTGCTGGTACGCGGTGTAGGCCATCAGGTGGTAGCTGTCGACGTCGGCACTGGAGCTGCGGCGCTTGGCGTCCAGGTCGCTGCGGGTGTAGCCGGCGGCCACACCGACCCGCCAGGCGTCATCCACTTGTTTGTCGGTACCAAGCAGGAAACCGCCGAGGTTGCGATCCAGCTTGGCGGTGTTGCTGTCGCCGCCCATGTGGCCCCAGGTGCCGAGCACGCGCATCCAGCCGACCATTTCGCCATGACACCCTTCGCTGCTCAGGCGATTCTCGCTGGGCGCAAGGCTGTTACGCGGATCATCCTCGCGGTAGCAACCCGGTTGACGCAGGCGTTCGTTGACCGCGTCACGGATGTAACGCGAGTCTTCGAGCATCGCACTGGCGGTGCTGGCGTGGATCTCACCGGACAAGCTGTCAAAGGCTGCCCGCGCGCCAGCGGCGTCAGCGTTGAGCAGCGCATTCTGCACCGCGGCTCCGCCCACCGCCGCACCACTGCCCAATGCCGCTGCAACGCCGCGTTGGTTGCCCGTGGCCGCCACGCTGGCGTAGCTGACGTTATTACGGCTGACCGCCAACGCCACCTGAGTGGGGCTGTAGTTCAACGAGGTCGTGAGGAACGCCAGGTTATCCAGGTTGGTCGTGCTGAACGTGCCATTGACCGCGCCGGCAGTCAGCAACGTGTAGGTGGCCGCACCGGCGTAAGGTGCCAGGTTGACCACGTTCAAGGTCCCGCCCAGGTTGGCCGTGCCGCCGACCGCCAGGGAGCTGGCCACCGACGGGGTGATGACCAGGTTGAGCGCGCCCGTACTGGCGTTGGTGAAGTTACCCGCCACCGTCAGCTTGCCACTGTCAGGGGTCACACTGCCGTTGTTGACCAACGAGCCGACACTGCCGTTGCCGGTCAGGCCCGCACCACTCGCCACGGTCACCTGCCCGCCCAACACCGCGCCGGGGTTGGCTGCATTACCCACTTGCAGCACGCCTTGATCCACCGCCACGGTGCCGCTGAACGGTTGGTTGCCGGTCAGTAACAGTGCGCCTGCACCTTGCTTGGTGAGTGTGCCGGTGCCGGTCAAGGTGCCGTTGAACGTCCCATTATTCGCCTGCACAAACAACAGTCGCGCATTGTTCAGGAAACGCCCCTGCAAGCTGAGCGTGTTACCGGCCAGCGTACCGCCGCTGACGGTGGTGCCGCCGGAATAGGTATTGGCGCCCGTCAGCAACAACGTGCCCGCATCCAGCTTGTTAATGCCGCCGGTGCCTACGATCGGTGCCGCAATTTCGGTGGTCACCCCGGAATTGACCCGCACCGCGGCTGTGCCGGTTGGCGACAGCGTTCCGCCTGCTCCCGCCGTCAGCGTGTAGCCAGCGTCGAGGAATTGCAGGCCGGTAAAGCCTTGGTTGCCGACCACGGTCACGGTGCCGCCCTGCCCGCCGAACACGGCGAACTGGTTGTTCGACACCTGGCCTTGAGTACCCGTCGGGTCGGTCCAGTTGGTGCCCGGCCCCCACGTGCCGCTGCCACCGCTGATGGTGCCATCCGGGTTGGTGGTGCCGCCATTCCAGAACTGGATTTGCCCAGGCGTGGTCTGTACCAGCAGGTTGAGTTGATTGGCCAGCGAGGTCTGCAAGGACAGGTCACCCACGCCCACAGGCAGTGTGCCGAGGGTCAGGCCGTTATCAGTCAACGCGCCGCCGTAGCGGAACAGTTGGTACACACCCACGCCAAAACCGCCGGCATCGGTGACGTTGAGGGTGCCATCCAGGGTCAGGTTACCCGCGACGTTCACCGCCGTTGTCGACGCGCCCGGTGCCCCGAGGGTGAAGTCCAGGGCCGTGCCCGAGGACAACACCAGCGAACCCACCGACAGTGGCGTCGCCGCTCCCGCCTTGAGGATCGAACCGTCGGCCATGCTGACCGCGCCGCCCAGAGT
>NZ_JBARTQ010000222.1:0-22790 GCF_049645325.1 Pseudomonas sp. | reverse complement strand
CGAGCAAGCCCGCTCCCACATTTGGACTTCATTACCAACTCACCTCCCCGCCCCGGCCACAAAACCCTATATAATGTGCGACTTTTAGCCATCCTGACTCTCAAGGAGCTTTAGTGAGCACGTTGCCACCCTGCCCAAAATGCAATTCCGAATACACCTACGAAGACGGCGCCCAGCTGATCTGCCCGGAATGCGCCCATGAGTGGTCCGCCAATGGCGAGACCGAAGCGGCCGGCGATGAAACCGTGAAGAAAGACTCTGTGGGCAACGTCCTGCAGGACGGCGACACCATCACCGTGATCAAAGACCTCAAGGTCAAGGGCACGTCCCTGGTGGTCAAGGTCGGCACCAAGGTCAAGAACATCCGCCTGTGCGACGGCGACCACGATATCGACTGCAAGATCGACGGTATCGGCCCGATGAAACTCAAGTCCGAGTTCGTGCGCAAAGTCTGAATCGGCTACTCCCATCCCGCGCCCGCCGCGGGATGGCGCTTCGCCCTCTCTGTTGATCGAACGCAATAACCACACAGAAAACTCAGGAAACCGCCAATAGGCACTTGCTATTCTACGAATAAGAATTATTCTCATTGAAACCCATCAAGGAGAATGAACCATGACGTATTTGATCGATGCCTGGCTGGACCGCCCACACCCTTACCTGCGAATCCTGCATCGGGAAACCGGGGAAGTCTGTGCTGTGCTGGAAGAAGAAGCGCTGAGCGAATTACAGGACCAAGGAGACTTGGACGTCAATGGCCTGAGTTCCAGTGAGCCTGGAGTGCTGAAGGAAGTGGTGCGTAACCTGTTTCTGTTCTGTTACGCCCGAGCGTTGCGCCCGGCCACGGAGCTCAATGGCAAGTTTCACCCATGAGCGATCGCGAAAAACCTGAAAACGCTGGCTTCCTGTGGGAGCCGGGCTTGCCCGCGATGCAGACGACTCGGTCCAACCCGCTACCGAGGTGATGCTATCGCAGGCAAGCCAGCTCCCACATGAAGCTGGCGCCAGTGCTATCGGGCCTTACAGAACGTCGAGCAGCTCGACGTCGAACACCAGAACGCTGTGCGGCGGGATGCTGCCAACGCCTTGAGCGCCGTAAGCCAGTTCGCTCGGCACGTACAGACGCCATTTGCTGCCGGCATTCATCAGTTGCAGGGCTTCGGTCCAGCCGGCGATCACGCCGCCTACCGGGAATTCTGCAGGCTGGCCACGCTCGTAGGAGCTGTCGAACACAGTGCCGTCGATCAGGGTGCCATGGTAATGGGTACGCACTTGATCTTCGCGGGTCGGCTTCGCGCCGCTGCCGGCAGTCAGCACTTCAAATTGCAGGCCGGAAGCCAGGGTGGTGATGCCATCACGCTTGGCGTTGTCAGCCAGGAAGGCCAGGCCTTCGCCAGCAGCGGCTTCAGCATTGGCAGCGGCTTCGGCTTGCATGATTTCGCGGATCACTTTGAAGCTGGCAGCCATTTGCTCTTGGTCAACGCGGCTTGGCTTACCGTCGAAAGCGTCGGTCAGGCCTGCCAGGATGGCGTCGATGCTCACGCCCGGCGGCGGGTTGTCGCGCAGTTGGTCGCCCAGTTGACGGCCAATACCGTAGCTGACGCGGGTTTCGTCGGTGGACAGATTAACTTCGGACATGAAGGTGCTCCGCTGTAGGAAGGCAGTGAAAAAGCCGCACAAAGGCCGCGTTTTCCGTGTCATCCAGAACTAAAAGGGCCAGCAGACTAGCACACAACACTGGACGTTGATGAGCACCCGGGCATACCTATCTACCACCGCCCCCTGCCCGCCCCTCTCCATGCTGGTGGTTCAACCCATCACCCTTGGGGCCGTGCCAATGAGTACGCCGAACACCCGTCATGCCATACCCACGCTTAACCAGATCCACGCCCATCTGCTGGAGATAGACCCAACGCTGCGCGCCTACAGCAAACAGCCTGTCACCCTCACGCAGGAGCGATTGGCACTGGAGGGGCTCAACACCGCCCTCAAGCGCATTAACGGCGCATTCGCAGCCAAGGCCCGCGCCCTGTATCAAGGCCTGGAGCAGGCCGACCTGACACAGGCCAGCGACCAAAACGTGCTAGGGCAACTGAAACAAAGCCTGAACAAAAATCTGCAGGACCTGGATGAAACCAGCACGGTCGAAGGCCAAAGTCGCAAGACTTACCTGACGTTCACCGCCGGCATCAGCGCCCTGGAACAGGAAACCCGGCTCAACGTCAGCGACTACCTGCTGTCCCCCGCCGACCTGCTCATGCTGGAAGACAGCTCCCGCGGGCCATCCTTGCGCCCCGGCATGTACGCGCTGACCTTCACCTACCAGGAGCAGACAGTGGCCTTCGCCGGCGCCTTCGTGCTGACACGGCAAGCCAGCCCTGTCGTTGACAGCCTGGACACCACGCAACCCGTCGGCCCGGTGCTGTTGTTCACGCCCTCGCGAGGCCTGGAGGCCTTCGACTCCCTGCAACAACTCGACCTGAGCCTGAAAGCCGTCATGGCCCAGCCTTCCGGGCGTACAGAATTCAATCGGCATTTGCCCGTCGCCTACCAGCATCTGCAACCTCTCGACCTGTGGCCGCTGGGCTTGCAGCCTGTCGAGGGCGAACCCGTGTTCGAGCAGGCATACCAAGCCCTGCTCGACAAGCGTGAACTCGACATCACCCATGCCCTGAGCCTCGCCGAAAACAGCCAACTCGACGCCGCACAGCTCAAGCAGCACCTCGACAACGCCGTGGACGCCGCCCTGCCCGACCTCACGCTGCGCCTGGATTTCAGGGCCCAGCGCCTGCTTGAACGCACGGTCTATAACGCCTTGCCGGACTGGTACCGCAGCGCCGGCGATGCCAGGCGTGAAACCCTCCACCAACACCTGCAGCGCTACAATCAAGCCCGCCAGGCGTTCCTCGACCTGTTCGGCCCGGCAGCAACACCGCAGGCCCTGGCTCGGCACCAATGGGCCGAGCAACTGGCCGATGAGCTGGACATTCATGACCTGGACCCTGACCTGCTGCACATCACCACCCGCCGCAGCGTGCCGCAGGTCGGCACGTATGACCAACGACGCTCGCTGGTGGACCTGGCCCTGCGTGGCCTGCACCCGGGGGACAGCACGGCAGGCTCGGCCTTTCTCGACGACAGCACACTGACCTACGCCGGTGCGTCACTCGGCGAGCACCATGCCGGTCTCACTGCGCAAAATGTCATCACCCTGCTGCGCGACCTGCAACCGCGCCTGGACTTCGCCAACACCCAAAAATCCGCGCTGGGCAGCCCGCACGTCAAGCAGGCGGCGCGCGACTTCTTTGACCGGCGGCTGGTTGCCATGGCCTACATCGCCAGCCTTCAAAACCACCTGACCGCGGCAGATTTGCAGCTGTTTGAACAGCTGCGAGACCGTCCGCGCCCGCAGCTCTGTGCACAAACCGTGATGCTCCACGGCGCACAACTCAACGACGTGTGGCTATTGCGAGACGACGATGCCAACGGCCAGGTCAAGCGCCTGCTGCTGTGTACGCCGGACGCGCCCAGTGCCCAGCAATTTTTCGCCTTCGACAGCCTGCGCGAATGCCAGACCCACATCATCGGCTGGCTCGACAGCACGTCTCGCATCAACGGCCGCACACTGCGCGATTACCTGCTGGAACAGGTGCCCCTGCGCTTCCGGCCGAAAATGAACACATTCATGCAGGGGATCAGCTTGCGTCCCGATGCCGAAGAGCATCTGGAGGTGACCTTCGGCAAACCCTGCAACCATGCCGACTGCCTGGACGCCATGGCGTCGCACCGGCTGGCGCTGCAATTGGATGATTATGAGTTGGGCTCGCCTGCCTGGTACCGCTCCGCCTCACCGGCTGACCGCGAGAGCCTGGCTCGCCTGAGCGACGATGCAGACGGCGCTCTGCGCATCTACAACGCCAGGCCAGATGCCGAAGCCAACTTCCCGAGTTTCGAACGCTACCTGCACCAACGCGCCACGCTTAGCCTGAACACACTCTTGGGGCGTCGTGAGAATGACGTCGACCCGGACAGCGTCTTCGCCTACGCACCTAAACCCCTGATCGGCAGCCCGCCACTGCCGGTTTCCTACACGACCCTGTACCGCGACGGCTACGAGGATGGCATCGGTTTTCTCAGCGAAACGTTTTCCACCTCTGCCACCTTCCGTGGGCCTGACGGTGTCGACCTGAGCCCCTTGACGGCACAAAAGGTCGCGAGCTCCGTCACCGGCCGATGGATCGGCGCGCGGTATTGCGATGAAGTCCGCCAGCGCCTGCAAAGCAGTGAAAGCCCAGGCTACGCCGAGCGGCGTAATGCCGTCCTGGCAATTCAGCAGTTGCAGATGAAAAGCGCTGCGCTGGAATCACGGCTTCAAGGGCATATCGCCAGCGTTGACCTGGCGTGGCTTGAACGGGCCATCGACAGCCTGTCGGCCACCGACAGCGCCACGCGTAACACTTACAAAGTCCATCGGCTGTTTATCGACGGCGATTGGGTGATCGGCAATTACCTGTTCAGCCATGGCGCGAATGCGCAGCTGCTGTACACCCCCGGCGCGCCGGATGGCATCGGGTTTCGTGAAGCCAAGCTCTTCAACTACCTGCTGAAAAAGGCAGAAGGCATGCTCCCGTACTGGTGCGCGCGCGTGCCGCTGCCGTCCATGGCCCGGGTCAGGCTGTTTTTGCAAAACGCCAGCGACGGTTTACCCAGCGACATCAACCGCACGACACCCAGCCCTGCCCGGCACGACGGCATCAGCCACATCACGCCCCTGACCGACCTGCGGCACGAGTTCCACACCATGCACCTGCAGCGCAAGATCGACGACGTGCAGGCCACTACGGTCAACCGCACGCAGATGATCACTGGCATCCTGTGGACCTGTGTCGAATGGGTGACCGCCGTGGCGACCATGCCGTTTCCGACGCTCAGCCTGACCTTGGGCGGTTTGCTCGCGTTCAAGGACGCCATGCTGGCCTTGAATGCCTACCACCAGAACGATCGAAATAGCGCCCTGGACCACTACATCGGCTACCTGGCCAACGTCGGTGGGGCGGTGCTGTTCGATGTTCGACCGGCGCTCCGGGGCGCAATGAAAACGCTACGCCCCCTGCTGCACGCCGGCCCGCAAGCCTCGCACAGTGCCCTGATCAGCCCACTCGACAACCTCAAGCCAGAAGGCATGCAAGCCCTATTGTTCGACGGGCAGCCCTTGTGGGCAACCCAAAGCCCGGAGGCCCTGGGTCGTTATTTGCTGTATCGCCAGGACCCGACCACCGGCCAATTGCATTCGACCGCCCGCCTGGTCAGTCAGAACGTCGACGGCCAGTGGGTGCGCAGTGGCGTGGCCGGTGGCGGGCGTAAAAAATATGAGCAATTGGTGGCCGATGAAAGCAGCCCGCTGGAGCGCTTCGACGTGGCACCGGATCAAGCCAAGACACTGCGCGCGCTGCTCGACCCGCAGTTCAGAGAACGTCTGCAGGGCATCAGCGAAGAATTCGGTGCCGGCGCCCAGAGCAATGCCCATTCACAAGTAGAACCCCTGCGCCGGGCCTATAGCCGGCAAGTCGAGCAACTCAACCATCACACCGACACGTTTTTCAGCGCCCGGCCGGCGCCTGCCCCAAGGCCTCCAGCGCCGGTACTGGCCACCGACGCGACGCACGCCGACATCCTCATCACCCTGTTCAACCGCGACAAACGGCTGATTATCGGCGCGAACAACGACTCCATCGCCAGCAAACAGCTATTGATCGAGCAACTCCCCGCACTCGCCGAACAAGGGCTCAAACGCCTGTACATCGAGAACCTGCCCCGGGACCTGTTTCATCGCAAACTGAGGATTCTCAATAACCAACTGCCAGGCAACAAGGCCAAGGCCCTGGAGCAGATTGAACGTCATCTGGCCCAGGTGGACGAAAGCCTGGGGCTCACGCAGCAAGCGCCGTTCACCTATCGAAAACTGGTACTTCAAGCCTATCGATTGAACATCACCCTGGACGGGCTGGACGCAGCCGCCTCGTATCATATGGAACATCTGCTGGCGTTGGGCGAGGGGCCGGCGCTCATCCCGCGCAGCAGCAAATTGCGCAATGTTTATTCACACACTGTCCTTGAACACAGTCTGAAAAACACCTCCGGTGAAGGTTGGTTGGCCCTGGTTGAATCGAACCGGCTAGGCACCTACGAGCACGCCGCAGGGCTCGCAGACCTGCAAAACACCCTGGCGTTGCGCATTGAGGATGCGGGCCCGGGCCAACCCACCGGCCTCTGGCCCGATACAGCGAGCCACGCACAATCAAGGGGCGACTACCGCCTGGCTATACCGACCGCCCATGCAGCGCTGCGCAGACCGAGCACTGCTTCGATACCTGCGGTAACAGCCACCCATTTCGCCGAGTTCGACATCCCCGACGCTCTTCGCCTGGACATCGACCGCATGAGGATGGGCAGTCGCGGCCTGGACGTTCACTACTCCCACGCCACCGGAAAAGATGTAACCGCCTTGAATACGTTCAGCCAGATCCGTGAACGCTTGCGAACCCGCGCCAAGGCCTTTTTCGCTGACCTCACATTGGCGCAACGCGGCTCCTTGGCCGACATCGCCAAAGCGAGCACTGAACAGGCGTTATTTGAGCGGGTGTATGCGCAAAAACTCGGGCTGGTGGTCGGTGAGGGGCACTCGGCTCAGTCCAGTAAACGCCTGCTGATCGATTCCATGAAGCAACTGAAAAAACACGGTGTGAAAACCCTCTACATGGAACACCTGTTCACCGACCTGCATCAGGAAGCGCTGGATACCTTTCACAGCAGCCTGAAAATGCCGCCGATCCTGGAGAACTACCTGGGCAACCTCGACCGTGGGCACATGCTCGATTACCGCGGCCCGTACACATTCACCCAGGTGCTCAAGGCTGCCAATAAACACGGCATACGAATTCGCGCACTGGACTGCACCGCGAGTTACCACGTCAAAGGGATCAACGACCTGGACGCCCGTCTCCAGCTGTTCAATTATTTCGCCAATGAAGTGATCAAGGCCGACCAACTCGTGCAAGGGCCGCACAAGTGGGTGGCGTTCATGGGCAGCATGCACACAGACATGCACCTGGGAGTGCCGGGCATCGTCCAGTTGCAGGATGCCGTCAGCCTGCACGTGCGCGATACCGCCCCCGAGCTGGCCAGGCCGCTGCACAGAGGCTCATGGGAGCTTGTCGAGGAGGATCAGGGCGTCGCCTTGCACAGTGACTTCAAAATCGAGACGGGCGTCCCCGGCAAAAAAAACCTCCGCCTCACGCCCTTGCCCAACCGCTCCCAACTGAGGGAGCCGGGGCACTTTCTCATCGAACACCCGACCGCCTCCGAGGCTCGCCTGCTGCACTTCTCACGCAGCAATGAAATCGTGACTACGCCGATCCAGATCGACGACAGCGGCCAATTTTTCATTGAGCGCTGGGAAGGGCTCAAAGACCTTCGTTTCCGCTACCTGTCACAACTGATCGAAGTGCTCAAAGCCCACCCACCCAGGGGCATGGGCTTGCGCCAAGTGAGCTGACCGCTACTGTCTCAAGACCCCGCCCGATGCTCGGGCGGGGTTTGCCACTCATCAGCCACCTTAAAAAAAATTTCAGATTCACGTCTCGCCGCCGATACCGATCTACATACTTTGGCTGGCTCAAACAACAACACCGTCCAGCAGACCGACATCACCTTTGCGGAGCATTCGATGAACAGCTGGTTCGGCAACATTAGCGTCAACCTCAAACTGGGCCTGGGATTTGGCCTGGTACTGGTCCTCACCTCGATCCTGGCACTCACTGGCTGGACCAGCCTGGGCAGCCTGATCGACCGCAGCAACTGGATGAGCGATATCACCCAGCTCAACGCCTCATTGACCAAGCTGCGCATCGTGCGCCTGCAATACATGCTGGCCAACGGCGACGAGGCTGTAGCACAGAACGTACAGACCAGCCTCGACGCCTTCGCCGCCCAGCAACAGAAGCTGCTGGACAGCTTCAAGAGCCCGGAAAACCTCAAGCTGCTCAACCAGCAGAAGACTGTCATTACGGCCTATCAACAGTCCCTGAACAAAATGCGCGAGGCCTACCGCAACGGCAGCAATGCGCGCCAAGTCATGGGCGACAAGGCGGATATCGCCAATGCACAGATCGACGCACTGGACACCAGCGTGCAGCAGATGGCCGACAGCCCGGAGCGCTTCACCCAGTACCAGGCGGTGACGCACGCCAAGGAAGATTTCCAGTTGGCGCGCTACGAAGTGCGTGGCTACACCAACAACGTCAATGCAGAGACCGAAGCCCGCGCCGCAGCACAGATCGAGAAAGCCATCAGTGGCTTGAAAGGCCTCAGCGCCGCCTTTGGCAGCAGCCAGCAAAGCGCCTTGTCCTCGCTGGAAACCGCACTCGGTGCCTATCGCAGCGCCGTACAGAGCTACAAGGCGGCCAATGCCAACATCGTCAGCGCCCGCGCTGAAATGACCACCCAAGGCGGCGATATCGTCACCATCAGCGACAAGCTCTACGACATCCAGCTTGATCGCCGCGACGCCGAAAGCGCCCAGGCCCGCAGCCTGCAATTGATCAGCACATTGCTGGCCTTGCTGGTTGGCGTCATCGCCGCACTGGTCATCACCCGCCAGATCACGCGCCCTATCCAAGACACCCTGGCCGTGGTGGAACGCATCGCTTCCGGCGACCTGAGCCACACCCTCCAGGTCACCCGTCGTGACGAACTGGGCGTGCTGCAACAAGGCATCCAGCGCATGGGCACCACGTTGCGCGAACTGATCAGCGGCATTCGTGACGGCGTCACCCAGATCGCCAGCGCGGCCGAAGAGCTGTCGGCCGTGACCGAGCAGACCAGCGCCGGCGTCAACAGCCAGAAGATCGAGACCGATCAAGTCGCCACGGCGATGCATGAAATGACCGCGACCGTGCAGGAAGTGGCGCGCAACGCCGAGCAGGCGTCACTGGCCGCGGCCGATGCCGATGGCCAAGCCCGCGCGGGTGACAAAGTGGTGGCCGAAGCCATCGCCCAGATCGAACGCCTGGCCGCCGAAGTGGCACGTTCCACCGACGCCATGACGCACCTGCAACAAGAGAGCAACAAGATCGGCAGCGTGATGGACGTGATCAAGGCCGTGGCCGAACAGACCAACCTGCTGGCGCTCAACGCGGCGATCGAAGCGGCGCGTGCCGGTGAAGCCGGGCGCGGGTTTGCCGTGGTGGCGGACGAAGTGCGTGGCCTGGCCCAGCGCACACAAAAATCCACCGAAGAAATCGAAGGCCTGGTCGCCGGTTTGCAGAACGGCACCCAGCAAGTCGCCGCGGTGATGAATAACAGTCGCAGCCTCACCGACAGTAGCGTCGAGCTGACGCGCAAGGCCGGTGTGTCGCTGGAAAACATCACCCGCACGGTGTCGAATATCCAGTCGATGAACCAGCAGATTGCAGCAGCGGCCGAGCAGCAAAGCGCCGTGGCCGAAGAGATCAGCCGCAGCATCGTGAATGTGCGTGATGTGTCGGAGCAGACCGCAACGGCGAGTGACGAGACGGCCAAGTCGAGTGTGGAACTGGCACGCCTGGGCAGCCAGCTGCAGCAGATGGTCAGCCATTTCCGGGTCTAAAAAACCAAAAAAGCCGCCCCGGTTCAAGCCGGGGCGGCCCACTTCTCAGACCTTACAGGTCATCGAAGCTGTCCCGCAGGAATACCCATACGTGGTAAACACGCAGGGCATTCACTACGAGGTTCCACGTACGTCGTGCAAGCTTGGACATACTCGGCCCTCCAAAAGAGTTGGGCCTAACCTCCAGCGCACTTACCGGAACATGTGAGCCTTCAGATGCAGGTCAATGCATCTTTGAGGCGGCCGGGTTAGTGGGCTTCCCGCATGAATCCGGCACGGATTACTAGCCCGTGGCGATCAGTCCAAGAAATTCGCGCGCGTACCCGGCGCACCTAAAAGCGACAAACGCAGAACGGGGAAGAGCCTAACCAAAACGTCGCTTGAAGGTGTGACAAGCAGTGGTTAAATATCCAGTATCGATCAGGAGATCTATTGCAAGCTTTTGCAGGGAAATCGGCACCCGGAAAGCGTCGGAAATGGCTGAAATCCACCCGTATTCAATCTTGCGTGATGATAAGCCCAACGGTAGTATTCGCCTGCAGGTCAATGCATCTTTGAGATCGCACTCCCAAGCAGCGTTGGGATTGCAAAAAAACCGCCCTACTAAGGCGGTTTTTTATTGCCTGCGATTTACCGCTCAGCCCGCGCTTTCCTCAACAAACACCAGCCGATTCCCAAACGGATCGCTGATGCTCATCTCCCGCGAGCCCCATGGCGTTTCTTCAACCCCGGGCTTGGCATACCGATAATCCTTGGCCAGCAAGTGCTGCTGATACGCGTCCACGCCTTGCGCCTGAATCCGCACCGCCGTGCCCGGCGACGCATCGCCATGGTGCTCGGACAAATGCAGCATGCATTCGCCCAACGACACCTGCAGATACAACGGGAAATTCGCCTCGAAGCGGTGCTGCCAGTCCACCTTGAACCCGAGGAACTCGACGTAGAACTCCAACGCCTTGGCCTCGTCGAAAATCCGCAAGATGGGGGTGACTTTTCCTAAGTGCATGTGTCCGCTTCCATGTCTGAAAAACCCAACTATAGAGGTTTTTCCGTGTTGAATGGCAGACCGCAATCGCAGGCAAGCTGAACGCTACCTCGGTCTACTGACGGGCACCGAACCCGCCGCGCAAATCCCCGCTGCGCGCCAAAAACCGGCCCGGCCGCTGACCATTGGCCTGCCCTTCGCTGTAGCTCAACACCCCGTTGACCCACACGCCATCAATGCCTTCGGCCGCGCGTTGCGGCGCGTTGAAATCGGCCACATCGCGCACCCGTAGCGGGTCGAACAACACCAGGTCAGCCCAGTGCCCTTCGCGAATCTCGCCCCGCTCGGATAGCCCAAACCGTGCCGCCGACAAGCCGGTCATTTTGTGCACGGCGGTGTGCAGCGGGAACAACCCCACATCCCGGCTGAAATGCCCCAGCACCCGTGGAAACGCCCCCCACAATCGCGGGTGTGGAAACGGGTCTTCGGGCAACCCGTCCGAGCCCACCATCGACAAAGGATGCGCGAGGATGCGCCGCACGTCCGCTTCATCCATCCCGTAATACACCGCCCCCGCCGGTTGCAGGCGACGTGCGGCGTCCATCAGCGAAACGTCCCACTCAGCAGCAATATCCTGCAAGTCGCGCCCGCCCATTTCCGGCTGCGGCGTCGACCAGGTGATGGTGATGCGAAATGCATCAGTGACTTGCTTCAGGTCCAGGGTCGAAGAACTCGCCGCATACGGGTAGCAATCACACCCCACCGGGTGGGTTTTTGCCGCCCGTTCCAGCGACGCCAGCAACTGCGGGCTGCGCCCCCAATTCCCCGCGCCGGCACATTTGAGATGAGAAATGATCACCGGCACCTTGGCGTGTCGGCCGATCAGGAACGCCTCGTCCATCGCCTCCAGCACTGGTTCGAATTCGCTGCGCAGATGGGTCGTGTACACCGCGCCGAACGCCGTCAGTTCTTCACTCAGTTGCAACACTTCATCGGTCTCGGCATTGAACGCACTTGCGTACGCCAGGCCTGTGGATAAACCGAGGGCACCGGCTTCGAGGCTTTCCTGCAATTGCACGCGCATTGCTGCGATTTCTGACGGCGTGGCCGTGCGGTGCAAGTCGTCCATATGGTTGCTGCGCAGCGCTGTGTGGCCGATCAATGCCGCGACATTCACCGCCGGGTGAGCGTCTTCCACTGCGCCGCGGTAGTCGGCAAACCGTGGATACGTGAACGCCTCACGCGTGCCCAGCAGGTTCATCGGGTCTGGCGGGTCGCTGCGCAAACTCACCGGTGAAGCGCTGATGCCGCAGTTGCCGACGATCACCGTGGTCACGCCCTGGCTGAGCTTGGGCAGCATCTGCGGGTGGCGGATCACCACCGTGTCATCGTGGGTGTGCACGTCGATAAACCCTGGCGCCAACACGCGGCCGCTGGCGTGAACTTCATGCTCGGCAGTCGCCGCCGACAAATCGCCGATCGTCTCGATACGCCCCGCGCGCAACCCCACGTCGGCGACATAGCCAGGGGTGTTGCTGCCATCAATGATCAGTGCCTGGCGAATCAGCGTGTCGTACTTCATATCAATCTCCAAGCGGCAGGCTGTCAGGGCCGCCGCGATAATCGTCCAGGGCCAGCTTGATCCGGCGCAGGCGTTCCTGGTTGTCGTCCGGCAGGGCCAGCGCCAGCTCGGTGGCGAGCAGGTCGATGGCCAACAGCATTCCGTAGCGTGCCGCGGTGGGCTTGTAGATAAAACTGGTTTCGGCCGGTTGCAGCGGCAGCAATACATCCGCCAGCTGGGCCAGCGGTGAGCCGGCCAGGGTGATGGCGACGATGGGCGCATCGTAGTTGCGCGCCAGTTTCACCACGTCCAACAACTCCGGCGTGATACCGGTCAACGAACACACGATCAGCGCATGCTCAGGGCCCAGCGTCGCGGCCGTGACACGCATCATCACCGGGTCGCGGCAGGCGGCAATCGGGTAGCCCAGGCGCACCAGTCGCACCTGCAACTCTTCACTGCACAGGCTCGACGGGCCGCCCATGCCGAACGCGTGAATCATCCGCGCCTTGCCCAGTACATTGACCGCATCGGCAAAGCTCGCCTGGTTGAACCCTGACAAGTGCTGACGCAGCGTCGCCTCGATATCCCCAAGAATTTGCCGATGAAATGCCGACTGTTCCGGCAACCCCGCCGGGTCCAGAAAGCGGCTGCCCACGCCGCTGGCCTGCGCCAATTGCAGGCGCAGGTCACGCAAATCGCGGCACCCCACACTGCGCGCAAACCGCGACAGGGTCGCCGTGCTGACTTCGGCCCGTTGGGACAACGCTTCCAGGCTGGCCGAGGCGGCGAAGCCCACATCGTCAAGCATCAGCTTGGCGATACGCCCTTCGCCAGCGCTGAAGGAATCCTGGCGGGCGCGGATCTGGTAGAGGATGTCCATGGGGGCTCCGGGTTACAGATTGAGGCTCATAACAACAGTGAAAGGCCATAGGTGAGCGCGAAGGCGACCACTGAAATAAGGGTCTCCAGCACGGTCCAGGTCTTGAAGGTCTGGACCACCGTCATATTGAAGTATTCCTTGATCAGCCAGAAGCCGCCGTCGTTCACGTGGGAAAAAATCACCGAGCCCGCGCCGGTGGCCAGCACCAGCAATTCCGGGTGTGGATAACCCAGGCCCATGGCGACCGGCGCAACCACGCCTGACGCGGTGGTCATGGCCACCGTGGCCGAGCCCGTGGCGATCCGCATCAGCGCGGCGAACAGCCAGCCCATCACCAGCGGCGAGAGATGGAAGGCATGGGCCAAGCCCAGGATTTCGTTGGTGACGCCCGCGTCCACGAGGATGCGATTCAACCCACCGCCCGCGCCTACCAGCAAGGTAATGCTGGCGGTCGGCGCCAGGCATTCATTGGTGAATTTGAGGATCGACTCACGGTTGAAACCCTGGGCCAGGCCCAGCGTATAGAAGCTCACCAGGGTGGCCACCAGCAGCGCGATCACCGAGTTGCCGATAAACAGGAGGAACTGGTTGAAACCGGTGCCCGGTGTGGAGATCACGTTGGCCCAGCCGCCGATCATCATCAGCACCACCGGCAACAGGATGGTGCCCATGGTCAGCGCAAAGCTCGGCAGACGGGTACGCGGCTCGCGGTCGATAAACTGGCGTTCCAGCGGGTTTTCCGCCGGCAAGTGAATGCGCGGCACGATGAACTTGGCGTACAGCGGGCCGGCGATGATCGCCGTCGGGATGCCGATCAGAATCGCATACAGCACGGTCTGCCCCACTGACGCGTTGTACGCCAGCACCGCCATCATTGCCGCCGGGTGCGGCGGCACCAGCGCGTGCACCACCGACAGACCGGCGACCATCGGCAAACCGACCATCAGGATCGACACGCCCACCCGCCGCGCCACGGTAAACGCAATCGGCACCAGCAACACAAAACCGACTTCGAAAAACAGCGGCAGCCCGACCAGGAACGCGATACAGACCATCGCCCAATGCGCGTTGCGCTCGCCGAAACGGTTGATCAGCGTGCGCGCCACCTGCTCGGCGCCGCCGGATTCGGCCATCATCTTGCCGAGCATGGTGCCCAGCGCCACCACCAGGGCAATGTGCCCGAGGGTCTTGCCGACGCCCGCCTCGTAGGACCCCATGATGGTGTCCGCCGGCATGCCGGCCATCAGTGCCAAACCAATCGACACCAGGGTGATGACGATAAACGGGTTGAGTCGGTAACGTGCGATCAGCACGATCAATGCAATGATGGCGATGGCAGCGTATGCCAATAGCCCAAAGCCCGGTGATGCGGCCATGCGGTACTCCTCGGAAAGGGTCACGTCGAATCTGTTGTGAAACTCATAAATCATTACCGGGCAGTATTTTCAATTTTTATGAAAGTAATTTTCGCGCACAGATAAGCGTTGTCGCGTGGGGATATGCCAGGCGCCAGCCGATGAAAATTCGGGGGGTGTATTTACATGAAGTTTTTTGCGCGTGGAAACTCAACTGCCGAGGCCGAGTCTCAGATTGCGTTCCTACTCACCACCAGGAAAACCCAGCCATGAATCGTAAAGCCCTGCTTGTTCCTTTCGCCGCCGGCGCGCTGCTGCTCGCCTTTGCCGGCAGCGCTTCAGCCGCCGATAACCCGGCGCTCAAGAAGTGCATGGACGGCGCCAACACCACGGCCGACATGGTCAATTGCAACGCCAAGGAAGCCAAGGTGCAGGATGAGCGCCTGAATAAAGCGTACAAAACCGCCCTCGCCGCCCAGGAAGGCGCGCGCAAGCAGCAATTGCAGGATGTTCAGCGCCTGTGGATCAAATACCGCGACGCCAATTGCGGCTTCGCCGGGTCAGCCACCGGCGGCACCATCGACCAAATCAACGGCTCCGGCTGCGTGCTGGACATGACCCAGACCCGCGCCCAGGAACTCGAAGACCTGGTCGGGCCATGACCCCTGTGGGAGCGGGCTTGCCCGCGAAAAACCGTCAACGATGACGCTGACTCGCGGGCACACCACAGCTCAGTCGTGATGCACCTTCGCGCGCTTGAGCAACTTCTTGCAGCGCTCCGACAGATGCAGCACGCGCAGGTGCTTGCCGGCCTTGCTGTAACGCTCGCGCAGGGTCATCAGCGCGGCAATCGCCGAATAGTCGACAAAGCTCAGGTGACGGCAATCGAGCGTCACCTGGGCCGGGTCATTGGCCGGGTCGAATTGATTCAGAAACGGCGTGGTCGAGGCAAAGAACAGCGTGCCGTGCAGGCGATAGAGCTTGCTGCCGTCGGCTTCCAGATGCTCATCGGCGTACAGCTCGCGGGCCTGTTGCCAGGCAAAATTCAGCGCCGCAATCACAATGCCGCACAGCACCGCGGTGGCCAGGTCGGTGAACACCGTGATCACCGTCACTGCGAGAATCACCAGCACGTCATTGAGCGGCACTTTGTTAATCACCCGCAACGACGCCCAGGCGAAGGTCTGCTGCGACACCACGAACATCACCCCCACCAACGCCGCCAGCGGAATTCGCTCGATCAGCGGCGACAAGAACAGAATGAACAACAGGATCATCACCCCCGCAAACACCCCGGAGAAGCGCCCGCGCCCGCCGGAGCTGAGGTTGATCACGGTTTGCCCGATCATCGCGCAACCGCCCATGCCGCCGAACAGGCCCGAGACCATATTCGCCGCGCCCAGGGCCACGCTTTCGCGGTCGGGGTAGCCACGGGTCTCGGTGATTTCGTCGGTGAGGTTCAGGGTCAACAGGGTTTCCAGCAGGCCGACCATCGCCATCAGGAACGCGTAGGGCGCGATGATGCCGAGGGTTTCCAGGGTCCAGGGAATCTGCGGCAGCGCGAACGTCGGCAGGCCACCGGCGATGTGCGCCATGTCGCCCAGGGTGCGGGTCGGCAGGCCGAGCAGGTACACCGCCAGGCCGACGCCGAGAATGGCCACCAGCGCCGGCGGCACGGCACGGGTCAAGCGTGGCAGCAGGTAGACAATCGCCATGGTCACCGCCACCAGGCCGGTCATTACATACAGCGGCGTACCGCTGAGCCAGGTGTCACCGCTTTTAAAGTGCTCCAACTGCGCCAGCGCAATGATGATTGCCAGGCCGTTGACGAAACCGAGCATCACCGAGTGCGGCACCATGCGCACCAGCTTGCCCAGACGCAGCACACCAAAGGTGATCATGATCAAGCCGCCCAACAGCACCGTCGCCAGCAAGTATTCGACGCCGTGTTGCACCACCAGCGCGACGATCACCACCGCCATCGACCCCGCCGCACCGGACACCATGCCGGGCCGGCCGCCGAATAATGCGGTGAGCGTGCAAATGATAAATGCGCCGTAAAGGCCCATCAGTGGGTTGAGGTGGGCGACCAAGGCAAAGGCGATGCATTCGGGCAGCAAGGCAAACGACGTGGTGAGTCCGGCCAAGGCATCGGCGCGCAGACGGGTGAGGTTCATTGAAGTACCAGGGTAATGCGGGGGATTAGGCGGGGGATGGTACGGAATTGCGGCGGGTGGGGCCAGTGAAGTGTCAGGTCAGGTAGACCGCGTGGCCCCCATCGCAGGCAAGCCAGCTCCCACCTTGACCGAGTATTGCTTGAACAACTCGGTCAAGGCGGGAGCCGGGCTTGCCCGCGATGGCAGCGCCTCGGTATCAAGCGAACATCACACCATCTCGTTGCGAATCCACTCAACGACGGACGTACGCTTCGGCGCCCAACCCAGCAATTCACGCGCATGCTTGCCGCGCACGCGGCTGTTGGAGCCCAGGCCATAGTTGGCCATTTCATAGCCCCACTCAGCTTCAGCGTCCGCCAATGGCCAGTCCTGCGGCTTGCCCAGTTTCAGCGCTTCGGCGATGGCGGTGGTCATGTCGACAAACGCCGCTTCACCGCTTTCCACGAAGTAGAAAGTGCCCGGTACATTCTTCTCAAGTGCCAGCAGGTACAGCGCCACCACGTCTTCGATGTGCACGTTGGACCAGATGTTCTGCCCGGTGCCCACATGGCGCACCACACCGCTTTTGCGCGCCTGCTTGAGCAGTCGCGGCAATTGCACGCTGTCGCGCTTCACGCCCAGGCTGTGGCCGTAAATCAGGGTGTTGCAGATCACCGCCGCGTTCACGCCGTCGTTGGCGGCCGCGAGGATCAGGTTGTCGATAGCCACACGCGCAGCCTTGTCGACGGTCGGCACCGGCAGGTTGTCTTCAAAGTAGATGACATCGCTGGCCTTGCCGCCCGACGCATCACCGACGATGCTCGAACCACTGGTGTGCAGGAACGGCTTGTTGGAACCCTTCAAGGCCGCCAGCAAGGTCTCGACCGCAGAGCGATGGTCGCTGCTGGCGGCGTTGATGACGGCATCGGCCTTCGAAGCCTGCTCGGTCAACACGGCGGCATCGTCGAGGGTGCCGATGACGGGCGTGATGCCCAGGGCGGTCATTTCAGCCGCTTGCTCGGCGCTGCGCACCAGGCCGGTGACGGTGTGGCCAGCCTTGACCAGGCCGGTGGCGATGGAACCGCCGATAAAACCTGCTGCGCCGGTAACGAATACGTTCATGGAGTGTTCTCCTGACGGGGTAAGTGATGGGTGCGACTCGATGTATGCCCCAATGATGACGGGGCTGCTCCCGGCGAATAAGACCCTGTTGCCCAATTCAATCTTGCGCGCAGGTCACGAATCAGCAGGCATACCGCGCCAGCTTGGTCTGAATGAAGTCCAGGAAGCACTGGATGCGCAACGCCAACTGCGAGTTGCGGTAGAACACCGCGTGGATCGGTTGGCGATACCCACTGTTGAACGCCTCCAGCACCGGCACCAGACGCCCGGCGTTGATGTCTTCGACCGTCATGAAGTTCGACAGGCAGCAAATGCCCTGCCCTTCCAGCGCCAGCTGGCGCAGGGTTTCGCCACTGGAGGCGGCGATGCTCGGCTGGATCAGCCAACGGTCGCCTTCCACATGCCGCAATGGCCAATGGTTAAGGGTTTCGGTCTGGGTGAAGCCCAGCAACGTGTGGTCCGCCAACTCGGCGACCGTCGACGGTGTGCCGTAGTGCTTGAGGTAGTCGGGGCTGGCGAGGATATGCAGGGGCGTACAACCCAGCGAACGGGCGTGCAGCGTGGAGTCGGCCAGGACGCCGATGCGGATCGCGATGTCGGTGCTCTGTTCCAGCAGGTCGATGATCAGGTCATCGCTGTTCAGCTCCAGCTGGATCTCCGGGTACAGGCTGCGAAACTCGGCGATGTACGGCACGATCCCGTGCAGCATGAACGGCACGGCGGCATTGATGCGCAGCCGTCCGGCAGGTTTTTTCTGGCGTGATGACAGGCGTTCTTCGAGTTCTTCCATCTGCGCCAGGATCACCTTGGCCTGCTCGAAAAAGTACTTGCCCTCCTCGGTCAGGTCCATGCGCCGCGTGGTGCGGTTGATCAGCGTGGTGTCGAGCTTGGCTTCCAGCCGCGACAAGGTGCGGCTGACCGCCGACGGCGTTTGCCCGACCTGTTCCGCCGCCGCCGAAATCGAGCCGCACTCAATCACACTGACGAAAATCTGTAGCTCATCGGATCGGGCTTTCACGGGCTGTCCTCTTTATCGGTTGCTGGCAGCTTACACCGAGAATTTGAACACCTGCGCCAGATGCTGTTCGTAGCGCGCCACGTCAGTCTCGATGGCCGGGCGTTTCATCACGTCCACGCACAGGAAGGTCGGCAGGCCGGTCATGCCGAGGAACTCGTTGGCTTTGTGGAACGGGAAGTACACCGCGTCTACGCCCTTGGCTTCAAAGAAGTCGGTCGGGTCATCGAAAGCTTGCTGCGGAGCGTTCCAGGTCAAAGACAGCATGTACTGCTTGCCCTGGATGAGGCCGCCGCTGCCGTATTTCTGCGACGCATCGGAGCGGGTGCGGCCGTCGCTGGCGTACAGGCTGCCATGACCTTCGGTGAACACTTCGTCGATGTATTTCTTCACGATCCAGGGCGCGCCCATCCACCAGCCGGGCATCTGGTAGATGACCACGTCGGCCCAGAGGTATTTCGCGACTTCTTCGGCCACGTCGTAGCCTTCGTCGATGTGGGTGACTTTGACGTCGATGCCCGCACGGTCCAGCACGGCCACGGCAGCGTCGTGCAGGGTGCTGTTGTAGCGGCCGTCGGAGTGGGCGAACTGCTTGCCGCCGTTGAGCAAAAGGACTTTTTTCATGGGGGGAATCCAGAGGGTTAAAAATGTCTGCCGGCAGGCTATCGACATTCAACCCCGGGAATAAGCAGCGGTTCGGCAAAATACATTTGACCAAAATGCACGAATAACGCCGCACTCTTGCATTAGCCGCCTATCAATAAATGGCCACCCAACAGCGCCATGCCGATAAAAAACACCCGCTTGAACAGCGTTGCACTGATGCGTTGGCGCAGTTTCTGGCCCAGCCACATCCCCAGCAGCGCGGGGAACAGTGCCAGCAAGGACGCATTGATTTCGCCGCCACCCAAGGTGCCGCGCCAGGCCAGCCCGGCGGCCAGCGCCAGCGTCGACACGGTAAACGACAGCCCAAGCGCCTGCACCAACTGGTCGCGCGTCAAGCCCAGCGCCTGAAGATACGGCACCGCCGGAATCACGAACACGCCGGTGGCCGAGGTGATCACGCCGGTGACCACGCCACACAGCGGCCCCAGCCAGCGTTCAGCAGCAGGCTTGACCTTGAATGTGGGCAGGAATAATCCGCTCAGTGCATACACCAGCAACGCCGCGCCCAAGGCGCGCACCACCCAATGCCCGCCCTCCATGCCCAGCCACAGCGTGCCGAGCCCGGTGCCGAGAAAAATCAGCAGCAGCATCGGCCATAGGCGTTTGATCAACGCGCTCAGGTGGCCGCCGAAAGCCAGTTGCCAGAGGTTGGTCACCGTCGAAGGAATGATCAGCAACGCCGCAGCCTGCGCCGGGAGCATAGCCAGGCCGAGCATGCCCATGGCGACGGTGGGCAAGCCCAGGCCGATGACGCCCTTGACGGTGCCGGCCAGTAGAAAGGTGCCGACCACCAGCAGGGTCAGGCTGGGGCCGAGGTGTTGGTAGAACGCTAGGAAGGTATTCATGGGAGGGAGTGTGGGGCTTTTCGATGCGGTCGAAAATTCGTCATATACTGAGTCAGCCTCTTGTTTTGAATGAGGCTGATGCCGCTTTCGCAGGCAAGCCAACTCCCACCTTGACTGTATTCACACATCAAAAGGTGGGAGCGGGCTTGCCCGCGAAGAAGCCCGCCCAGTCACCGGAAAGCTCCCATGCACTTTGACCTGATCGACCTGCGCCTCTACCTGCACATCCTCGACACCGGCAACATCACCGCCGGCGCAGCGCGCAGCCATCTGTCCCTGGCCGCCGCCAGCGCCCGCATCCGTGCGATGGAAGCCTCGTCAGGCATTGAGTTTCTCGAACGCGGCCGCCGGGGTGTCACGCCCACGCCCGCCGGCAAGGCCTTGGCCCGCCATGCGCGCCTGCTGTTGCAACAAGCCGAACACCTGCAGCAGGACCTCGCGGAGTACGCCAACGGCGTCAAAGGTCAGGTGCGCCTGCTGTGCAACACCACGGCGCTCAGCGAATACCTGCCGGAGTTGCTGGCAGACTTTCTGCGCGAAAACCCCAACCTCGATATCGACCTGCAGGAATTGCCGAGCCTGCGCATCACCCAGGCGTTGCGCCAAGGCACGGCAGACCTAGGGATTATTTCCGACGCGGTGGACACCCACGGCTTGCAGACCCTGCCGTTTCGCGACGACCCGCTGGTGCTGATCATGCCGCTCGATCATCCGTTGGCGACGGGCACTGTGAGTTTTATCCACAGCCTGCAATACGATTACGTGGGCCTGGCCGCCAACAGCGCGTTGGCGGTGTACCTGGAAGAGCAGGCGCTGCACGCGGGTTTTCGCTTGCAAACGCGTATTCGCGCCGAGGGGTTTGATGGGCTGATTCGCATGGTCGCCAGAGGCGCAGGCCTGGGCATCGTGCCCCAGGCGGCACTGGACCGCTGGCCGTCAGCGCAGCGCTTCAAGGCCCAGCCCCTGACGGAAGACTGGGCCTGCCGAACCCTGCTGCTATGTGCCCGATCCTTCGAACAACTGCCCGGTTACGCCAACGCCTTGTTCGAGGCCCTGGCCCTGCCCTTGCGGAAAAACCCGTAATACACCGCCGACAGCATCAGCAGGAATGGCACGCCGAACACCAATGTCATCTTGAACGCCTCGGTGAAATACGTAGTGATCATCACCGCGCCCATCAGCACCAGGCCCAGCAAGGTGCTGTAGGGAAACAGGCGCAGCTGGAACGACAGCTTCGCCCCGCCATGGCGCTTGCGATAGCGGCGGAAGAACAGGTGCGTGAGGAAGATCATGAACCAGGTGAAGATCGCGCCGAACATCGAGATCGCCATCATCAAGGTGAACGAGCTTTCCGGGTACACCACGTTAAGCAGCGTAGCCAAGGCAATGCCGGAGCTGGACAACAGCAGCGCATTCAGCGGGATACCGCTCTTGCTCAGCGCGCCCATGGACGTGGGCGCAAACCCTGCACGCGACAGGCTGAACATCATGCGCGTGGTGATATAGAGCTGGCTGTTCATGGCCGACAATGCGGCGATCAGGATCACAAAGTTCATCACCCCGGTAGCACCGGGAATGCCGATGGTCTGCATCACCGTGACGAACGGGCTCTGCGTTTGCCCGGCCTGGTTCCACGGCACGATGGCGAGCATCAGCGCCAGGGTCAGCAGGTAAAACACCACCAGCCGCACGATGGTCGCGCGAAAGGCTTTCTTGACCGCCTGCTCCGGGTCGGCGGCTTCACCGGCGGCCACCGCGATCATTTCCACGCTCAAGTAGCTGAAGATCGACACGATTACCGCGATCCACATACCGCTCAGGCCATGGGGGAAAAAGCCGTCGTGGGCCGTGTAATTCTGCACGCCGTATTGCGGGTTGCCGGAGCCGAACACCACGTATGCCGCGAGGATGATGAAGCCGACGATGGCGGTGATCTTGATCGTCGAGAACCAGTATTCGAAGTTGCCGAAGGTCTTCACGCTGATCGCATTGAGCGCGATCAACACACTGGAAAACGACACGATCCACACCCACTCCGGCACGTTGGCGAACCAGTACTTCATGTACATCGCCACCGCCGTGACCTCCGCGCCTACCGCCAGCACAATCGCCGCCCAGTAGGCGTAGCGCACCAGGAACCCGGCCAGCGGGCTGATGTAGAACTCGGCATAGGCGCCAAACGAGCCGGAGGTGGAATGCGCCACCGTCATCTCCGCCAGGCAGCCCATCAACAGCAAGGTGATCAACGCGCCGATGGCGTAGCTCACCAGCACACTGGGCCCGGCATAGCCGATGGCATAGGCGCTGCCCATGAACAGCCCGGTGCCGATGGCGCCCCCGATGGCGATCATGCTCATCTGGCCGGACGTGAGCTGGCGCCGCAGGCCCAGTTCGCGGTGAGTGATCTCTGCAAAGCCGTTGTCTGGCGTGGTCACGTGGTGTGCCCCTTTATTATTGTGGTTGCACAGCTTGGAAATTGACGCAGGTCCCCTGTGGGAGCGGGCTTGCTCGCGAAGGCGGAGGGTCAGTCGACACATGTACTGGCTGATCTACCGC
>NZ_JBARTQ010000221.1:0-5231 GCF_049645325.1 Pseudomonas sp. | reverse complement strand
GGCTTGCCCCGCGCTGGGGCGCGAAGCGGGCCCACTTAAGCCGCCGCGTTGTTTCAGACAGATTGCAGCGTCAGGTTCAGGGCTGCTTCGCAGCCCGGCGCGGGGCAAGCCCGCTCACCACATAAGCGCACTCCTGCTGTTGAACTGTTCACAAATCTTCCTTTCCCCACCCTTCGATGAGTTTTTTCAATCGAAGTCGGGTGGCTGTGCGCGCGTTTATCAGCTAATATTTTCGCAAATGAACATTAATGTTCGAATTCCAAGACGAAAAAGATCGCGAGGCCAGCCGATGAACCCTTCCACCTTGCCTGCTCCACCGCTTGCTGAAGTCTATGACGTTGCCGTAATCGGTGGCGGGATCAATGGCGTCGGCATTGCAGCAGACGCAGCCGGTCGCGGGTTGTCGGTTTTCCTTTGCGAAAAAGACGACTTGGCCAGCCACACCTCTTCGGCCAGCAGCAAGCTGATCCATGGCGGCCTGCGTTACCTCGAACATTACGAATTCCGCCTGGTGCGCGAAGCCCTGGCTGAACGTGAAGTGCTGCTGGCCAAGGCGCCGCACATCGTCAAGCAAATGCGTTTCGTGTTGCCGCACCGTCCGCACCTGCGCCCGGCGTGGATGATTCGCGCCGGTCTGTTCCTGTATGACCACTTGGGCAAGCGCGAGAAACTCGCCGGCTCGAAGAGCCTGAAGTTCGGCCCGGACAGCCCGCTGAAAAGTGAAATCACCAAAGGCTTTGAATACTCCGACTGCTGGGTCGATGACGCCCGTCTCGTCGTATTGAATGCCATGGCTGCCCGCGAAAAAGGCGCGCATATCCACACCCAGACCCGTTGCGTCAGCGCGCACCGCAGCAAAGGCTTGTGGGAAATGAACATGGAGCGCGCCGACGGCAGCCTGTTTTCGATCCGCGCTCGCGCGTTGGTGAATGCGGCCGGCCCTTGGGTCGCCAAGTTCATCAAGGACGACCTCAAGCTGGACTCGCCTTACGGCATCCGCCTGATCCAGGGCAGCCATTTGATCGTGCCGAAACTGTACGAAGGTGCCCATGCGCACATCCTGCAGAACGAAGACCAGCGCATCGTCTTCACCATTCCGTACCTGAACCACCTGACCATCATCGGCACCACCGACCGTGAATACACCGGTGACCCGGCGAAAGTGGCGATTACCGAAGGTGAAACCGACTACATGCTTAAAGTGGTCAACGCCCACTTCAAGAAACAGGTGAGCCGTGACGATATCGTCCACACCTATTCCGGCGTGCGACCGCTGTGCAACGACGAGTCGGATAACCCGTCAGCCATCACCCGTGACTACACCCTCGCACTGTCCGGTGCGAACGGTGAAGCGCCGATTTTGTCGGTGTTCGGCGGCAAACTGACCACCTACCGCAAGCTTGCCGAATCGGCGATGGCGCAGTTGGCACCGTTTTTCACGCAGATGCGCCCAAGCTGGACGGCCACGGCCAGCCTGCCTGGCGGCGAGAACATGACCACGCCGGAAGCATTGGCCGACGCGATTCGCGTCAAATACGACTGGGTACCGAGCGAGATCGCCCGCCGCTGGTCCACCACCTATGGCAGCCGTACCTGGCGCCTGCTGGAAGGCGTGCAATCGCTGGCAGACCTGGGCGATCACTTGGGTGGCGGCCTGTACACCCGAGAAGTCGATTACTTGTGCGCCGAAGAATGGGCGACTCAACCGCAGGACGTGCTGTGGCGCCGGACCAAACTGGGCTTGTTCACCACACCGCAGGAACAGGAAAACGTGCAGCGTTACCTGTCCAAGGTTGAGCAGAACCGCGGCAAGATCGAAGCAGCCTGATCAGGCGTTGGTAAAAAGCCCCTGCACCGAAAGGTCCAGGGGCTTTTTCATGGGGCCAGAGACTGGCGCTGATAGCGCAGCCCCATGTCACGAATCGCGCTGAAGGCCGAGCCGAGCAACACCGGGTACGCCGCCTGGAGAAACCCCGGTGTTGCCGTCGTCAGGGCGCGCTCAAGCCATACGCAGGCCTGCGCCTCGTCGCCCGCTTCAGCCAGCTCCGAAGCATGGTTGTATTGCCCGCGAAAATCCCCGCCCTCAGCCGCGCGCTGATACCACTGCCGGGCCAACTGAATGTCTTTGGCAACCACCACGCCTTCATGGTGGAAGCGCCCGAGCAGGTTCATCGACTTGGCGTGGCCCTTGTCGGCCGCCTGGCGGAACAACTCATAGGCCGCTGATAAATCCTGGTCCACGCCTCGACCACGGGTCAGCAATTGGCCGTGGTTGTACAGACCCCAATCCAGCCCAAGGTCGGCGGCTTGCCGGTAATGCTGCGCCGCCTCCGTCAGGCTGATCGCGCAGCCCCAACCATTCTCCAGGCAACGCCCGATCATGTTGATCGCCATCGGATGACGCTGCTGCGCTGCGATGCGAAACCAGCTCAGCGCCAGTTGCGCATCCTTCTGCACGCCGCGCCCGTCGAGCAGCAACTGGCCCAAGGTCGCTTGCGCGTCGGCATCGCCCAATTGCGCGGCGTGCATGACCCACCGCGTGTAGGCACGCGGGTTGTCGACGATCTCAGACGGCTCGCTTGCTGACTGCCCACTTTGCATTCCTGCCCCGCATGCGATCCGGGACCGCAAAAGTTTCATGAATTATTTGGTTACAAAGTATTACATTTGAGATCCTTTATCAATTACGATCGCATCTCACTTTCACCCACACGAGAATATTCAATGGCTACCGGGATCAGTTCTGCCCCCCTTTCATCGCGGCACTTGCTTGCGTCGGCGGTGGGTTTGGCAGTGGCTGCGCAGGGAGGATTCAGTTATGCAGCGGAGACTGCAGCGGATGACAACACAGGAGTAATCCAGCTCGGCGCGACCAGCATTGAAGGTCAAGCCCCGAGCCAGAGTGCCTACAACCCTGTGGCGCCCTCTTCCCCCAAGTACACCGAGGCGCTGCGCGACACGCCGCAGACGATCACGGTGGTTCCCAAGGAAGTCATTCATGACCAAAACCTGCTGACCCTGCGCGACGTGCTCAGCACCGTGCCGGGCATCACCTTTGGCGCCGGCGAAGGCGGCAGCGGCTACGGCGACAGCATCAACCTGCGCGGGTTTTCCGCCAGCGGCGACATCTACGTCGACGGCGTGCGCGACAGCGCCCAATACAGCCGCACCGACCCGTTCAACCTGGAGCAGGTGGAAGTCGTCAGTGGCGCCAGCTCGGTGTATTCGGGCTCCGGCGCGGTCGGCGGCACCATCAACTTGGTGACCAAGCAGCCGGAACTGCGCGACAAAACCACCGTCAGCGCCGGCATTGGCACTGACAACTACAAGCGCACCACCCTGGACACCAACCAGCAGCTCAACGACACCACGGCGTTTCGCCTGAACCTGATGGCGCATGGTAACGATGTGCCCGGTCGCGATTATGAAGATTACTCGCGCTGGGGCATTGCACCTTCCATCGCCTTCGGGCTGGGCACACCCACTCGCGTGACCGTCAGCTACGAACATCAAAAAGATGACAACACGCCGCAATACGGCATTCCTATCTACAACGGCAAACCGATGCCGGGCGTGGGCTGGAGCGATTTCTACGGCTACCACAACATCAATGACCAGCAAACTACCGCGGACGCGTTCAGCCTCAAGCTCGAACACGACTTCAACGACGCTGTATCGGTGCGCAACTTCACCCGCGTTGAACGCGTACGCCAGTACCTGCGCGCCTCCGGCCCCGAGGGCGCACAAGCCGGTTGCCTGGCCAGCGGCACCCAGATCACGGGCGCCCCTTGCACCGCCGGCCTCGCCCCGGGCTTCTTCCAGCCAAGCGGTGGCTCATTGGGTAACGAGCGCAACACCCAGAACAAGATGTTCACCAACCAGACCGACGTGACCAGCCACTTCAGCACCGGTTTCATCGACCACACACTGGTGACGGGTATCGCCATCAGCCGCGAGGAATACCAGGCGGACACCGGCAAATGGCTGACCAACAGCAACGGCAGCACGATCATTCCGCCGCCGGTCAGCTTCAGCGATCCGAACTCCGACTGGACCGGCCCGGTCAACTTCACCCGCGCGGCCCACGTCGACGGCGCGTTGAACAACCGCGCCGCCTATGCGTTCGACACGCTCAAGCTCAGCCCTGAGTGGGAAATCAATGGTGGCCTGCGTTACGAACACAACGCTGGCAGTTCGGTAACCAATGCCTACTCCGCTGCCGGCGTAGAAACGCCCGGTACGCGTTTCGGCCAAGCGGATGACTTGACGTCTTACCGCCTGGCACTGGTCTACAAACCGGCGGAAAACGGCAGCGTTTACATCGCCTACGGCAACAGCAAGACGCCGTCCCAAGCCAGCGTCAACGGTGGCTGTTTCACCCCGGCCAAAACCTCAAGTACAGCCACCAACAACTGCAACGTCGCCCCGGAAACTGCCGTCAGCTATGAAATCGGCACAAAGTGGGACTTCTTCGACAATGCCCTGTCCCTCACCGGCGCGATCTTCCGCAATGACCGCACCAACTACAAAGTCGCCGATAACGACCCCACCAACCTGAGCGGCACGCAATCGCTCGACGGTAAAGCACGGGCAGATGGCGTGGCACTGGGCCTGAGCGGCGCGATCACCGATCACTGGAAGGTCTTCGCCAACTACACCTACCTGGACACCCGCGTACTGCGCAGCGCCAGCGACTTCACCCTGGCAACTACCGGGTTTGATGCACAGAAAGGTGAGCCATTGCCGTTCACACCCAAACATGCGGCGAGTCTCTGGACGGTGTACGACCTGCCGTATGATTTCCAGGTGGGCTACGGTATTACGGCGCAATCCAAGCAGTACCTGGTCAGCGCCGCCGGGGCACCGACAGCGCCGGGTTATGCGGTTCAGCGGGCCATGTTGGGGTACAAGGTCAACAAGCAGTTGAACCTGCAGTTGAACGTTAACAACCTGTTTGACAAGGATTACCTGACACGCATCCGTAACAACGGCTGGGCGGTGCCGGGGGATGGGCGTGCGGCGGTTGTTTCGGCTGACTATACGTTCTGACGTTGGGGGGGCTGAGTTGTTTGGCAGATCCATTGGTTGGGTAATGGCTGATATGGGTTCCGCTCTTACAGCGGCTCACTTTTGGTGGAGCGCAAAAGTAAGCAAAACGCTCTTGCCCCTCCACTCGGTGCCTCGCCTAGGCTCGGCATGCCCGCACTCCGGCTTGAATCCGTGGGCCGCCG
>NZ_JBARTQ010000220.1:0-4821 GCF_049645325.1 Pseudomonas sp. | reverse complement strand
CGGTGCCCCACACCTTGATGAGATCCAGCGCCTCGCCGCCGCGCACCTCGCCGACGATCACGCGATCGGGGCGCAGCCGCATCGTGGCGCGCACCAGCTCGGTCATCGACACGACGCCGGCACGCGTGCGCAGGGGCACGTGGTCTCGTGCCGTGCATTGCAGTTCGATGGTGTCTTCGAGCACCAACACGCGGTCGCCGGTGGCGGCGATCTCCGCGAGCAAGGCATTGGCAAGCGTGGTTTTGCCGGTGCTGGTGCCACCGGCGATCAGGATGTTCTGGCGTCCGCGTACTGCCTCGCGCAGGAACTCGGCCTGCTCGACGGTCATCATTCCGTCGGTGACGTAGCGATCCAACGGGATCACGCCGACGGCGCGCTTGCGCAGCGCGAAGGCCGGCCCCGGCGCGGCCGGCGGCAGGATGCCCTCGAAGCGCTCGCCGGTTTCCGGCAATTCGGCGCTCAAGAGCGGCTGACCGCGATGGACTTCCGCGCCGACATGCGCGGCGACCAAACGAATGATGCGTTCGCCGTCTTCCTCGGACAGTTCTGCGCCCAGCGGCGCGCGGCCCGAGGACAGGCGATCGACCCAGAGTGTGCGGTCGGGGTTGAGCATGATCTCCACCACGTCCGGGTCTTCCAGCGCGGCGGCGATCAGCGGCCCCATCGCGGTTCGCAACATGCGGATGCGCCGGTCGAGCGAGGTGGTGGCGAAGGACTGCGGCACGGCGCTCATGAGGCACGCTCCTGTGCTTCAGCCAGCGCCGCCGCGTCGTCCAGGTGAGCGGTGTCGGGATGCAGCTCTTCAACTACGTCGCGCACCAGACTGCGCCCGCGCATCAGATGGCGGCCGAGTTGTTCGACGAACTGCTCGAAGCGTGCCTTGCCCTGCGCGCGGGCGGCTTCCTGATGGGTTTCGGGAACCGGCGTACTGACCGTCAGGAAGTAGCGGACGAACAGCGCCAGCGTTTCTATCTCGATGTTCTGGTCGCGCTCCAGCCTCTCGAACTGGCGCGACAGTCGATCTAGCCGCTTGGCGATGGCGGCTTCGCGCTGGTCGCCTGCGTCCGGCGACAGCCAAGACGCCAGCGCCGCCGCAACGATCGACGACTTGGACACGCCCTTCTTGACGGCCAGCTCGTCGAGCCGCTTGGCGTGCTCGTGCGGAATGAACAGGTTGAGGCGGTATTGGCTCATAGCTCGATTCCGTCGTGTTGGTCGAGTGACGCCAGCCGAGCCGTGCGCTGCATGGCCGGGTCAAGCTGGCGAGGAAGGGGCAGCGGCAAGTCGTCGTCATCGAGCAGCGCGAGGTCGTTGGTCGCTAGCTCCTGTTCGGGGAGGTATTCGGTGACCTCGGATAGCTCTGGCTGCCGACGCGGTCCCCCGTCGTCGGCACCGGCTGCGCTGTCGTTCAAATGCACCGATGCGGCAGGTACGACAGGGATAGCCAGGCCGCTCCAGTCATCAGGACGAAGCGGCGGCGCATCGGCGTAGCGCCCGGTGGCGAGCGTGGGAGGCGGCAGCACGCGCCGCTTGAAATTGGCGTCGGCGTAGTAGCGCAATTTCTTCGCCTTGATCGGCGCCACGCTGGACACCATCACCACGGCGTCGTCCGGCGGGAGTTGCATCACTTCGCCGGGAGTCAGCAGCGGGCGCGCCGTTTCCTGCCGCGACACCATCAGGTGCCCCAACCAAGGTGCGAGCCGGTGGCCGGCGTAGTTGCGCTGTGCGCGCAGCTCGGTGGCGGTGCCCAGCGTTTCGGAGATGCGCTTGGCGGTGCGTTCGTCGTTCGTGGCGAACGTCACGCGCACGTGGCAGTTGTCGAGGATTGAATGGTTCTGGCCGTAGGCCTTGTCGATCTGGTTGAGCGACTGAGCGATGAGGAAACTGCGGATACCGTAGCCAGCCATGAACGCCAGCGCGGTCTCGAAGAAGTCGAGCCGGCCCAACGCCGGAAACTCGTCGAGCATCAGCAGCAGCTTGTGACGACGGGCGATGCCGTCGCTGCCATCAAGTGATTCGGTCAGTCGGCGACCGATCTGGTTGAGGATCAGGCGCACCAGCGGCTTCGTGCGGCTGATGTCCGAAGGCGGCACGACCAAGTACAGCGAGACGGGATGCTCGGATGCGATCAGATCGGCGATGCGCCAGTCGCAACGCGAAGTGACTTCGGCCACCGTCGGGTCGCGGTACAGGCCGAGGAACGACATGGCGGTGGAGAGCACGCCGGACCGCTCGTTGTCGCTCTTGTTGAGCACTTCGCGCGCAGCCGATGCGACGACGGGATGCGGGGCATCGCCCAGATGCTTTGTCGTCATCATCCGGTGCAGCGTCAGCTCGAACGGACACGCCGGATCGGACAGGAAGTTGGCGACGCCGCGCAGTGTCTTGTCGGTTCCCGCATAGAGCACGTGCAGGATCGCGCCGACCAGAAGTGCGTGCGAAGTTTTCTCCCAGTGGTTGCGGCGCTCCAGCGCGCCTTCGGGATCAACAAGGATGTCGGCGATGTTCTGTACATCGCGTACTTCATGCGCGCCGCGCCGGACTTCCAGCAGAGGGTTGTAGGCCGCTGACTTCGGATCGGTGGGATTGAACAGCAGGCAGTGTGAGAAGCGCGAGCGCCAGCCGGCGGTGATCTGCCAGTTCTCGCCCTTGATGTCGTGAATGACTGCGGACGCTGGCCAGCTCAACAGTGTAGGAACGACCAGGCCGACACCCTTGCCGGATCGCGTCGGTGCGAAGGTCAGGATGTGCTCCGGCCCTTCGTGCCGCAGGTACTGATCGTCATGCCGACCAAGGAAGACGCCGGCGGGCTGGGTTAGCCCTGCGTTGCGAATGTCAGTGGCATCGGCCCAGCGCGCCGAGCCGTAGGTCGTCACCAGTTTGGATTGCCGCGAGCGCCACACGGACATAGCAATGGCGACAGCAACAGCCACCAAGCCGCTGCCGCCCGCAATCGCGCCGCCGGTGTCGAAGACACGGGGCGCATAGGCATCGAAGAAGAACCACCACTCGAACAACCGCCAGGGGTGATAGACCGGCGTGCCGAAGAAATCAAACCAGGGCGAGCCAAGGCGTAGCTGGTAGCCCAAGGCGGCGGCGGTCCATTGTGTGGCGATCCACACACCGGCGATAACGATGCCGAAGACGACACCAACCTGCCCGAACAGCACGCCTTGACCTTGCATCCTGGCCTCCGCTATCTCCTGCGCAACACGCGGCACAAAGGCGTGCCGCTCACACGAGGATCGGGGTCAGATCACGAGCGGTCAAAGACCGTTATCGGGACAAAGGTCGAGGAAAAAACAAGATTTCGCGCAAGGGCGAAAAAAAGGGAAGCGCAGCGAGCGACGGCGCATTGCGGCGTGTCGAGCGAGGAAATCGAAGTTTCGTGCGAATTTTCAACAAACAAAACCTCGAGATTCGTTCGCCAGGTTATGGAGTGCCCGTGCCACAGCTCCGCTGCTTCGTCGGCTCCGTCTCGCGATTCGTTTGCGTTACCGGCTAAGTACCTTTAAACGTTCAGGATTCGCCGCACGCCGCTTGGCCCTAAGGGGGCGCCTGCCTGGGTGACGACAGACGTTGTTTACCGATGCCAAGCCGACCGATTGTGGTCAGGGCGAATGCGATTGCCCAAAGCAGAGGACCTGCAAGACCTGGCCACGGTGGGGCCAGTCCCGGAATCAACACAAAAATGACGAAAGGGATATCGGCAACGCCCAGTAGAACCGCGTTAAGCCAATAACCCCAGCGATCATTCCGCCAGTTTAGAAAAACGGCGATTGCCATACCTGCCACAGCGAAGGCTAGAAGATAAAAGGCATCCTGTTGCAGGCGGGCCCGGGTCATTCCGTTGGCGAGTGCCGCAAGTCCAAAGATGGTTTGGGCTGCCATTAAATGGAAAACGCCCCATAGAATGTAGAAAATGGCGCCAATCCTCGCAGCCCATTGCGCACCCGGCATTTCTTCTTCCTCCGTAATGTAATCGGCCCACATCCCCAAGGCCAATGAAGGCTTTGAACGGTGCACCGTTTGCTCTGCCCCCGAGCTTGAGGCCTGCATTCCTGATCAGCGAAGCATCATCTTCATAACGAAGTTTGCGAGCCCGCCAAATGGCGGGCGCAGCAGGTTGCCTGCATTCCACTTTTTCTGGTCGAAGACGCCCTTGGCATGGCTGAATGACCGAAAGCCCTCTAGCCCGTGATAGGAGCCCATGCCGCTCGCACCGACGCCACCAAATGGAAGATCGTCCTGCACGTAGTGCATCAGCGTGTTGTTGATCGTCACGTTACCCGACGTCGTGCGGCTGAGAACCATTCGGCAATCGGTGCCGCTCCGTGTTCCGAAGTAGTAGAGCGCCAACGGCCGCGGTCGCGCATTGATATAGGAAATGGCCTCCTCAACTTTTCGATAAGGAAGGATCGGCAAGATTGGACCAAAGATTTCCTCGCGCATGATCGTCATTTCGTCTGTCGTATTGAGCACGACCGATGGGGGTAGCGTATGGGCACGGGCGGGCACGCCTTTTCTGTCGCGTTCTACGTCTATAACGTGGGCACCCTTGGTCCGCGCGTCATTCAGTAACCCGACGAGGCGAGCGTGATGCTTCTCGTTAATGATGGACGTGTAGTCAGTGCCGCTTGAACCGTCAGGATAAAACCCATCGACGGCTTGTCTATAGGCGTCGACGAACTTCGCGATGTCATCCTCGTGAACTAGCACATAGTCCGGCGAAATGCAGATTTGGCCGCTGTTCTGAAGCTTGCCATAGGCTATGCCTTCGGCGGCTCGCTGTAGAGACGTGCCTTTTTCGACAATTGCCGG
>NZ_JBARTQ010000219.1:0-10983 GCF_049645325.1 Pseudomonas sp. | reverse complement strand
GGCTTGAATCCGTGGGCAACCCGGCAGGACGCCGGGTTAGCCGCCCCGCGCCATGGATGGCGCGTGGCGGCGGCCCACGGATTCAAGCCTGCGTGCGGGCACACCGAGCCGGAGGCGAGGTGCCGAGTGGAGGGGCAAGAGCCTTTTGGTTACTTTTGGGCTCCTTTCAAAAGTGACCCGCCGTAAGGGCGGAACCAATACCACCCACCACCACAGAAATGGATATGTACCCCACACCCGCGTAAACTGCCGCCCTTCCAGCAGCCCACCCCACCCGCTGCACACTCATTTCCTTCAAAGGTGCCCGCCATGCCTTGGCTGCAAGTCCGTCTCGCCATCAGCCCAGAACAAGCCGAAACCTACGAAGACGCGTTCCTCGAAGTCGGCGCCGTCTCGGTTACCTTCATGGACGCCGAAGACCAACCCATCTTCGAACCCGAACTCAACACCACCCCGTTGTGGTCCCACACCCACCTGCTGGCCCTGTTCGAAGACGGCACCGATGCCGCCGCCGTACTGGCCCATATGCAACTGCTCACCGGCGGCCCGCTGCCCGAGCACCACAGCGAAGTGATCGAAGACCAGGACTGGGAACGCAGCTGGATGGACAACTTCCAGCCGATGCGCTTCGGCCAGCGCCTGTGGATCGTGCCAAGCTGGCACGCCGCACCAGAGCCTGACGCGGTCAACCTGCTGCTGGACCCGGGCCTGGCATTCGGCACCGGCACCCACCCCACCACCGCGCTGTGCCTGGAATGGCTGGACGGCCAGGACCTGACCGACTGCAACGTGCTGGACTTCGGCTGCGGCTCGGGGATCCTGGCGATTGCCGCCCTGCTGCTGGGCGCCAAGGAAGCCGTGGGCACCGACATCGACGTGCAAGCCCTGGAAGCCTCTCGCGACAACGCCGGGCGCAACAACATCCCTGAAGGCAAATTCCCGCTCTACCTGCCGGAGCAACTGCCCCAGGTACAGGCCGATGTATTGGTCGCGAACATCCTCGCCGGCCCGCTGGTTTCCCTGGCGCCGCAGCTGTCGAGCCTGGTCAAGCCAGGTGGCCGCCTGGCCCTGTCGGGCATTCTCGCCGAACAAGGCGAAGACGTCGCGGCCGCGTATGCGCAGGATTTCGAGCTGGATCCGATCGCAAACCGTGATGGCTGGGTACGCATCAGCGGTCGTCGGCGCTAGAATGAGCGCTTGCCTGAATCGGATGGCCGCATGACCGACAGTTTCGTCACCCAGTGCCCACATTGCCAAGCCCGCTTTCGCGTCAGCCACGCTCAATTGAGCGTGGCCCGTGGTGTGGTTCGCTGCGGCTCATGCCTGCAAGTGTTCAACGCCGCCCGCCAGTTACTGGAGCAGCGCGCCAGCGCCCCTGCGCCGGAAGCTGAGCCGTCGGCCACAATTGAACCCGTCGCCGCGCCAGTGCCTGAGTCGCCGCGGGCAATCAGCCAGAAACAGTGGACCGCCGAAGAGCTGGACCTCGACAACCTGGACCTGGACGAAGAACTGGCCAAGCTGGAGCGCCGCGAGATTCAGCATACCCAGCCGTTGGGCGCGGAACGTCGCCAAGCCAGCACTGATCGCCGGCAAAAAGAAGAGGCCATCAGCGCCAGCCGCGACACCGTCAAGGCCGAGGAAGAAAAGTGGGCCGCCAGCCTGTTCAGCGAACCGCCCGAAGAACGCGCGCCAACGCCCGAAGATGAACCTGAACCGGCCAAAGCGCCTGCGACCAAGCCGCGCACCGAGCCGTCGATGTCGTTTCATATCGACGATGTCGACGACGAGCCGCCGCTGCGTTCAACCCCTGACGATGAAGACCTCGACCCGCCGTTCAGCCCCGTCGCCGACGACATGGACGAGCCCGAACCCGCAGAGCGTGCCCAGCCCCGTCGCAAGCGCGCACGCCCGGAAGCCAGTGTTCACGACGACGTACTCCAGGACCTCGAAGACGACCCACTGCACCTTTATGCGCAGAAACGCCCGTCTGGCTGGGGCCGGCGCCTGATCTGGACAGTTCTGGTCTTACTCGCCGCCGCCGGTCTGGCAGGCCAGTACATCGCCTACCAATTCGACGACCTGGCCCGCCAGGACGCCTACCGCCCGTGGTTCCAGCAACTGTGCCCGACACTCGGTTGCACCGTGCCATCACGGGTTGATATTGCCCACATCAAGAGCAGCAACCTGGTGGTGCGCAGCAACCCGGAATTCGCCGGGGCGCTGGTAGTGGATGCGATCATCTATAACCGTGCGACGTTCTCCCAGCCCTTCCCGCTGCTGGAACTGCGCTTTGCCGACTTGAACGGCAGCCTGATTGCCAGTCGTCGCTTCAAGCCCGCTGAATACCTGAGCGGTGAACTGGCCGGGGTGAGTGAAATGCCCTCGCAGACACCCATCCATATTTCCCTGGATATCCTCGATCCGGGCAATAAAGCCGTGAATTACAGCCTGAGTTTCCACTCGCCCGAGTGAACCGCTTCACGCACCAAGGTTTGACGGCGGATTCTTGACTGCGTCCTGCGCAACCAAACCGGTGGCGATAAAGAAATAACTGTTCAGATTTTATCCAATTCAGCCTTTATCCAGTCATCGAGAGCGGGTATCATGCCAACCCTTTTTCGAACTCTAATGATCCGGCCCCACAACAGGGAAGTCCTATGTCGGCGGTACGCATCGGCCCATACACATTGCAGAACGGCTTGATCCTCGCCCCGATGGCGGGCGTCACCGACCAGCCCTTTCGTCAGCTGTGCAAGCGTTTGGGCGCGGGTCTAGTAGTCTCGGAAATGGTCACCAGCGACATGAGCTTGTGGAACACCCGCAAATCGCGGATGCGCATGATCCACGAAGGTGATCCCGAGCCCCGCTCGGTACAGATCGCCGGTGGGGATGCACAGATGCTGGCAGATGCGGCCCGGGCCAATGTGGAACTGGGCGCGCAGATCATTGATATCAACATGGGCTGCCCGGCCAAGAAGGTCTGCAACAAGGCCGCCGGTTCCGCGCTGTTGAAAGATGAGCAATTGGTAGCCGAGATCCTGCAGGCCGTTGTCGCCGCCGTGGATGTGCCGGTTACCCTGAAGATTCGTACCGGCTGGGACCGGGACAACAAGAACGGCCTGACGGTGGCGAAGATCGCCGAACAGGCAGGCATTACAGCGCTGGCGATGCATGGCCGCACCCGCGCCGACCTGTACACCGGTGAAGCCGAGTACGACACCATTGCCGCGATCAAGCAGGCGGTGTCGATGCCGGTCTTTGCCAATGGCGACATCGACTCAGCCGAGAAAGCCCGGCGCGTATTTCACGCAACCGGTGCCGATGGCTTGTTGATTGGCCGGGCCGCCCAGGGGCGGCCATGGATTTTTCGTGAGATCGAACATTTCCTGCGTACTGGCGAAGTGTTGCCTGCACCGGAGTTGATCGAGGTGGAACGTATTCTGCTAGAGCATCTGGCCGCCCTGCACGCCTTCTATGGAGACGTGATGGGAGTACGTATTGCTCGCAAGCATGTCGGCTGGTATCTCGCAACCCTGCCGGGCGCCAGGGAGTTTCGCGCCCACTTCAATCGTTTGGATGATACGGAAGCACAGTGCGCCAACGTTCGTGAGTTCTTCTGCGAGCGTTACAAGAGCCTGGGGACAGGGGACGGAGAAGGGGTGGCCGCATGACGATGATGACCGAGACTTTAGTGAGTGGAACAACACCCGTGAGCGACAACGTCAATTTGAAACAGCACCTCAACACGCCGAGCGAAGAAGGCCAGACCCTTCGCGGGAGTGTCGAGAAGGCGCTGCACAATTATTTCGCCCACCTTGAGGGCGCTTCCGTCACGGACGTGTACAACCTGGTGCTCTCCGAAGTCGAAGCGCCGTTGCTCGAAAGCGTGATGAACTACGTCAAGGGCAACCAGACCAAAGCCAGTGAGCTGCTGGGCCTCAACCGTGGGACCTTGCGCAAAAAGCTCAAGCAGTACGATTTGCTGTAAGCATTCAATCAAACCAGAAAGGCGCCCGCGTAAAAAACGGTCGCCTTTTTTGCTGACTCCTTTGCTTTTGATGGAAATTGAAATGACCGACCAGACTACCCGCCTGCCGATCCGCCGCGCCTTGATCAGTGTCTCCGACAAGACCGGGATCCTCGAATTTGCCCGGGAGCTGGAAGCCCTGGGCGTGGAAATCCTCTCCACGGGCGGGACCTTCAAACTGCTGCAGGACAACGGCGTGGCCGCAGTGGAAGTGGCGGACTACACCGGTTTCGCAGAAATGATGGACGGTCGGGTCAAGACCCTGCACCCGAAAATCCACGGCGGCATCCTCGGCCGTCGCGGTATCGACGACGCCATCATGACCGAGCACGGCATCAAGCCGATCGACCTGGTGGCCGTTAACCTCTACCCATTCGAAGCCACCATCAACAAGCCAGGCTGCGACCTGCCGACCGCCATCGAAAACATCGATATCGGCGGCCCGACCATGGTTCGCTCGGCAGCCAAGAACCACAAAGACGTGGCCATCGTGGTCAACGCCAGCGACTACGCCAACGTACTTGAAAGCCTGAAAGCCGGCGGCCTGACCTACGCCCAGCGTTTCGACCTGATGCTCAAGGCCTTCGAACACACCGCCGCCTACGACGGCATGATCGCCAACTACATGGGCACCGTGAACCAAGCGGCTGAAACCCTGAGCACAGAAGGCCGCAGCCAGTTCCCGCGCACCTTCAACAGCCAGTTCATCAAAGCCCAGGAAATGCGCTACGGCGAGAACCCGCACCAGAGCGCGGCGTTCTACGTGGAAGCAAAGCCCGCCGAAGTCGGCATCGCCACCGCGACCCAACTGCAAGGCAAGGAGCTGTCCTATAACAACGTGGCCGACACCGACGCCGCGCTGGAATGTGTGAAGAGCTTCGTCAAGCCGGCCTGCGTGATCGTCAAGCACGCCAACCCGTGCGGCGTGGCCGTGAGCCCGGACGCTGAAGGCGGCATTCGCCAGGCCTACGAACTGGCCTATGCCACCGACACTGAATCGGCATTCGGCGGCATCATCGCCTTCAACCGTGAATTGGACGCCGAGACCGCCAAGGCCATCGTCGAGCGTCAGTTTGTCGAAGTGATCATCGCCCCGTCTGTCAGCGAAGAAGCCCGCGCCATTGTGGCCGCCAAAGCCAACGTGCGCCTGCTGACCTGCGGCGAGTGGTCGACTGACCGCGCCGCAGCCTGGGACTACAAGCGCGTCAACGGCGGCTTGCTGGTCCAGAGCCGCGACATCGGCATGATCGGCAGTGAAGACCTGAAAGTCGTGACCAAGCGTGCTCCGACCGAGCAAGAGATCAACGACCTGATCTTCGCCTGGAAAGTCGCCAAGTACGTTAAATCCAACGCCATCGTTTACGCCAAGAACCGCCAGACCATCGGTGTCGGCGCCGGCCAGATGAGCCGCGTGAACTCGGCGCGTATCGCCGCGATCAAGGCTGAGCACGCTGGCTTGCAGGTGCAGGGCTCGGTCATGGCATCGGACGCGTTCTTCCCGTTCCGTGATGGCCTGGATAACGCCGCGAAAGCTGGCGTGACCGCCGTGATCCAACCGGGTGGTTCGATGCGCGATGCTGAAGTCATCGCCGCGGCTGATGAAGCCGGCATTGCCATGGTCTTCACTGGCATGCGCCACTTCCGCCACTGATCCAATATTGCCTGGTGGGCACTGGCTTCTGTGGGAGCTGGCTTGCCTGCGATAGCATCACCTCGGGTCATCTGTTACACCGAGGCGCCAGCATCGCAGGCAAGCCAGCTCCCACAGAAAAGCAGCCCACAGTGCTCCCAAGAATTCAGCGTCATCCGAGGTTTTTGAAATGAATGTTTTGATCATTGGCAGCGGTGGCCGTGAACACGCCCTGGCCTGGAAAGTTGCCCAGGACCCACGCGTCCAGAAAGTGTTCGTCGCACCCGGCAACGCCGGCACCGCCATTGAAGCCAAGTGCGAGAACGTCGCCATCGACGTGCTGGCCCTTGAGCAACTGGCTGACTTCGCTGAAAAGAACGTCTCCCTGACCATCGTCGGCCCGGAAGTGCCACTGGTTGCAGGCGTCGTGGACCTGTTCCGCAGCCGTAACCTGGACTGCTTCGGCCCGACCGCCGGCGCCGCCCAGCTGGAAGGTTCGAAAGCGTTCACCAAGGACTTCCTGGCGCGCCACAAGATCCCGACGGCCGATTACCAGAACTTCACCGAGATCGAGCCGGCCCTGGCTTACCTGCGTGAGGTCGGTGCACCAATCGTGATCAAGGCCGATGGCCTGGCCGCCGGCAAAGGCGTGATCGTTGCGATGACCCTGCAGGAAGCCGAAGACGCCGTACGCGACATGCTCGCCGGCAATGCCTTTGGTGAAGCCGGTTCGCGCGTGGTGATCGAGGAATTCCTCGACGGCGAAGAAGCCAGCTTTATCGTCATGGTCGACGGCAAGAACGTACTGCCGATGGCCACCAGCCAGGACCACAAACGTGTCGGCGACGCTGATACTGGCCCGAACACCGGCGGCATGGGTGCTTACTCCCCTGCCCCAGTGGTCACCGCCGACGTACACAAGCGCGTGATGGACCTGGTGATCTGGCCGACCGTGCGTGGCATGGCTGACGAAGGCAATGTGTACACCGGTTTCCTCTACGCTGGCCTGATGATCGACAAAGCCGGCAACCCGAAAGTCATCGAGTTCAACTGCCGCTTCGGTGATCCGGAAACCCAACCGGTGATGTTGCGTCTGCAATCGAGCCTGGTGCTGCTGGTGGAAGCGGCCCTGGCCCAGGCGCTGGACAAGGTCGAAGCGCAGTGGGACCCGCGCCCGAGCGTTGGCATTGTGCTGGCAGCCGGTGGTTACCCGGCCGACTACGCCAAGGGCGACGTGATTGAAGGCCTGGACGCTGCTGCTACGCTGGAAGGCAAGGTGTTCCATGCGGGCACCGCGCTCAAGGACGGCAAAGTTGTAACCGCCGGTGGCCGCGTATTGTGCGCCACCGCGATGGGTGCCAGTGTCGACGCTGCGCAACAACAGGCGTACAAACTGGCTGCAAAAATCGACTGGAAAGGTTGCTTCTACCGCACGGACATCGGCTATCGCGCCATTGCCCGTGAACGCGGCGAGAACAGCTGAACAGCTACACTTGAGTAGCTATCCGTTCGGTTAGGTGAGGGCCCCAGGCCCTTGCCGTACACATGTCGCCCCGCGCATAGTTAACCCGTGCATCAACCTACGAAGGGATTTCGCCGTGCGCTGGCTCAGGATCGCCATAGGTTTCACAGTCAGCCTGCTGACCCTGCTCTGCTTGTTCCCGGCCCAGGCCGCCGCACAAGGCAGTGGTTGGGCGGTATTGCTTGATGAACAGGCCGACCTGCAGCTGAGCGACATCCGTTCCGCCCGCTACACCAATCAATTCAGCCCCATCGAACTGGACCGGATTACCGCCGCGGAGCCGGACGGTGCGTTGTGGGTACGTTTCAAGCTGCAACCCGGCAAGCACGAACAAGTGCTGCGGGTATTCGCCCCGGACCTTTCCCACCTGAGCCTGTATGTGCTCGATGGCGACACCCTGGTCGAACAGCAGAGCACCGGCACCCGCCAGCCCCAGGCGGAACGCCCGCTGCCCAGCAGTGATTTCATGCTGCCGATGCCCCAAAGCCAGCGGCCTCTTGAGGTTTACCTGCGGCTGGTCTCGGAACATGAGCTGCGCCCTTATATCACCCTGGAGCCGGCCGTATTGGCCGCCGCCGACCAGAACCAGACGCTGATCTACGGGCTGCTGTTCGGCGTGCTGTTGATGCTGATCCTGCACAACCTCACACGCTTCGCCTACCACCGCTCGCGCAGCAGCCTATGGCTCGCGGCCTGCGAATTTCTGTTGATGCTCAGCCTGGCGCTGCTGCTCAACCTGGTGGGGCCATGGCTGCCGGATTGGCACGCCATCCAGACTCCGGGGGCCTACCTCGCCCTCTTGCTCACCGCGCCGTGCGGGCTGATGTTTGCCTACCGTTTCTTCATGCCGCTGGGCGCGCACCCGCTGAACAAACTGTTGATGGCCGATATCCTGCTGATCGTGCTGTCCGGCTTGCTGCTGTTGTTCGTCAACACCTTGCCGCTGAACATCATCACCTACGCGCTGGTGGCCCTGGCCGGCCTGAGCATGCTGTTTGTCTCGGCCTACCACTGGCAGAAAGGCTATCGGCCGGCGCGCCTGTTCGTGGCGGCGATGGTGGTGTTCAACATCGGCACCTTGATCATCCTCCCGGCCCTGCTCGGCCTGACACTCGTGGCGCCGCAAGGCTTGATCGTCACCCTGCTCAGCTTTATCTGCCTCAGTGGCTTGCTGATGAGCCTGGCCCTGGGTGAGCGCCAGCGCGCCATTGTGGAGGCGCGCTTCAGCCTCAGCCGCGACCTGGCCGCCAGCAACGCCGAGATCGCCGCCAAGGCAGAGTTCCTGGCGAAGATCAGCCACGAAATCCGCACACCCATGAACGGTGTACTGGGCATGACCGAGTTGTTGCTGGGCACGCCGCTGTCGGTGAAGCAGCGCGACTACGTGCAGACCATCCACAGCGCCGGCAACGAACTGCTGACGCTGATCAACGAGATCCTCGACATCTCCAAGCTCGAATCCGGGCAGATCGAACTCGACGATGTGCAGTTCGACCTCAATGCGCTGATCGAAGACTGCCTGAGTATTTTCCGCGCCAAGGCCGAGCAACAGAACGTCGAACTGATCAGTTTTATCCAGCCCCAGGTGCCTCGCGTCATCAGCGGCGACCCGACGCGGTTGCGCCAGGCACTGTTGAGCCTGCTGGAAAATGCCCTGCAAAAAACCGATGAGGGTGAAGTGCTGATCGTCGTCGCCCTCGATGAGCGCAGCACCAAACCACGCCTGCGCATTGCCGTGCAGGACAGCGGCCTGCCGATGGAAACCGCCGAACGCGACGCGTTGCTGCACAGCGAATTGCACAGCAAGAATTTCCTCTCGGCCACGCGCCTGAGCGGCCACCTGGGGCTGGTGATTGCCCGCCAGTTGATCCTGTTGATGAACGGCGAGTTCGGCATCAAGAGCGGCAGCCACCAGGGCAGCACCCTGTGGTTGACCTTGCCGCTGGACCCGGAGCGCCTGGAACACCCGACCTCCGACCTCGACGGCCCCCTCAAAGGCGCGCGGGTGCTGGTGGTCGACGACAACGACACCTGCCGCAAAGTGCTGGTGCAGCAATGCACGGCGTGGGGCCTGAACGTCAGCGCCGTGCCATCGGGCAAGGAAGCCCTGGCGTTGCTGCGCACCAAGGCGCATTTGCGCGATTACTTCGACGTGGTGCTGCTCGACCAGAACATGCCCGGCATGACCGGCATGCAACTGGCGGCGAAGATCAAGGAAGACCCGAGCCTGAACCACGACATCCTGCTGATCATGCTCACGGGTATCAGCAACGCGCCAAGCAAGATCATCGCGCGCAACTGCGGGATCAAGCGCATCCTCGCCAAGCCCGTGGCTGGCTATACGCTGAAGACCACCCTGGCCGACGAACTCACCCAACGCAGCAAAGGTGGCGCGCCCCAGCGCCCGGCCATCAGCGCGCCGGCGGCCGTGACCGTGCCCAGTGATTTCCGCATTTTGGTGGCTGAAGACAACAGCATTTCCACCAAAGTGATTCGCGGCATGCTTGGCAAGCTCAACCTCAATCCGGACACTGCCAGCAACGGCGAAGAGGCGCTGGAGGCGATGAAGGCCCAACGTTACGACCTGGTGTTGATGGACTGCGAAATGCCGATCCTCGATGGTTTTTCCGCGACCCAGCAACTGCGCGCATGGGAGGTCAGCCACCAACGCATTCGCACGCCGGTGGTGGCGCTCACGGCGCACATTCTCTCGGAACATAAAGAACGCGCGCGCCAGGCCGGGATGGATGGGCACATGGCCAAGCCGGTGGAGTTGTCGCAGTTGCGTGAGCTGGTGGAGTTTTGGGTAGCGCAGCGTCAGCAGCGGCCTGAGCACGCCTCTTCCTGAGTTGAAATGGGCGATTGAGTTGTGTGGGTGTGTTGGGTGTCTTGGGTGTATATCTGTTATTTGAGTAGCGGCTGATTAGGGTTCCGCCCTTACGGCGGGTCACTTTTGGAAAAGAGCCCCAAAAGTAACCAAAAGGGCTCTTGCCCCTCCACTCGGCACCTCGCTTAAGCTCGGTGTGCCCTCACGCAGGCTTTGGAGCGTGGGCCGCCGTGACGGGCCATCCATGGCCCAACACGGCTAAGCCGGCGTCCTGCCGGGTTACCCACGCTCCAAAGCCTGCGTTCGGCCAGCGTGGTTAACGGGGCGCCTCAGATCAAGATCACAAGCAGGATCAAGATCAAGATCTACAGCACGGCGGCCTGAAAGCCGACCTGAGTGGTTGGATCAAGAGCGGATCAACAGCAAGGGCTGGTGTGACTGCCGAGGCCCGGTGGCCGCTCTAATCACTCAAGCCAAACTCGGTCAAATGTGGGAGCTGGCTTGCCTGCGATGCAGACACTTAGTTTTATCAGGCACACCCAGTTGATGCCATCGCAGCGGTGCGGCGATCCGACAAGCCAGCTCCCACAGAAAAGCAAAGCTGTGGTGTAGCAGTGAGCTGATACCTGAAGCCGAACCGGATTAAAAATGTGAGAGCGGGCTTGCTCGCGAATGCATTGTGTCATTTGATAGATTCCTTGGCTGACTCACCGCCTTCGCGAGCAAGCCCGCTCCCACATTTGGATCTCATTTCATCAGGTGGAAGTTGTGCCGCTCTGCTGTTGCCCTGCTTCTGCTTCAACCACTCAGGTCGGCTTTCAGGCCGCCGTGCTTTTGATCTGCTTGTGATCTTGATCTCAGGCGCCCCGTTAACCACGATGGCCGCACGCAGGCTTGAATCCGTGGGTAACCCGGCAGGACGCCGGGTTAGCCGCCCCGCGCCATGGATGGCGCGTGGCGGCGGCCCACGGATTCAA
>NZ_JBARTQ010000218.1:0-3452 GCF_049645325.1 Pseudomonas sp. | reverse complement strand
CCACAGTTGAGCGCATTTCAATGGAAGGAATGCATTCCAGTGTGGGCGCTGGCTTGCCTGCGATAGCGGTCTCAAGCCAAACACTCAATCGCGGTAAAACACCTGCACCAGGTGATACCCGAACTTGCTCTTGATCGGCCCGTGAACCACCTTCACCGGCTTCTTGAAGATCACCGCATCAATCGCCCCCACCATTTGCCCCGGCCGCACTTCACCCAAATCGCCGCCGCGCTTGCCGGACGGGCAGGTGGAGTATTTCTTGGCCAGCACATCGAACGCTTCGCCCTTGGCAATGCGCTGCTTGAGCTGTTCGGCTTCTTCGCTGGTTTTCACCAGAATGTGACGGGCTTGGGCTTTCATGTTGTTACCTTGCAACGGTCAAACGTAAGGGCGCGCGATTATGCCTGAACTCATTCAACGACGCTGATCATGCTGCGGATTTTCGTCGCCAGCAGGTCGATGGAAAACGGTTTGGCCACCATGTCCATGCCTTCCTCCAGGAAACCCTGGCGCTCGGCGGCTTTCTCGGCGTAGCCGGTCATGAACAACACACGCAGGCCCGGACGATGCTGGCGGGCGATTTCCGCCAATTGCCGGCCGTTCATGCCGGGCAAGCCGACATCGGTCACCAGCAGGTCCACGCGCAAATCCGACTCCAGCAACGGCAACGCGGTACGCGCGTCGGCCGCCTGGTGCGCGGTGTAGCCCAGTTCGTCGAGTACATTGACCACCAGCATGCGCACCGCAGGGTCATCCTCGACCACCACCACCGCTTCACCGGCCAGGGCCAAAGGCGCTTCGCTCATGTGCGCGGGCAAGCTGCTTTCCAGCGCGGTGCCGTACAAACGTGGCAGATACAGGCGCACACAGGTGCCATGGCCGGGCTCGCTCTGAATGGTCACGTGGCCGCCGGATTGCTGGGCAAACCCGTAGATCATCGACAGGCCAAGGCCGGTGCCTTGGCCGATAGGCTTGGTGGTGAAAAACGGGTCGAACGCCTTGGCGAGGATCTTCGGCGCCATGCCGGTGCCGTTGTCGCACACGCCCAGCATCACGTAGTCACCGGCCTTGACCGGTTCGAGGGTGGTGATGTCGTTGCCATCGAGGTAGCTGTTGGCGGTTTCGATCAGGATTTCACCGCCATCAGGCATGGCATCGCGGGCGTTGATGACCAGGTTGAGCAGCGCGTTTTCGAGCTGGCTGGCATCGGTGTTGACTGGCCAGATATCGTTGCCCAGTTGCACCTTGAGCCCGATGTGTGCGCCTTTGGTCCGCCGGAACAGGTCCTCCAGCGACGCCACCAACTGGTTCGGGTCGAGCGGGCGCCGGTCCAGCGACTGGCGACGTGAGAACGCGAGCAGCCGATGGGTGAGGGCGGCCGCGCGATGGGCGGACGACACGGCGGCGTCGGTGAACCGGCTGATTTCGTCGCTGCGCCCAGCGGCAATGTAACGCTGCATGAGGTCCAGGCTGCCGATGATGCCGGTGAGCATATTGTTGAAGTCATGCGCGATACCGCCGGTGAGCTGGCCCACCGCTTCCATTTTCTGCGCATGCCGCAGGGCATCTTCGGCACGCTCGCGCTCGAACATCTCGTTTTGCAGGCGCTGGTTGGCCTCGGCCAGCGCCTGGGTGCGCTGGGCCACGCGCTCTTCCAGGTTCTCATTGAGGTGGCGCAGGGCTTCTTCCGTGAGCTTGCGTTCGGTTTCATCGATCACAAAGATGTAGAAGCCGTTGACCGAGCCGTCATTACTGAAGCGCGGCAGGTATTTCATCAGGGCGTGACGCGCACGGCCGTCGCGATGCGGCGTGACAGTCATGAAGCTGCACGCCTTGCCCTTGAGCGCGGCCGTGATCTTGTCCTCGCGCCCCGAATACACGTCATCGCCGAGCACTTCGCGGATGGTTTTGCCGTACAGCTCCTGGGGCGTCATGCCGTACCACTCAAGGTACGCGCTGTTGTTCAGGCGAAAGCGCTGTTCGTGGTCGACGTAACCGATCAGCACCGGCATGGCGTTGATGATCAACTGCAGCTCGGTCTGGCTTTGGCGCAAGGCCTGCTCGGTCTGTTTGCGGTCGGTGAGGTCCAGCGCCGCGCCCAGGAAGCGCGCGGGGCGGCCTTGCGGGTCCTTGTAGCAGCGGCCCCGGGCAAATACCCAGCGCACCGTGCCGTCGGCTTGCAGCAGGCGGTATTCCTCGGCGTACTCGGTGCCGAAGGTGATGCAATGCTTGATGCTGCGCGCCACCATGCCACGGTCTTCGGGGTGCACGCCGTGCAGGTAATCACTGATGGGCAACAGGCTGGCGTCATTCGGGTCGACGCCGTGCAGGTAGGCGAAGTGTGCATCGGCGATAAAGCGGTCTTCGCCGATGTCCCAATCCCAAGTGCCCACGGCGTCGGTGGCGGCCAGGGCCAGCTGCAAGCGTTGTTCGGTGCTGTGTTGGGCCTTGAGGCTGTCTTCGGAACGCTGTTGCAGTTCAAGGGTTTTGCTGCGGCGTTCGTTGGTTTCGATGGCAGTGACCAAAATACCCGCCACCGCGCCGCTTTCATCGCGGATGGGGCTGTAGGTCAGGTCGAGCCAGATCTCGGTGTCGCGGTGGTTGCGCTGCAGCACAAAGCGCTGCTCGCTGAAGGTGCGCACCTGGCCGCTGAGGACCGCGTCATAGATCGGCGCGGTAAAGCTTTCGTGTTCCGGCCAGGTCTGGTGCGCCGGCTGGCCCAGGGCGCCAGGGTGCTTGTTGCCCACCAGCAAGGCGAAGCCGTCGTTATAGAGCTGGGTTAGTTGGCTGCCCCACAGCAGGAGCATCGGCATCGGCGAGTGGACGACGATGTCCACCGCTGTGCGCAGGCTTTGCGGCCAATCATTGGCCTCACCGAGGGGGCTTTGGGCCCAGTCCAGCCGCGCGATCAGTGCGGCGGCGCTGGCGGTGGATGTTCCATTCATGAAAAAAACCCTGAGCGTAACGCTTTGAAATATGACAAAAGCCGATTATCCCGCGAGTCGGGAACGGCTGACTACCCCTCGAAAAATAGCATGCCTTGGGGTTTTGTCTTCAAATCAGTACGCCAGGGCTGAAACCTTTCATCTTTACGCCAACTCCGGGCGATCACGAAACTGTGCCAGGGCCTCCGGGTTGGCCAGTGCGTCGGTGTTTTTCACCGGCTCGCCATGCACCACGTTGCGCACCGCCAGCTCAACGATCTTGCCGCTGATAGTGCGCGGAATATCGGTGACGGCGAGGATCTTTGCCGGCACATGGCGCGGCGTGGTGTTGGCGCGGATCACCTGGCGAATCTGCTGTTCCAGGGTGTCATCGAGTTGGGCGCCCTCGTTAAGGCGCACAAACAGCACCACGCGCACGTCGTCCTGCCAGCGCTGGCCGATGGCCAGGCTTTCCAGCACCTGTGGGGCTTTTTCCACCTGGCGTTAAATTTCCGCCGTGCCTATGCG
>NZ_JBARTQ010000217.1:0-8737 GCF_049645325.1 Pseudomonas sp. | reverse complement strand
GGCTTGCCCTCCAGTTTCAGCACTCGGTCACGACCGCCTTCGGCCAGCAAATAAGTACCGTCGCCCATCCGCACAATTGATTGTGGCGCCTTCAAGAACGACAGAATCGTCTGTTGCCGCCCCTGTTTATCAATCAGCAACAACCTGGCCCGGTGCGTCGAGTCTTCGTTGATCCACAGCCCGCGCTCATCACACATCAGAAACGTCGGCTTGTTCAGCCCCGCCAGTACCACCGGATCGCTGCCGTCGTCCGTCAGCTCACGCACCACACCTTTTTTCTTCTCCGTGTAGAGCATTCGTCCATCGCCACAGCGCGTGATGGACTCGCCTTCGTGCAGTTGGTCGCGCAGTACGGTCAGGGACTGGTCGCTCCAGCGATAACGCAAGATCCGTCCATTTTCCTTGCGGTCTTCGATGGCATAGAGGTCGTCGCCTTCGACCCACAGGCCTTGTACGTTTTCGCCGCGGAACAACTCGGTGACCACACCGTCCTTGAGAAAGCTGACGGGCGCGTCGCCGGTTTCCTGGCTGAACACCCAGCCGCCGTGGGTTGCGAACATGCCATCGGGTTTGGACAAGTTGCCCACCACCACGTCGCGTTGCCCGTCGAGATGTATGCGCACGATGCTGCCTTTGGCGTCGCTGAGTTCCTGGCTGACCATCAGCGAACCGTCGGGCAACGGCATCAGCGAAGCGGCTTTGGGCACGTCACGGTGCACGGTTTGCACGCTCCAGCCGTTAGCGGCGCTGACGGGATAGAAGCTTTGCCAGGCGAAAAAGCCCAGGGTTGCGGTACCCAACAAGCCGACCAGGCTTAACCCCCATCGCAGAACGTGTTTCAGTGATCCAGAGTCATTCATTTTTATCGTCCTTGTGTGTTGAGGGTGCTGTCGGTCGTCTTGCCCGGCGAAACATACGCCCAGGGTCGATACCGTTTCAGTCTTGGAATTCGCTGTAAATGCGAGGGAGCAGGTCGTCGCGGCGGCGGCCGCGCAAGGGGAACAGGGCAAGGCGTTCGCAGTGTGGGGATCCGCTACGCGGATGCAGTCTTCAAGGGCGTCCAACTGCGCCCATGCGTGAGGCGAAAAGGTTACCGTGTTGCTCACGTTTTTTCAGTGCCTTTTCGTGGGCGTTTGCTGGACAAGTGATTGCAACACGCATGGCGCCTCATCCTCGCCCGTACGATAATGCCCCCCAAATCGACCACACTGGCCCACTTCCGTGATCATCAACTTCGACCTCAACGACCTCCAGGCCTTTCGCGCCGTGGTAGACAAGGGCAGTTTTCGCGGGGCCGCCGAGGCCATCCGTATTTCGCAGCCGGCCTTGAGCCGCCGTATCGAAAAGCTTGAATCGGCCCTTGATGTGAAGCTGTTCGAGCGCACCACGCGACGGGTCAGCCTGACCATGGTCGGGCGCGCGTTTCTGCCTCAGGTCGAGCGCATGCTCGACGACCTCGATGTGGCCTTGATGGGCATCAGCAACGTCGCCTCAACGCGCATGGGCAATGTCACCATCGCCTGCGTGCCGTCCACCGCGTACTACTTCATGCCCCACGTGATCTCTGAATTCCACAAGCTGTACCCGAAGATTCGCCTGCGGGTGCTGGATGCCAGTGCCGGTGAGGTGTGCAATGCGGTGGAAAGTGGCGAGGCGGATTTCGGCGTGAGTTTCAGCGGCAGCCTGGCCGATGAAGTGGAGTTCGAGCTGCTGCTGCAAGAGCGCTACGTGCTGGCCTGCCGTCGTGATCACCCGTTGGCCGAGCGCGAGAGCGTGAGCTGGGCCGAGGCGTATGAGCACGACTACATCACCGTCGACAAAACCTCGGGCAACCGCTTCCTGCTGGACCAGGCGTTGCGTGGCGTGCGGGTGAAAAAGCCAAGCATCTGCGAGACGCACCACGTGACCACGATGATCGGGCTGGTGGAGGCGGGGCTGGGCGTGGCGATGGTGCCGTCGATTGCGATGCCGGCGGGCACGCACCCGATCCTGGTGAGTGTGCCGCTGGTGGAACCGCAGGTGATGCGCAACGTGGGCTTGATAAAACGCCGCGGGCGGACACTGCCGCCAGCGGCGCTGGAGTTGGAGCGATTGGTGCGCGAGATGCCGTTTCGGTCAGTGTGACACCGAGTCCAGCCCGGTGGATTGCACCACCGGTTGCGCCCCGGGCGAGGCCAGAAACTGCAGCAACGCCTTGGCCTGGGCCGGGTGTTCGGCGTTAACCGGAATGCCCGCCGCAAAGCGCGTCACCGATTGCACGTCTTCCGGGATCTTGCCGACGTACGTCACACCCGGCACCGGCAGCAGCTCGGCAACCTGTTGCAAACCCACCTCGTAATCACCCTTGGCGACCTGTTCGGCCACCGGGATGCGTTCGATCATCGTGCCCTTGGCCGGCATGCCGAGCTTCTTGAACAGCTCCTTCTCGACATACACACCGCTGGCGCTGTCCGAATACGCCACGGACTTGGCCTTGCTCAACACCGCCTTAAGCTCGGCATCAGTGCCGATCGCAGGTTTGGCTGCGCCTTCCTTCACGACCAGGCCGATGCGCGAATCCGCCAGCTCTACGCGGGAGGCCTTGTCGACTTTGCCCTGCTTGATCAAGTCATCCAGAGCGTAGCCGACCATGATCACCACATCAGCGTGTTCGCCACGGGCCAGGCGGTTGGGAATCGCTTCCGGCGCCTTGCCCATCGACGGGCCGAGAATGGTGTCCAGCGTGTCGCCGCTTTGCTGGGTGTACTGCGGCCCCAGCAATTTATACGCAGCGGTAAAACCACCGGAGGTCATCACCTTGAGCTCTTCGGCCTGGGCCGTCAGCGCCAGGGCGCCGAGGGCCAGGGCCGTCAGGGTTTTGAACCACGGCTGCATCACGCCGCCTCCTGCATCACCTGCCCACGAGGGTTGGCGCGGCGATACAACGCGAGGGTCGAGCACAGGGCGCACAGCGCGGCAAACATCATCCAGTAGGCCGGCGAAGCCTTGTCTTCGGTGATGTGAATGAACCAGGTGGAAATCGCCGGGGTGAAACCACCGAAGATCGCCGTCGCCAGGCTATAGGCCAGCGAGAACCCTGCCACGCGCACTTCCACCGGCATGATTTCGGTCAGGGCCGGGATCATTGCGCCGTTGTACATGCCGTACAGGAACGAGAACCACAGCAGCGTTTCGAGCATGTGCGCGAAGCTCGGCGCGTTGACCACGAACGACAACGCCGGGTAGGCGGTAATCACCGTCAGGGCGGTCATGATCACCAGCACCGGCTTGCGGCCAAAACGGTCGCTCAAGGTGCCGCCGATCGGCAGCCAGACGAAGTTCGACACGGCCACCAGCAGCGTTACCAGCAGGGCGTCGGAGGTGGTCAGTTTCAGCACGGTCTTGCCGAAGGTCGGCGCGTACACGGTGATCAGGTAGAACGCGGTGGTGGTCATTGCCACCATCAGCATGCCGCCGATCACAACGGTCCAGTTTTTCACCAGGGTGGCCAGCACTTCGCGCATGGTTGGGCGGTGCTTGCGGTTGGCGAACTCTTCGGTTTCCTGCAGGTTGCGACGCAAAATGAAGATGAACGGGATGATCACGCAACCGATGGCGAACGGAATGCGCCAGCCCCAATCGGCAACCACCGCCGGTTCCATCCAGACGTTCAGGCCGTAGCCCAACGCGGCGGCGACCACGATGGAGATTTGTTGGCTGCCCGACTGCCAGCTGGTGTAGAAGCCTTTGCGGCCTGGCGTGGCCATTTCGGAGAGGTAAACCGACACGCCGCCCAGCTCAGCACCGGCAGAGAAGCCTTGCAGCAAGCGGCCCAGCAGTACCAGCAAGGGTGCCCACAGGCCAATGGTCTGATAACCCGGCACCAGCACGATCAGCAGCGTGCCGCTGGCCATGATCGACAGGGTCACGATCAAGCCTTTGCGACGACCCACGTCATCGATATAGGCACCCAGAATGATTGCGCCCAAGGGACGCATCAGGAAGCCCGCACCGAAAACGGCGAAGGTCATCATTAATGACGCAAACTCATTGGCGGCGGGGAAGAACGCGGCGGCGATGTAGGTGGCGTAGAAACCGAACAGAAAGAAGTCGAACTGTTCGAGGAAGTTGCCAGAAGTAACGCGGAATACCGCGCCAACTTTCGAGCGGGCAGAGTCGGGCCGGGAAAGGCTAGTCATGGTTTTGTGTCTCCAGCGTTCTTTTTAAAGTGCTTGTTTCGCTTAAGACCGCGGATAGTGGCTGACACATTTAGAAATGATAAGTGAGTAATTTGGATAGATTGATGCGCATAGGTTATCAATCGCTCAGGGTGATCAAAATCCTCACCCTGTTCTATGCTTCAGGTGTGACCAATTCTTACGGATGGGAGGTGGCAAATGGCTAACGAACCGACGCGGCAGGATGAGCCAGAGCACGAGCAGCCCCGGCAGCGGGAAGAAGAAAAACCTCAGACCTGGAAGCATCCGGACGACGGCACCGAGCTGTCCGAGCGTGACCAGGAGCGCCCGCTCAAACCGTGAATTGCCAGGTAATTAATGATGTTCAAACTGTGGGAGCCTGCTCCCACATTGGATCTTTATTCAGGCCTGAAACACGTAACCAAGACAGCACTCATCAAGAACTCAGCACAGAAATAGGAAACCCCGCCGCCAATACCAGATAGGCGGCCACCGCCGCCAGGCACAAACCGACAAATACCCGCAGCAATGTACGGGCGGTCGGGTTGGCGATGAACCGGATAATCCAGAGACAGAACCCGGCCACAAGAAGGGCCGAGGCGAGAATGACCAGCACGAGGGTGATCCTTTGACCTTTAAGAGCTGATTTATAGTCCCAAAGCCTACAGATGAACAGTGCGCACATAGACGCAGCCCCGCGGGCTTTCTAAACTGCGGCTTGTCTTGGGGAAAGGGGCAGGCGCCGATGAATCGTAATGAACTACGCAAGGCCGACATCAACCTGATGGTGGTCTTCGAAGCACTGATGCTGGAGCGCAATGTGACACGGGTGGCGGAAAAGCTGTTTCTCGGCCAGCCCACCATCAGTTCGGCCCTCAACCGCTTGCGCACGTTGTTCAACGACCCGCTGTTCATTCGCGTTGGCCACCGCATGGAGCCCACCGCGCGCGCCGAAGAGATCATCCAGCACCTGTCGCCGGCCCTGGACTCACTGTCCTCGGCCTTGAGCCTGACCCACGATTTCGACCCGTCCATCAGCACCATGACCTTCCGCATCGGCCTGTCCGATGACGTTGAGTTCGGCCTGCTGCCACCGTTGCTGCGGGCCTTGCGCCAGGAAGCGCCGCTGGTGGTGTTCGTGGTGCAGCATGTGGATTACTGGCGTATTCCGGACCTGCTGGCGTCCGGCGATATCACTGTCGGCATTACCCAGACACGCGGCCTGCCGGCCAACGCCAAGCGCAAATTGTTGCGGCATATTCGCCCCTGTTTGTTGCGCGCGGATGTCTCGGACAGACCTTTGACCCTCGACGAATACTGCGCACGGCCTCATGTGCTGGTATCCCACACCGCCAACGTCTCCGGGTTTGCCGATGAATGGCTGGCGGAGATTGGCCGCAAGCGTCATGTGGTGCTGTCGGTGCCGCAGTACAGCGCGCTGCCGGCGTTGCTCGCCGGGACTGACATGATCGCCAGCCTGCCGGACTACACCGCCCAGGCCATGGCCGCGGGCGGGCACCTGTTCTGCGAGCCGTTTCCGTTTGAAACGCCGACCCTGGACTTGTCCATGGTCTGGCTCAGCCACGTCGACACAGACCCGGCGGAACGCTGGGTGCGTTCGCGGCTGGAAGCCTTCATGAGTGAGCGCGACCTGCTGCCGGTGCTGGTGCCGAAACCTTGAGGTAGCCCTGCCTGGGCAACCGGCCGATGAAGAGCTGACCGAAGTTTCACAGTGAAAGCGATCCGAACCCGTTCGGCCACGTGCTATATGTATGCCTCTTTTCCTACAACAATTCGGAGCTTTTCATGCCGCACCTGCACCTGGAATACACCGCCAACCTGCCAAACCTGGCCGTAGAGAAAACCCTGTTGCGGCTCAACAACGTGCTGATGGCGTCCGGGCAGTTCGGTGCCGAGCTCGATATCAAAAGCCGCGCCGTAAAGGTCGAGAGTTTCCAGGTAGGCACGTCCCTCAGCCCACGCGGCTTTATTGCGGTGAAACTGTCGCTGCTCAGCGGGCGGTCGCCACAGGTCAAGCAGCAGCTGTCGCAAAGCCTGTTGGCGGCGTTGCAGGATCTGGGTGAGTGGCCGGCGGATGTGCAGGTTCAACTCAGTGTCCAGTTGGTCGACATGGATCGCGAGTCCTACAGCAAAGTCGCCATCGGCTGAGGCTTACAGCAGCCCCTGACCGGCACACACCTTCACCACTTGCTCACGAAACCAGGTATTGGCGCTGTCCTGTTCACTGGTTTCGTTCCACTGCATGTCCAGCGTGAACCCCGGCAACCCATTCGGCGCCTCGCAATGGCCGAATGCAGGCGCGGGCGCCAGCAGCTTTTGCACGCGGCGGGGCAGGGTGACGACAAAGTCGGTGCCGGTGATCATCTTCAAGGCCGCGCTGTAGCTGTTGGCCCGGGCGATCACCTGGCGCTTGTGGGCCTGGCGCGCGAGCCAGCCGTCGATCATGTTGGTGTCGGAAGTCCACGGCGTGGGGAACACGTGGCGCCGCTCGACAAAGGACTGCAGGCTGAACGCGGGCTCCCTGGGCGCCGAGCGTTTGTCGAACACACACACCAAATCGTCTTCCAGCAGCATTTGGGTCTTGAAGTCTTTATGGGCGCGGTGAAAGTGCGGGCCGAAGCAAATCACCAGGTCGAGGCGGCCTTCGCGCAGATCGTCGGCGGGAATCTCGGTTTCCAGCTTGTGCACGTTGACGATCACCGGCAGGTCGGCGCGGTCGAAGTGCTTCAACAAGCGCGGCAGGATCAACTGTTCGAAGTATTCCGGCGCGCACACGTTGAAGGTTACGGCCTTCTGCGTCGGGTCAAACGCCTGGCCGCCGGCGTGACACAGGTTGATGCTCTCCAAAATCTTCTGCACATGGCCATACATGCTGGTGGCCTTGTACGTCGGTCGCATGCCCGCCCGCGTGTTGATAAACAGCTCGTCCTCAAAACTGGTGCGCAGCTTTTTCAGGCTGTAACTCACGGTGGACTGGCTGACGAACAGCGTTTCAGACACCTCGGTAACGCTGCGCTGGTCATAGACGGCGATAAATACCATCAAGTCCTGCATATCGAGCTTTCTGAGCGAATTACTGTTTAGCATCCATTGCGTCCGTAAACCCTTTGTACCGAACTCGGTACAAGACTGCGCAAAAGCTTAACGGAACGCTCGTGCCATTAGAAAGCTCTGTAGGGCGTTTCTATGTTTGGTGTGGGACAAAAAATGATGGCAACACGACGTTAACGGATATGTCGTGCGTAATGCGTTGGATTGAAGCGTGTGACGATCAACAGCATTACCACCACCACTGCCGTCAGTGACCACCAGGCCCATTCGAAGCTGCCCAACTGGTCGCGAATCATTCCGGCGATAAGTGGCGACAGGCCAGCAATCAGGTAGCCGATGCCTTGCACGAATGCGGTCAGGCTCCCGGCTCGGCGCGGGTTGTCCAGGTGGTCTAGGGACAGGATCAGGCTCATCGGGAACAGGCCGCCAATGCCCAGGCCCAGCAGGCACGGCCACAGCAGGCTCAGGTGTTGCGGGCTCAGGATCAAGCCGCAGAACCCGAGGATGATCAGCACCAGCAGCACCGCGACCACGCCACGTTTATCCTGGCGGCGGTTGGCGATCGCCGGGGTGATCAGGCCGGACACCACCTCCATCGCGGTCAAGAAACCCAGCAGCAAACCGGCGTTCTGTTCGCTCCAGCCTTGCTCCACGTAGTACGGCGCCAGCCACGCGAGCACGCAGGTGTAGGACGCGGTGCCAAGGCCGAAAAAAACCGCCAGCAACCAGGCGCGGCCATTGCCGAAAAAGGAGGCCTGCGCATCGGCGCCGGCTTGAGGCAACGGCGGCAATTGCGCACGCTGGGCGTACCAGAACACCAGGGCCAACACCGCGAGCAACGCCCAGATCGCCAGGCCGATGCGCCAGCTGCCGGTCTGCACTTGCACGAAGGGCGCAAACGAGGCCGCCAGTGCCGCGCCGCCCATGATGGCCGTGACGTACAGGCCCATGAACAGCGAAACGTCAGCGTTGAAGCGCGATTTGATCAGCGCCGGCATCAAGGCCTGGATCATTGCGATCCCCACGCCGGCAGCGATGGCGCTGACGATCAACTCCAGCGCTGAATCCAGAAACAGCCGCGACAGCGTCGCCGCCCCAATCACCACCAGCGACAGCACAATGCTGCGGTGTTCACCAACGCGCTTGGCCACGCCCATGCCAAAGAACATCGCCAGGCCCATGGCCATGACCGGCAACATGGTCAGCAGCGCGGCGCTGCTGAAACTCAACGGCACCTCGCCACGAATCGATGACAACAACGGGCCGATGGCCGCCATCGATGGGCGCAGGTTAAGGGCGACCAGTACAACGCTGATCATCAGCCAAACGGCGGTGGTGGGTTTTGCGTGAGCGCTTTGCATGAGTGGGCCTTGAGTGAACAAGGGCGAATCAGGCCACGCAGGCGGGGAGGGGGCAAATGAGAAAATCGCAGGCGTTATTTAAAAATTGCGGGTGACTGACACACCGCAGATCAAAATGTGGGAGCG
>NZ_JBARTQ010000216.1:0-7526 GCF_049645325.1 Pseudomonas sp. | reverse complement strand
GCCTTATATGGCAACTACAAGTTGCGCCGCGTGTATTACTCGGCCTTCAGCCCCATCCCCAACAGCCCGAAAAGCGTGCCCCTGGCCGCGCCGCCGCTGATGCGCGAGCACCGCTTGTACCAGGCGGACTTCCTGCTGCGCAGCTACGGCTTCAGCGCCAACGAACTGTTCGAAGGCCCCGGCCATCTGGCCCTGGACATCGACCCCAAGCTGGCCTGGGCCCTGGAGCACCGCGAAGTGTTCCCCCTGGACCTGAACCGCGCCGAACCAACCTTGATCGCCCGCATCCCCGGCATCGGCCTGCGCACCACCCAGCGCCTGGTCGACCTGCGCCGCGAACGCAAGATCCGCTTCGAAGACCTGGCGCGCATGCGCTGCGTGCTGGCCAAGGCCAAGCCGTTTTTCATCACCAGCGATTACCACCCGCAGCAGGCGGAAAGCACCAGCGTGTTGCTGCGTGAGCAACTGCGCGACCGCCCGGCGCCCCAGCAAATGGGCCTTTGGGGATGATCAGCCTGGAATGCGACAACCTCTTCAGCACCTGGCGCGAACAGGCGCGCTGGTTGCTCAGCCATCAGGTCGACCCCAGCCAGGTGAGCTGGGGCGAAGCTGAAGTGGCGGACCTGTTTGCCACCGACGAGCCTGTCCCCGAGCAGCTCGGCCCGTTCCAGGCGCGGATCCCCAAGGCGTTACTGCAATTGCTGGAGTCCGCCGCCTGCTACCACGGCGGTCAGCGCTGGAGCCTGCTGTATGAAGTGCTGTGGCGCGTCAGCCATGGTGACCGCACGGCAATGCTGGCGGGTGACAAGCTGGGCAGCGAGTTGCAGCGGCGGATCAAGCAGGTGAGCCGCGAGGCCCATCACCTGCATGCGTTTGTGCGGTTTGTCGCCTTGCCGGTAGACGCAGGCGCCGAGCTGCCGGAATACGTGGCCTGGCATGAACCGGCGCACGACATTCTCAAATCCGCCAGCCAGCATTTTGTCGGGCGCATGGGGCGCCATCGCTGGATGATCGCCACGCCGCTGGACGGGGTTTATTACGACGGTGAGCAACTGATTCACCAACGCGAGTGCCCCGAAGCGTGGCGGCAATTGGCGCAGAATGTTGAAGACCCGCACAGCGCCATGTGGTTGACCTATTACAGCCACATTTTCAACCCGGCGCGGTTGAACCCCAAGGTAATGGAAGGGCATTTGCCGAGCCGGTTCTGGAAGAACTTACCGGAGGGCAAGTTGATTCCGGGGTTGATCAGCGAGGCGCGAACGGGGAAGCAAAAGGATGGGCAGGCGAAGCTGATTGGCGCCAAGCCCGGCAAGCGGATTTCAGGTGGGCTCGGTTAAAAAAATGTGGGAGCGGGCTTGCTCGCGAAGACGGTGTACTGATCGTTCCCACGCGGAGCGTGGGAACGATCTGCGATTTATGTCAGCTCAGTCGCGGTGTTCTTCACCACCGCCAACTCCGGGTGCGCCACCAACTTATCGATGTGCAACTCATCATTGTTCAACCAGGTCTCCGTCAACACCCGGTAATGCTCCATGTCGCGGCAGCGCATGCGCAGGCTGTAATCAAACGGCCCGCTGATCAACTGGCATTCAAACACCTGCGGGCAGGCTTTGACGCAGGCTTCAAAAGCCTTCTGCGCCGAGCGCCCGCTCTGATTGGACAAGGCCACCAGCACCAGCAACGACAGCCCCGGCGAAACCATCTGCACATCGATGATCGCCCCGTACCCGCGAATGACCCCGCGCCGCTCCAGCTTGCGCACCCGCTCCAGGCAGGGCCTGGGCGTCAGGTGCACCAGTGACGAGAGCTTTTCGTAGGTGATACGCCCCTGATGGCGCAACACGTCGATGATCGCCTCATCGATGCGGTCCAGCGCAGGGGAAGAGTGGGGTCCGTTGGCCTTGGTATCCATGAGTTCACTTCAAACGGTTGGAAAGAAATTGCTGCAAGCGTTCGCTGTTGGGGTGGTCGAGGATGTCGGCGCCGCCGTGTTCCTCAACCCGGCCCTGGTGCAAGAACAGCACTTGGCTGGACACCTGGCGGGCAAAGCCCATTTCGTGGGTGACCATCAGCATGGTACGACCTTCCTCGGCCAACGTCTGTATGACTTTGAGGACTTCTCCTACAAGTTCAGGGTCAAGCGCTGACGTGGGTTCATCGAACAGAATGATCTCCGGCTCCATCGCCAAGGCGCGGGCGATGGCCACGCGTTGTTGTTGGCCGCCGGACAGGAACGCCGGGTATTGATCCGCCACGCGGCCCGGCAAACCGACCTTGTCGAGGTACATCCGTGCGCGTTTTTCCGCCTCGGCCGCGCTGACATTCAGCACCCGGCGCGGCGCCATGGTGATGTTTTCCAGCACGGTCATGTGGCTCCAAAGGTTGAAGTGCTGGAACACCATGGCCAGGCGTGTGCGCAGGTTGTGCAGTTGGTCCTGATGCGGCGCACGGGTGCCTGCGCGGCCCTGGCGCATTTCGATGCTGATACCGTCGAGGGTGATGACCCCGGCGTCCGGTTGTTCGAGGAAGTTGATGCAGCGCAGCATCGTGCTTTTGCCCGAACCGCTGGCGCCGATCAGGCTGATCACGTCGCCGTGACGGGCATTCAGCGACACGCCCTTGAGCACTTCGTGTTCGCCGTAACGTTTGTGGATGCCTTCGACCTGCAGCTTGATCGCGGTGGTTTGTGGGGCTGTTTTTGCAGCGGGTTCATCAACGGGATAAGCGGCCAGGGCCTGCGCGGACTGATTCATGGGTTAGCCTCGGGTAGGAACAAGAAAACGCATCCAGCGACGTTCGGCCAGTCGAAACAGGCCCACCAGTGCAAAGGACAGCAGCATGTAGAGCAGGGCGGCGATGCCGAAGGCCTGGAACGTCAGGAACGTCTCGGCATTCGCGTCGCGGGCGACCTTGAGGATGTCGGCGACGGTGGCAGTAAACGCCAAAGACGTTGCGTGCAGCATCAGGATCATTTCATTGCTGTAGGCCGGCAGTGCACGGCGCAGTGCCGCAGGCACCACCACAAACAGGTTGAGCCGCCAGCCGTGCAGGCCGTAGGCGCGTGCCGCTTCGACCTCGCCATGGGGAATGTTACGGATCGCCCCGGCGAAGATTTCTACGGTGTACGCGCAGGTGTTCAGCACAAACGCCAGCAGGGTGCAGTTGAGTGCATTGCGGAAAAACTGGTTGAGCAGGGCGTTGTCCTGCACCACCTCCAGGCTGTACAGCCCGGTGTAGCAAATCAACAACTGGATATACAGCGGCGTGCCGCGAAACAGGTAGGTGTAGAGCTCCACCGGCCAGCGCAGCCAGAAGTGCTCCGACACGCGAGCCAGCGCCAGGGGAATCGACAGGGCGAACCCCAGCACCACCGAAATGATGAACAGCCACAACGTCATGGCCACGCCGGACAACCCCGCATCATCGCTGAACAGGTAGGCCAGGCCGTATTGCTGGAACAGTTCGATCATCGCGCCATCCCCTTGAGGCCGAGGTTGTAGCGCCGTTCAAGGCGCTTGAAGATGCGGTTGGAAAGGGTGGTGATCACCAGGTACACCAGGCCCGCGAGGATCAGGAAGTACAGCGGCTCGCTGGTGGACTTGCCGGCGTTTTGCGCGGCCTTGACCAGGTCCGACAGGCCGATGATCGACACCAGCGCTGTGGACTTGAGCAGCACCAGCCAGTTATTGCCCAGGCCCGGCAAGGCAAAGCGCATCAGTTGCGGGAACAGCACCAGGCGAAAACGCTGCCAGCGGCTCAGGCCGTAAGCGGTCGCGGCTTCGAGTTGACCCGCCGGCACGCTGAGGATCGCGCCGCGAAAGTTCTCGGTGAAGTACGCGCCGTATATAAACCCCAGGGTGATGACCCCGGCGGTAAACGGATCGATCTCAAAATAGTCCCAGCCGAAGACGTCGCTCAGGTCGTTGAGCCACAGTTGCAGGCTGTAGAAAATCAGCAGGATCAGCACCAGGTCCGGCACGCTGCGGATCAGCGTGGTGTACAGCGTGGCCGGCACGCGCAGCCACTTGGCGCGGGAGAGCTTGGCGCCAGCGGCAATCAGGCCCAGGGCGAGGCTCAGGGCCAGCGCCAGGAACGCCAGCTTGACCGTCATCCAGGTACCTTGGGCCAGCATCGGGCCGTAGCCCTGCAGGTTGAGGAGTTCGTTCATGATAAGAATCTCGCTGAAGCACAGAGATTTACGGTGGGCGCTGGCTTGCCAGCGATGGCGTCGGGTCAGCAAGTACAGCTGTACCTGAGACACCGCTATCGCAGGCAAGCCAGCTCCCACACAGTCGGCGTAGGGGTTACTCGTTGTAGATGTCCTGATCGCCGAAGTACTTCTTCTGGATCTGCGCGTAGGTGCCATCGGCCTGCACGGCGGCGATGCCTTTATTGATCAACTCACGCAGTTCTGCGTCGTTCTTGCGCAGGCCCATGGCGATGTCCAGGGGCAGGGTCGGGTCCTTGAAGGCCGGGCCGGTCTTGTAGTCGGCGCCTTCAGGTTTGGACAGGAAGTTGAGCTGGGCTTCGAGCTTGTCGGTCAGGGTCGCGTCGAGGCGGCCGTTTTGCAGGTCGGCGTAGTTCTGTTCCTGGGACTGGTAAGCCTTGATCTGTGCGCCTAGCTTGGCCAGGTGCGCGCGGGCATACGCCTCTTGCAGCGAACCTTGCAGCACGCCGACTTGCTTGCCTTTCAGGGATTCGGGGGTGTCGCCGAAGTCGGCGCTTTTGCGGGTGATCACCGAGGTCGGGCTTAGAAACAGCCGGTCGCTGAAGTCGATGACTTTTTCACGCGCCGGTGTCACCGCCATGGACGACATGATCGCGTCGAACTTGCGTGCACGCAGGGCCGGGATCATGCCATCGAACTCGTTGTGCACCCAGGTGCATTTCACCTCGAGCTTGGCGCAGATGGCGTTGCCTAGCTCGATATCGAAGCCTTGCAGGCTGCCGTCGGCGGCGACGGACTCGAAGGGCGGGTATTCGGGGAATACGCCGAAGCGGATTTCTTTCCATTCCTGGGCGTGGGCGGCGGTGGCGCACAGTGGCAACAGCAACGCGGCGAAGAGTGATCGCAGTGGAGTCATGGTGATGTCCCTATATTTTGTAATTGATGTCAGGGCAGTGAATCGCTGGGAGCAGAGAATGCTTCATGATGGTGCGTTTTTTGTGTCGTTTACCCCGTGCATAAAGCGCGAATTGCGCTGTAAAAAAGCGCAATGCAGCGGAATCGGCTGCTGCACACGCTGAATCGGCTTATCGATGGTGAAATTCCGGCCTGCCCTGAGCGCAAAGCGGCAGGCCAGAGCGGTCTCAGGCGCGCTTTTTCTGCTGTGCGCGAGGCTGTTGGGCCAGTCGGGCGAAGAGGTCCTTGGGGTCGGCGAGGTCGGGTACCAGTTCCAGTTCGCTGCCCACGTCCAGCGCTTTGGCCACGTCGAGCACGTAGCGCAGCGCCGAGTAGTCTTCGATGGCAAAGCCCACCGAATCGAATAGGGTGATTTGGCGTGCGTTCTCGCGGCCGGGTTTCTGGCCGTTGATGACTTGCCACAGTTCAGTCACAGGCGAGTCATTCGGCATGTGCTGGATTTCACCTTCAATGCGGCTCTGCGGTTCGTACTCGACGATCACCCGCGCGCGTTCGACGATGCGTCGGTCCAGCTCGGTCTTGCCCGGGCAGTCGCCGCCGACGGCGTTGAGGTGCATGCCCGGCTCGATCATTTCGTCGGTCAGGATGGTTGCGTAAGCCTTGTCCGCAGTCACCGTGGTGACGATGTCTGCACCTTTGACGGCTTCGGCCACGCTGCCAGCCAGGATCACCGTGATTGCCGGGAAGGCCTTGAGGTTGGCTGCCAGCTTGGCGGTGGCCTTGGCGTCGATGTCGAACAGGCGGATCTCATTGATGCCCAGCAGGGTGTGGAAGGCCAGGGCCTGGAATTCACTCTGCGAGCCGTTGCCGATCAACGCCATGCTGCGGCTGTTGTCGCGCGCCAGGTAACGGGCGACCAGCGCCGAGGTTGCGGCGGTACGGATCGCGGTGGTCAGGGTCATTTCTGCCAGCAGCACCGGTTTGCCGGTGTCCACATCGCCCAGGGCGCCAAAGGCCATCACGGTGAGCATGCCGGCTTGGGTGTTTTTCGGATGGCCGTTGACGTATTTGAACGCGTACAGCGACGCGTCGGACACCGGCATCAGCTCGATCACGCCCTCGGGCGAATGATTGGCCAGGCGTGCGCATTTTTCGAAGTCCTGCCAGCGCAGGTAGTCGGCGCGGATGTACTCGGCCATTTCGCTGATGCAGGTTGGCAGGCCTTTTTGCGAGACCAGGTAGCTGAGGTCGTTGACGTCGATATAACGGGTCATGGCAAGACTCCTTGAGTTATTGGAAGGTGGCGCGGGCGGGCAGGTGCACTTCCGCCAGCATGCAGCGGGCACTGCCGCCGCCGATGCGTTCGATGTTGTCGATGTTCACCACCACCGGGTGGGTGTGACGCTCCACATGCTGGCGCTGGGCCGGTTGCAGGGCGCCCCAAGCACTGGCAGACATCACCAGCAACGGCTGGCCGTCGCGGTCGTGGACTTCGAGCATGTTGCCGGCGAAGGCTTCGAGCTGGTCGAAGTCGAGGGCGAGGATGTCCTTGCCGGTGTCGCGCAGGGAGCGTTCCAGCGCCTGGCGCTCCTCGGCGTTTGGCAGCGCTTGCAGGCACACCACCGAGAGGTCGCGGCCAACGCTCATCATCACGTTGCTGTGGTAGATCGGCGCCTGGTGGCGGTCGACGGCGTGGAACACGCACAGCTGGTAGTCGAGGCGTTCGGCGAACTGGCGCAGGGCGTCGTGGTGGGTGCGCCCGGAGTGGCAGGCGTAGCTGATGCGGTGTTGGCGGTCGAGCACCATGCTGCCGGTGCCTTCGAGGAAGATGTTCTGTTGTTCCAAATGGCTCAGGTCGATCGTGCCTTTGATCGCGAAGCGTTGTTCCAGCACTTGCAGCACGCCCTTGTTGCGCTCCAGCCGTCGGTTCTGGCCTTCCATCGGGTAGAGCACCAGGCTGCCGTCGGCGTGGCTGCTCCACCAGTTGTTGGGGAAGATTGAGTCGGGGGTATGGGGCACCGGGGTGTCCTGCACCACCAGCACTTCCACTCCGTGACGGCGCAGGGTGTCAACATAACCGTCGAACTCTTCCAGCGCTTTCTGCTGTGCACTGAGCGGGTCCAGAGGTTGGCGTTGGAAGCGGTTGTTGATCGCGGTGTCCGGGTTGAAGGCAAAGCGCGCCGGGCGGATCATCAGGACAGTGTTGGTGGTTTGCATGGGTGCACGAATCCATGGGGCTGAGCTGTGGGGCTATTTTGTGCGTTGTGGCGGGGGGATCTCGGCTGATATAGCGAGGCGTCTCAGCCGGGAAAGCTGAAAAGTGGGGTGGGGCAGCCGAATCGGCTGTGGCAGAGTGGAATGCGATAAAAATGTGGGAGCGGGCTTGCTCGCGAAGGCGGTGTGTCAGTATTGAATTTGGTGACTGACACACCGCCTTCGC
>NZ_JBARTQ010000215.1:0-43210 GCF_049645325.1 Pseudomonas sp. | reverse complement strand
ATTTAAATTCACAAAAGCGACATTTTGCCCTGTCGCGGTGCGACATGAATTGATAAAGTCCGGGACAAATCTCCTTTAACGACAATAAATTTGCCGAGACTTTTCATGATCGAATCCGTTGAATCCTTCCTTGCACGCCTCAAGAAACGCGACCCCGACCAGCCGGAATTCCACCAGGCCGTGGAAGAAGTCCTGCGCAGTTTGTGGCCGTTTCTCGAAGCCAATCCCCATTACCTGACCTCGGGCATCCTGGAGCGTATTTGTGAGCCGGAACGCGCGATTACGTTTCGGGTTTCGTGGGTGGATGATCACGGCAAGGTCCAGGTCAATCGTGGTTTCCGCATCCAGATGAACAGCGCCATCGGCCCCTACAAAGGCGGCCTGCGCTTTCACCCCTCGGTGAACCTGGGCGTGCTGAAGTTTCTGGCCTTCGAGCAAACCTTCAAGAACTCCCTGACCTCGCTGCCCATGGGCGGCGGCAAAGGCGGCGCCGACTTCGACCCCAAGGGCAAGAGCGACGCCGAAGTGATGCGCTTCTGCCAAGCCTTCATGAGCGAGCTGTACCGCCATATCGGTGCTGACGTCGACGTCCCGGCCGGCGACATTGGCGTGGGCGCGCGTGAAATCGGCTTCCTGTTTGGCCAGTACAAACGCCTCAGCAACCAATTCACCTCGGTGCTGACCGGCAAAGGCATGACCTACGGCGGCAGCCTGATCCGGCCCGAAGCCACCGGTTTCGGTTGCGTGTACTTCGCCGAAGAAATGCTCAAGCGCAGCGGCCAGCGCGTTGAGGGCAAGCGCGTGGCCGTCTCCGGCTCCGGCAACGTCGCGCAGTACGCGGCGCGCAAGGTCATGGACCTGGGCGGCAAGGTGATTTCGCTGTCCGACTCCGAAGGTACCCTGTACGCCGAAAGCGGTTTGACCGAAGAACAATGGTCGGCCCTGCTGGCGTTGAAAAACGTGCAGCGCGGGCGCATCAGCGAACTGGCCGAGCGTTTTGGCCTGGAGTTCCGCGCCGGCAAAACCCCATGGGAACTGGCCTGCGACATTGCCCTGCCATGCGCCACCCAGAACGAACTCGACGCCGACGCCGCGCGCACCTTATTGCGCAATGGCTGCCTCTGCGTGGCCGAAGGCGCCAACATGCCCACCACGCTTGAGGCTGTGGATATCTTTATCGAGGCGGGCATTCTGTTCGCGCCGGGCAAGGCGTCGAACGCTGGCGGTGTGGCCGTGAGCGGCCTGGAAATGTCGCAGAACGCCATGCGCCTGCTGTGGACCGCCGGCGAAGTCGACAGCAAGCTGCACAGCATCATGCAGTCGATCCATCACGCCTGCGTGCATTACGGCGAAGAAAACGGCCGGGTCAACTACGTGAAGGGCGCCAACATCGCGGGCTTTGTGAAAGTCGCCGATGCGATGCTGGCCCAAGGCATCGTCTAAGCCTCGGGCTCGATCAGCAGCACTTCAATCACCTGATCACCGACGGGGCGCTTCCACAGCACCTCGTCGCCCACCTGGGCGCCCAGCAAGGCGCGGCCCAGGGGCGAGCCCCAGTTGATCAAGTTGGCGTGGGCATCGGCTTGGTCTTCACCCACCAATTGAATGCGCTGCTGTTCATCGTGCTCGTTGGCGAAGGTGACCCAGCTGCCGATCTGTACCTTGTCGGTGGACATCGCCGGTGTTACGACGTGGGCGCTTTGTACGCGTTGGTTGAAGTAGCGCAGGTCCCGCTCAAGGTCCGCTTGGCGCTGCTTGTCGGCGTGTTCGCCCTTGGCTGATTCGGCGCTGTATGCCTGCTGCAACTGGGCAACCTTGGCCTGCAACTGCGCCAATCCTTGCGCTGTTAGATGATTGGGCTGCTCACTGACCTGACGCTCAACCGGCTGATCAGCCTGGGCGGCGGCGTTGTCTTCGTTAACAAAAGCTCGGCTCATGACGTTCTCCTTCTATGGAGCTTGGGCCATATTCGCCGCGTGATCGTTCCCACGCACTGCGTGGGAATGCCGCTTTGGACGCTCTGCGTCAGCTTGCAGGGTCCGTGAGGCTGCAGGCACGGTCAGAAAAGCGACCTATTGCGAGCGATAGGCTCGGCCGGCGTCGCGATCTTTTTCCTGCTCCCAGGCGCGCTCACGGTCGTCCCAGTGATTGTCTTTGTAGTCGCGCAGCTCTTCGTTTTCACGCATGGCCTTGCACTGGCGAAAACCGTCTTCCCAGCCTTCGGCGTACTCACGAACCTTCAGGTAGCGCGGTACGTTCTTGCGAAACTCCCCGCTGATCACGCCCGCGGCCTGGCGACCGCTGCTGCAGCCGTCGTCAAAGCCATCAGCGAAGGCCGGTGGATACCCTTTGGCGAGTAAATCCTGATGGGTGGTTTGGCAACCTGCCAGCCACACCAACGCACACAGCATTACTGCATACCGCCACATTGCTCGCTCCCTGGCCGTCTCACGGCTGATAGGGGAAGTCTAGATAGAGATTTGTCGGGGAGGTGTGAAAGGGCGGTGAGAAAAGTGTTGGGTTAAAGGGCCATCAACGACGATTCCCTTTAAATTGCAGGACGTTTCCTAGAGAATCTTTAGCCTATTGCGCCGTACCGTTTGGATCACTAGCCTCCCTGGATCGCTGCACATCAGCGAACGGGTTTAGCGATCCGGGTTTCGGGCGTGTCACCGCTTCCAACACTATCAGCCGGCGTTTGCCTGCTTCTAGCGTCTTATGGTGGCTGTGTGCTGGAGACCTTCGAGTCTACCCGGGATGCCTCTGATCCGGATCGCTAACCTGCACACAGCTGCCACCCTTCATGTTTAGCGATGTGATATGGCGGCTCTACTTCAGCAGAGAGCAATCATCATGAGCAAAGTCGTCCCCGATCCACCCCTGTCCTCCATCACCACCCTCGGCGTCGTCACCTTCGGCGACTACGGTGAAAACGAAAAACCACTGTTCCGCGTCAACGCCGGCATGCCGATTGATGAAGCGCTGGAACACGCCTCCACCTTGCTTTTCTACTCCAAGAAACTCGCCATGGAAGCCGCCATGGACGTGCGCGGCGAGCAATACGCCTGGGCGGCGCATTACCTGTGCGAGATGGGCAAAGCCGTCGTGGACGACCTGACCCAAGCAATCACGCCTGCCACTTAAAATGGCACCAGCAACTTAAAAGGCTGGCCTTGCCCTTGTGGTGAGCAGGCTTGTCCTGCGCTGGGCTGCGGAGCGGCCCCAAAAGCATGAGTGCGGTTTGTCTGGCACTCCTCAGCTGCATATTTGGGGCTGCTACGCAGCCCGCGCAGGCGTTGCGACGATTCGACAACTCTGCTCACCACAGAATTATCGACGATTCTGGCTACTCGCTAGGGATTCTAAGCGTAATAACCCACTGTTTTTTTCAGTTGATCCGCGTACTCGTAAATATCGTCGATGGACGAAATCGCATGCCGGGTCTCATTCTTTTCCTCGTCGAATATTCCGAGATACTTCTGACTTCGATTGAAGTGAAGACGGCAGATGGGCTTGCGGTTGTTGTCGTCCAGCAGTATCCCGAAATAGCTCTGAGTGTCTCGCTGAACGATCCGCTTGGCATCAACCACTGAGCGGACGACGGCCCTGACGATGTGATAACCCTCAAGTTCTTCTAACGTCGTTAGGATCTTGTCTTCTGACTCGTCCCTATCCTTCGTATCTGCATTCGCACTGTTCGCGGCAGGGATTGTTGCCAGTGTCGGTTGGATCGCGCCGCTCATTGCGGACTTGAGCCGATCATTGATCCGGTCGTTCAGAAACTGGGCCAGTGCTTTCCGGGTCAGCTCAAAAAACTGCTCACGCACTTTTTGAGTGATCACGCCCTCGTAAACACGCGAAGCGAAAAATTTTACGAAGTCATCTTCTGGTTTGCTGACCTGAGTGCCGATGAGCTTTTTGAGTTGGCTGACGTATTTCAACTCTCCAGCTGCATTGATAATAGAGTCAACATCGAACGCTGATTTGGTGAGTTTGATCAACTCCGGTACGGAGTACTCATCGATGTCCAGCAGATCCAACTCCAAAAATGGTTTTTCGTCCATTTTATTGGGGGCGTCCAAGTCAGTAAAAAATCTGTAGACCTGGCCATTGGTAAGAATCGAGATTCTTGCGCTCGTAACATGAAAGTATCGGAAAAGCTGGGACGCGTGATTGATGCTCAATGACTCGCCGATCTTTTTGCATTCGATGAGTATCTGAATCTCACCGTTTTTCATGATTGCGTAATCGATTTTCTCGCCTTTCTTCGTTCCGACATCACAGACGAATTCAGGCATCACTTCTTGCGGATCGAATACGTCGTAGCCTAATACAGTGTTGATAAAAGGCATTACGAAGGCATTTTTTGTCGCTTCTTCTGTTTGTATGGCGGGGCCTTGCAACCTGACTTTTGCTGCCAGACTGGTTAGCTTTTCGAAAAATTCCATGGTCAGCCTCTTACCTATTCGGATCCGTGTATAGACATGATGGCAATTTGATTGCTATCCGAGACTAGACACAAATCTCTATAAAGCGAGGCGGAAAGAGCAAATTCGCTTCAGCTTAAAAAAGCTAAAAAACCATATGTGCTTTATTACTTATTTATCAAAGGGTTGGATGTAGTCAAAAATATTTCTATTCAGGCTAATGAATTTGATAGTTTTGCGGCGATTTTCCTGAGGTCTTTTGATCACGGAGCGCCGGGACTTATAAGGGATGCATGTTCAGCCAATTCCTGCTGGATAAACGCTGCAATCATTGCGCGATACACCTGCTCGGTGACCGCAGGGTTGGCGCCCACTGCCTCGGATAACCCCCGCACCTTGGCGATCACCTGTTCAACCCGTTGCGGCGCCTTCACGTCATCAGTGTCTTTTTTGAAGCGAGCGGCCTGGGAGACGTAGCGGCCTCGCTCGGCCAGCAGGGTGACGATTTGTTGGTCAAGGCGGTCAATGTTTTCGCGGACGGCTTCAAGGGTGGTGCAGTTAACGGCCATGTTGATGGAACTCCTGACTAGATGGGCAATGCGATGTGCCTGACTATACGCGCCGTTCAAATGTGGGAGCGGGCTTGCTCGCGAAAGCGGTGGGTCAGCCAGTACATGGTTGCCTGAACGACCGCTATCGCGGGCAAGCCCGGCTCCCACATTTGAACTGTGGCGGGCGCAGGATTCAGGCCAGGCATAAAAACCTGTGGGAGCTGGTTTGCCGGCGATGGCGGTGGGTCAGTGGGCCTGGCTGTTGCTGATACACCGCCATCGCGGGCAAGCCCGCTCCCACATTTGGTTTTTATCCGGCCTGGTTAGTAGTGATACCACTTCACTTCAAGCATCACTTCATTCACCGGGGTCGACAGGTGGCTGTATTCGCGCTGGGCGCTCAGGCGTAACCCGAGGTTGCGCGACAATTCCCACTGTTGGTTCAGGCTGACACTGCGCCGCACTTCGCCATTGGTGAAGAAGTCACCCTTGGCTTCCAGACTCAAATTGCCCAGGGGGTTTTTCCACAGCACGCCGGTATTGAACCCGGCCGCCGGGGAGATGGCTTCGCTGAAGTCGTTGTTGTGTTCCACGCGCACGGTGCCAAGGGCGAAGCCGAGCATGTCGTCGGTCAGTTGCCAGGTGCCGCCGGCGCCGCCGTTGACGTGGGCGACGAGGGTTTCATCGTCGTGCTTGCCAGGTACGCGCTCCAGGCCGCCGGTGACTTGCCAGGACCAGGGCTGCAGCAGTGCGTTGCGCGGCGTCAGTGAGCGGATGGTGGCCAGGTCGAGTTGCTGCAGTTGCCAGTGGTTGCCTTCGTACTGGCGCAGTTTCATCTGCAGGATTTCGATCTGCGCGCCCAGTGGGAAGCCTTCGGCGTTGTCGTTGAGGTCGTGGTAGGCCATGCGCAGGCCGTATTCGCCAAAGGTTTTGTCGCCACGGGTGCCAATGCCCGCTTGCCAGGTACGCGACTCGTGCCCGTTCTCGGGCAGGCCGGGACGCTCGATCTTCAGGTCGGGCGCAGGGTTCTGGTTGATCGCGCGCAGCAGTTCAAAGCTGCGCTGGGAGCGCTCGGGGTCGCGCTCCAGGCCAGTGGCGCGGTAGCGGCCCAGGCGATAGGCGGCGTCGATGATCAGCGCCTGGCGGTCTTTGGCGATGGCCTTGAACGCCGGGTCCTGCAATTGCTTCTGGTCGTCGCTGACTTTCAGCACCCACTGTTGCTCATCGCCGTCCAGCGGCTTGGCACGTTCCAGCAGTTCGCGCTCACGAGACGGGCGGTAATCAATCTTCTCGACCAAGCCGGCTTCTTTCACGGCTTTCACGGTGTCGGTGGGGATCGCCGTCAGCGGGAATTGCTCGGTCAGGCGCAAGCTCGGGCGGGCGACTTGCAGCAGTTCCAGCAGGCGGTAGGAGCAGTTTTCGTCAAAGAAGAAATAGTCGAACTGGATCTGCTTGAGCTCCCACACGTGCTCGACCATGCGCCTGGTCTCGACCTCGGTGAGGTTCAGGCGGTATTCCCACAGGTCGCGGTTCTCAAGGCTGCGGTATTCAGAGAGTTTTTCCTGGTAAGGCACCAGGGCGAACAGGCCGGGGTAGCCGCCCATCAGGCCTTTCCAGGCGTAAAGAATGCTGTTGTCCGAGCCTTCGATGTAGGCGCCGAAGTTGATCGCATAGCTGAGCAGTGCGGTGTTGTTGCTCTGCACGTCGGCCTGGTCGATGCGCAACAGGGTGTGGCCGAACATCGAAGACGGGCTGTTCAGGTAGGCCGCCGGGAAAATCATCACCGCACTATGCGGCGCGACGTCCTTGAACCATTGCGTGAATTCCTTGCAGTCCAGGGCGGGCAGGTCGGTCAGGTGCAACTGGTCCTTGAGCCAGCGCGTACGTGCGGGGTACACGCATTGGGCGTGTTTTTCACCCAGGCTGGCCGGCGCATAGAGCGCTTCAACGGTGGCCTTGAGCTCGGCGTCCGGATGGTGGGCGCCATCGGCGGCGAGGAAAAACTTCTTGTCGCTGACATAGCTGCGCCAGCCAGTGATTTTGCCGGCTTCGTAGTGGCCCAGAGACAGCCAGAACGGATCGTTGGCCAGTTGCTGCAAACGTTGATCATCAATAGGCGTAGCCGCGTACAGCGGGGCGCAGGTGAAGAGTGCCAACCAGGCAAAGCGTTTGAGCATAAGGGCAACTTAAGTCGGAAAAAGTGAGACCCAAAGGGGAGGTGGGTCCAAAAATAAGACCCGCGCCTTGGGAGGCGCGGGCGGGTCGAGCTTAAGCTTGGGTCGCGTATTTCGCCAGACGGGTATCACTTTTCAGTACCGCCAGGGTGTTGTTGTGCACGTCGTCAGCGGTCACGTCAGCTTTGCTGAAGATTTGCTGGAAGTGCTCGTGGGTCACGGCATTGAAGTGCTCGCGATCTTCCGGCGCAACGCCCAGTACCACCGCGTAGGTGGTCAGTGCTTCGCCATTGCCTTTGGCCATGTCTTCGGACAGCTCGTTCATCATGCCATTCATGGCAATCCAGGACTTGCCGCCATAGGTCAGGGCGCTGTTGGTGCTGCAGCCGTTGGTACCGGAGGTCATGCCGAAGGTGGCGTTACCCGAGGTGCCGTTGGTGGTGGAGGCCAGGAAGTGAGCCGGAGTGCCGCGCTGGCCTTCGAACAACATGTTGCCCCAACCGCAGTTCGGGCCACCTGGTGCTTCTGCCATTGCATTGAGGGAGACGACGGTGAAGAGAGTACCAAGAAGGATCCGTTTCATAGCTTTGTTCTCTTTGTGTGCAAACCAATGGACAAGGGGTCAGGCGCTTCAAGGCGCCCTAGGGGCCAGTTATTAGTCCAACCCGCGCAGTTTGGAGTTTAGGCACGTTCCCGGGGTTCCGTTATTTTTTATAAAACAATCAGACTTATCGCGATTTTTTTGTAGGACGCATCCCGCGTCTGCGCTTTCCCAAAAGCGTGCCTTGCCAGAGCGCGCAACCCGGAGCCAGAATGCCGACATCTGCCCCGCCTGATGTAAGGAAGCCCGATGCCTGATCCTGTTGCTGCCAGCTTGCGTTTAGCGCCCGAAGCGCTGACTCGTCCTTTTTCCGCTGAACAGTTCAGCTTCTCGACCACCAATGATTTGGAGCCCTTTCGCGGTGTGCTTGGCCAGGAACGTGCGGTTGAAGCCTTGCAGTTCGGTGTGGCCATGCCACGCCCCGGTTACAACGTGTTTGTCATGGGCGAGCCCGGTACCGGCCGCTTTTCGTTCGTCAAACGCTACCTGAAGGCCGAAGGCAAACGCCTGCAGACCCCGGCGGACTGGGTCTATGTGAACAATTTCGATGAGCCTCGCGAACCGCGTGCCCTGGAGTTGCCAGGCGGTGCGGCGGCGGCGTTCATCGCCGATATCAACGGGTTGATCGACAACCTGGTGGCGACCTTCCCGGCTGTCTTCGAACACCCGACGTATCAACAGCGCAAAAGCGCCATCGACCGCGCGTTCAACCAGCGTTACGACAAGGCGCTGGACGTGATCGAACGCCTGGCCCTGGAAAAGGACGTGGCGCTGTACCGCGACAGTACCAACATCGCCTTCACCCCGATGCTCGACGGCAAGGCGCTGGACGAAGCCGAGTTTTCGCAGCTGCCTGAAGCCGATCGCGAACGCTTCCACACGGATATTTCCGAGCTGGAGGAGCGCCTCAATGAAGAGTTGGCGAGCCTGCCGCAGTGGAAGCGCGAGTCGAACAACCAACTGCGCCAGTTCAACGAAGAAACCATCACCCTGGCCCTTCAGCCTTTGCTTTCGCCGCTGTCGGAAAAGTACGCGGAGAACGGCGCGGTTTGCGGTTATCTGCAGGCCATGCAGGTGTACCTGCTCAAAACCGTGGTCGAGCAACTGGTGGACGACGCCAAGACCGACGCCCAGGCCCGCAAGTTGCTCGAAGAGCAATACTGCCCAAGCCTGGTGGTCGGCCACCCGGTCAACGGCGGCGCGCCAGTGGTGTTTGAACCGCACCCGACTTACGACAACCTGTTTGGCCGTATCGAGTACAGCACCGACCAGGGCGCGCTCTACACCACCTATCGCCAATTGCGCCCGGGCGCGTTGCACCGTGCCAATGGCGGCTTCCTGATCCTTGAAGCCGAGAAAATGCTCAGCGAGCCGTTTGTGTGGGACGCCCTCAAGCGTTCCCTGCAGTCGCGCAAGCTGAAGATGGAATCGCCGCTGGGTGAGCTCGGCCGCCTGGCTACCGTGACCCTCAACCCGCAAATGATCCCGTTGGCGGTCAAGGTCATCATCATCGGTTCGCGCCAGCTGTACTACGCGCTGCAGGACGCCGACCCGGACTTCCAGGAGATGTTCCGGGTGCTGGTGGACTTCGACGAAGACATCCCGATGGTCGACGAAAGCCTGGAGCAGTTCGCCCAGTTGCTGAAAACCCGCACGTCGGAAGAAGGCATGGCGCCGCTGACCTCGGACGCGGTTGCGCGGCTTGCGACCTACAGCGCCCGCCTGGCAGAACACCAGGGGCGTTTGTCGGCGCGCATCGGCGATTTGTTCCAGCTGGTGAGCGAGGCGGATTTCATTCGCCACCTGGCGGGCGATGACATGACCGATGCCGGGCACATCGAACGCGCGCTCAAGGCCAAGGCCACGCGCACCGGGCGGGTGTCGGCGCGGATTCTCGACGACATGCTCGCCGGGGTCATTCTGATCGACACCGCCGGCGCGGCGGTCGGCAAGTGCAACGGGCTGACGGTGCTGGAAGTCGGAGATTCGGCGTTCGGTGTGCCGGCGCGGATTTCCGCCACGGTGTACCCGGGCGGCAGCGGCATTGTCGACATCGAGCGCGAGGTTAACCTCGGTCAGCCGATCCACTCCAAGGGCGTGATGATCCTCACCGGTTACCTGGGCAGCCGCTATGCCCAGGAATTCCCGCTGGCGATCTCGGCGAGTATCGCGCTGGAGCAGTCCTACGGTTACGTGGACGGCGACAGTGCGTCCCTGGGCGAGGCGTGCACCTTGATTTCGGCCCTGTCGAAGACGCCGCTCAAGCAGTGTTTTGCGATCACCGGTTCGATCAACCAGTTTGGTGAAGTGCAGGCGGTGGGCGGGGTCAACGAGAAGATCGAAGGCTTTTTCCGCCTCTGCGAAGCACGCGGGCTGACCGGTGAGCAAGGGGCGATCATTCCCAAAGCCAACGTCGCCACGCTGATGCTCGACGAGAAGGTGCTGCAGGCCGTGCGCGACGGGCAGTTCCATATCTACGCCGTGCGCCAGGCGGACGAGGCACTGAGCCTGTTGGTGGGCGAGGATGCCGGTGAGCCGGACGCGGAAGGGCAATTCCCCGAAGGCACCGTCAATGCGCGCGTGGTCGAGCGGTTGCGCGCGATTGCCGAGATGATCAGCGAGGAAGACTTGAAGGAGGCGGAGAAGGAGCTCGCGCAGCAGGCGTTGGCAGAAGCCAAGCCGACCTGATTGTTGCCAGTTTTGCGAGTGGGCTTGTTGTGGTGAGCGGGCTTGTCCCGCGCTGGGTGGCGAAGCCGCCCTAAAATCATACAACTCTATATTTCCTGACACATCGCAGCGGCCCACTTGGGGCCGCTGCGCAGCCCAGCGCGGGGCAAGCCCGCTCACCACGAGGGTGGGTTCGTGAGTCATAAAATTGACTAAGGTTTTAGGTGCCAACGCCCGTTGGTCCCTACAACCTTGGTTTGCACTGGTTTTCTTCTATTCTGACTTCAAGGGATATCCACAGGAGTCGCTGGATAGAGACAGCCTTGCCTTGCGGCGAGGTTGAACACCGAGCTACCGAGGGTCGCCGCCATGCCGCGCAACCTTTGCCTTACCCGCCAATGCCTGGGCCTGGTCACCCGTATCGAATGTTCGATTCGCCCGCTCGCCGGGGAAAACGGGATGTGGACCTTGTTGTTTGCCGCCGGAATGACCGGCGAGCAGCCTTCCACCATCAAGTCCCAGGGCCCGTTTCATGGGCCGTTCGTGGCAGAAACCATTCTGGGGTCGATCGTCGATAGCCTGACCTTGCACGGCTATGAGCTGGCGGACGACCCGCAGATCTGGTGCCTGCACTTGCAGGCCCATCTGCGACAACTCAATGGCGGGCGTTCAAACCCGGTCAGTGATACTCACCACTGATTGATCGTTCGCGCGCTCGGCGTCCTGCTTGCGCAAGGTGACGCGGAGCGCCACGGGATGCATTCCCACGCGGCGCGTGGGAACGATCAGTTGTGGGGCTATTTGCTCTCGGGCTTATCCAGCTTGACCTCGAAGCCGTATTGCACCGTGTCGAGGTCGGTGCGCTGGTAGCTTTCCAGGGTGGTCGGCTGGCCGTAGAAATAATGCACGTCAAACAGTGCCGTGCCGTATTCCTCCGCGCGGTGGCTGACCCCGAGGACTTCCTTGAGGTAGTTGCCGCTGGCGTCCTTGGCGTAGAAGCGCCAGCTGTCGGAGGGGAATTCCTTCTGGTCGACGATCAGCGCGTTGTCCTTGAGCGACAGGCCCTTGGGCAGCTTGGCCACCTCAATCGTGGCCTTGTCGATGGTGGCCAGGAACAGCGGCACCGAACCCACCACAAACGCCGGCGTTTCCGGGAACAGATTGAGGTCGTACGTCAGCGTGCCGCTGCCGGCATTCAGCTCAAAGGCCTCGGTCGGCAGTTCGATCGGCTCGCCGCGCTCGCCCTTGTCGTCTGCGGCGAAGAAGGTGATGGGCGCATCGCTGTTGTTGCGCTCGGCGCCGACCAAGTCGTCGTTGAAGGTGAAAGGGTGGTCAAACACGATCTTTGCCGCGCTCGCGTCTTCGGTCGACTGGCTGATGGTGACGCTTTTTTTCAGTTGCTCCTCGGTCATCGAGGCGTCTTTGAGCCAGCTGATGGCGCTGTCGTCGTACACCGTGACCGGCATCGGCAGGGCCTGTACGGTTTTCTGCAGGCTGTTCTTGTCGAAGCGCAGCACCGGCAGGTCTAGGTCCTTGCGCGTGAGCGTGGCCTTGGAAAAGTCGAGAACGTCGACCTGCAGGGTGTCGATCACACCATTGAAATACACCTTGGCGTAGTGGCTGCTTTGCTTGTGTTCGAAGGCTTTCTGTTCGTCAGTCAGCTGTTTCTCGAAGGCCTCCGACCACGCCTTCTGCTTTTGCATTTCGGCCAGTTGTTTCTCGTAGAACGCCACTTGTGCGGCGTTCTCGTTGATCGAGCCGGAGCGGGTCAGGAATTGCCCGGTGCTGTCGCGGGCCTGCACCAGCAAGGGGTTCGGCGATTCGTCGCCGACTTCCGGGGCCAGCGGCGCGCTGTTGGTCAGCTCGATCTCGGCGTAGTTTTTCTCCAGCAACAGCAGGTTGAGGGTGATGTTGCCCTCGGTGCGTTTGTGGCCCACGTCTTTTTTCGACAGGTCAAACGTCAGCACTTTGCTCGGCGCGACCACTTCAACCGCGCCTTTGAGGCTGACCGGCTGCGGCTGGCTCTTGTTTTCCGTCTCGATGCCGTCGATGAAAGGGTAGGTGATCGTCAGGTCATCGGGGTTGGTCAGGTTGGAGCTGCTGGGGCTGAGCTGGATGCCGGGGTCGGTTTCCGACCACTCCGGCTGGAAGGGGATGACTTTGTTGTTGCTCAAGGTCACCGACTGCCATTCCAGGCCGTGGGGGAAGGGGAATTGGTCCGGGGTGTTGAAGTTGAACGGGAAGACCGGCTGCAAATCCGTCAGGTAGTCGGAGTGCGAGGCTTTGCGCAGCACGAACAGGCCGTTGATGTAGGTGTCCACCAGGGCTTGCGGCGTGGGGTAGTGCTTGAGCAGGGCCAGGGTGTCTTCGCCGTATTCGGCTTCGATGGGCTTGTCGGCGAGCTTGACGCGTGCGCGCTCCAGCAACAGCAGCGAGCCGCCGAGGTCGGCAATGGCGTCGCGCAGCTTGGGGTCCTGGATGCTGTCCAGCGACTGCTCGAACTGGGCGGTTTTCTCTTCGAGGGTGGCTTGCTTCTGCTCTTCTTTGGGGGAGCAGCCGCCGCTCATCAGCAGCACCGCACCCAGGCCGAGAGTGGCCAAATGGGATCGCACATCCATCATCTGAGTTTTTCCTGTTCGACGTCATCGAGCCGATTTGATGGGCTCGACACTAGCAGAAAAATTCTCTTACAGATGCCGCACAGGTCGGTTTTCTCGCGGTGACAGGTGTTTGACAGTGGCTGGTATACTCGCGGCCATTTTTAGCCTGGCTGTGTGAGATTCAATGGAACGCTTTATCGAAAATGCCATGTACGCCTCGCGTTGGCTGCTGGCGCCGATCTATTTCGGCTTGTCCCTGGGGTTGCTGGCGCTGGCGCTGAAGTTCTTCCAGGAAGTGATCCACCTGCTGCCGAGCGTGTTCTCGATGGCCGAGTCGGAACTGATCCTGGTGCTGTTGTCGTTGATCGACATGGCGTTGGTGGGCGGCCTGCTGGTGATGGTGATGATCTCCGGCTACGAGAACTTCGTCTCGCAGCTGGATATCGATGAGAGCAAGGAAAAGCTCAACTGGCTGGGCACCATGGACTCTTCTTCGCTGAAGATGAAGGTCGCGGCGTCCATCGTGGCGATTTCGTCCATCCACCTGCTGCGCATCTTCATGGACGCCAAGAACGTCGATCCGCAGCATTTGATGTGGTACGTGATCATCCACATGACCTTTGTGATCTCGGCGTTCGCCATGGGTTTCCTGGACAAACTCACCAAGCACTGATGCCGCGCCAGCCTTACTGCGTCACGAAGTAATAAGGCTGGCGACCAATCGCCATCTGCTTGATCACGGTCACCTTCTCACTCAGTTGTTCAGGGCGATCCAGCAACGCAATGTTGCCGGGTTTGGCCGTGAGGAAGGCGCGCAATTCGGCTTCGGTTTGCAGGATCGGCAAATACCCCTGCAAATAGAACACGCTTGACCCGGCGATGCGTTCGTTGGGCTGGAACAACACCACGTCTTTACCTTCGGTTTGGAAGGCCTTGGCTTGGCTGATCACGGGCACGAAGGACTCACGTTTGTCGGCTTTGGGTGCAAACCAGAAGGCGGCGGTCATATAGCTGGCGATCAGCAGAATGAACACACCGCTGATCACGCCTCGGTGATAACGGTACAGCCCCGGTTTATGCGCCTTGAGCCATTCCAGCAGCACGCCTGCATATTCTGCGGCGAGTACGGCTGCAGCCGGTGTCAGCGCCATCAGGTAGACCACGCGCTTGCTGGACGCCAGGGTCAGCAGGGTGAACTGCGCCACCAGCCATACGCTGAAGAACAGGCGGTAGCGGTTGCGCACCAGGCTTTTGCGAAAGTGCCACAGGCCCAGGTACACCAGGATGTTCCACGGCAGGAACGCCTCAGGCAGCTTCGCAATGTAGTAATAAATGGGCTCGTAATGCCCCGCCTCCACAAACGAGCCGCTGAAGCGCCCGACGCTGTTGGTCCACAGCACCTCGGCCACCGCCTGCATGCCGCCGCGCTGGAACAGAAACCCCAGCCAGATCAACAGCGGCACCAGCGCCAGCAGCGTGAACAACGCCGGCTTGAGCCAGTCGCCGACGCGCAGGCGTTTATCCATCAGGCTGGTGCTGGCCAGGTACACGAAAATCACAATGCCCGGCATCGCCAGCCCCAGCACACCTTTGCTCAAGGTCGCGATGACCATCCCGGCGGTAAACAACGCCCAGGCCCAGGCGCTGGAACCTTGGTGCTCGGGCCGCACCGCCTGGTAAAAGCCCAGCAGTGCCATGGTCACGCCGAGGCTGAGCAACGAGTCCTCGCCCACACCCCGCACATTCCCCCAGTAACTGGCCATGGTCGCCAGGATCAACGCCGCGCAGAACGCCAGCGTCTTCGGCCGCCCGAACTGGCGCAGCATTGCGTAAAACAGCATCACGCTGAACAGCCCGGCGAACGCCGAGGCCAGGCGCACGGCCAAGGGCGTACCGCCAAACAGGCGAATCGCGCCGGCGTCCAGCCACAAGCTCAGGGGTGGTTTTTCCAGAAAGGGTTCACGAAACAGCGTCGGGATCACCCAGTCGTTGTCCAGGTGCATGGCCATGGCAATGCCGGCGACGCGGGCTTCGGTGGAGCCTTGCAGCTCGTGGCTACCCAGGGCGAAGAAGAACAACAGCGCAGCGAGAAGGAGGAGCAGAAGAGGAGCGGGACGCGTCATGGTTCTGGCTACCGGGGGCAGGGGACCGCTCGGGGGAGCGGCCGTGGCAATCGGTTAGTATCGGTTAGCATTTCTGAACGTTTCGTGAATGAATGTCAGTTTTTTGTAAGGTTGGTGGGGGCCGATACTCAGGGTCGTTCCAAACTGACTAATGCCGCTTTGCCTTGCTCAGTCAGTACCGGCTCCAATTGCTCCCACGTGAAGGTCAATTCGTTGTCGCAGCCGTCGCCATTGGCGGGTGTTGAAAGCTGCAGGCCTTGGGTGCTGAAGCACAGATCGAACGTGGTGTAACGGGTTGTCGCCGGGCAGCCTTCGTCCAGGGTGGATTGCTTGCCGAGCCACGTGCTGAATTTGGCCGGCAGTTTCAAGTGGCCGGAGTACGCGTCATACCTCTGCTGATGCCCGCCAAGCCAGGCCCACGGTTCGACACTTTCGCCGGTTTGCAGGCTCCAGGCGTGCAGGCCCCAACTGATACCCCGGGCGCCCGTTCCCGCAGCCCAATGGTAGAACTTGACGCTGATGAACCGGGACGACCAATACGTGGGCTCCACGTCGATCTCGCGGGTAAGGGCCGAGCCGTTTCGACCGAGGTATTCGCGGCGCTCGCGGAAGTAGTCAGCCTGATCATCATCGTTGACGGCCAGGGCCGCGAGTTGCCGGTTAATCTTCTGAACGGCCGGGCTGTCACCCTCAAGCTTGAGCGTGACCTGCGCGTATCTGCTTCCGGTTGTCTGACCGGCCGTCAGGGTAATGGGACGTTTGGGGGCGTTCCAGAGCGGGCGAGGCATTGTGAGGCGACTCGCCCTTTGTCAGTTTTTATGGCTGGGGCGCGAATGACTGAGTGCTCAATACGCGCTCGATCAATAGCTCGCCCAGCACGATCAACTGCTGAGCCGCGAGTAGTGTGTGGCGGTGTGAACCTTCGAGTTCGAAGGCCAGGTCGGTGGTCATGGCGTTCAGCGAGGCGAGGGTTTCGCTGGCTTGGATGAGCAGGGTCTCGGGGCCGACGTTTTCGATGATGGTGAAGAGGGTGACCGGGGGGTTGGGGGTGATTTTTTTCATGGCGCAAACTCCTTGATTGATGGAGTCGCCAGACATCGCTGCTAAACGAAAAGGGTGGCGACTGTACGCGGGTTAGCAGACCAGGAATCAAGGAACCCAGCGCACTCGAAAGTGCCCCACGCACAGCCGCCATAACGCGAACCAGCAAATGCTGAAGGCATCGCTCGAACGAGTGGTGGCTTTGCAGGCCTTGATATTAACCGAGCTGCTAAACCCGGTCGCTGATTTTGCAGCGACGTGAGGAGGTTAGCCGGGTGCGCGTAGTGGAGCCAGTTCATCAAAGGCGCGACATCTTGAAGGAAAAATCCGAAGGCCCGCAGGCTAGGCTTTCCAACCTCCAGAAACAACAAAACCCGCACTAGGCGGGTTGTCGATGCTTCGAATTGGTGGGCCGGGGTAATTTGAACAGGAGTGTTAAATTGTTGATTTTGATAGGTAATTTTATTTTTGAGATTTGTGTGGAATACCTTTTGGAATACCAGAGGTTTCCGCCGGTTGTTGAGATTCTCAGCGATATCTCTGCCAATTGTCTTGACTAAGCTGAAGCGCTTCCACCCTCACAGTGCTAAGGCCTCCGTAGTTTCGACATGCGGACCTTCGATTCAATGATATCCAGTACACTTGCCCCATCTTTAGCCTGCCAGCGGAGCGGGCTACCCGAACAGCTGCTCAAGATTTTTTCGAGTAAAAATGACCCTGATTAAATTAAAAGACCTTGAAGCGCACCTATGGCACGCCGCACACATCATCACCGGCCCCATCGACGCCTCCGACTACAAAACCTACATATTCCCGATCCTATTCTTCAAACGGATCTGCGATGTATATGACGAAGAGTTTGAAGAGGTGCTGGCCAAGGTCGGGAGCGCGGAGCTGGCGCGCGAAAAAATCTTCCATCGCATCCAGGTTCCTGTTGGCAGCCACTGGGATGACGTGTTCGCCAAGTCCCACGATGTAGGCAAGGCACTTAAGGATGCTTTTCTAGGCATAGAGCAAGCCAACACCCAGTTACACGGCATCTTCGGCGATGCCAGTTGGACCAATAAAGAGCGCTTGCCGGATGAGCTGCTAGCCACGCTGCTCAACCACTTCAACAAAGTCGATCTCGGGGTTGCCAGCGTTCGTAACGACGATATGGGGCGCGCCTACGAATACCTGATCAAGCGTTTTGCCGACAAAGCCAACAAGAAAGCCGGTGAGTTCTACACCCCGCGCACCATTGTGCGGCTGATGGTCAATATTCTTGACCCCAAAGCGGGTGAAAGCGTTTATGACCCGGCTTGCGGTACGGGGGGCATGTTGCTGGAGACCATTCACCACGTTCGAGAAAACGCGGGTGATCCCCGGCTGCTGAAGCTCAAAGGTCAGGAAAAGAATTTGACCACTGAAGCCATTGCCCGCATGAACCTGTTTCTCCACGGCCAGGAAGACTTTGAGATTGTTCGTGGAGATACCCTGCGTGAGCCCAAGTTTCTGATCTACGACCGGCTCGAAACCTTTGATTGTGTGATCGCCAATCCACCGTTCAGCCTCAGTGAGTGGGGTCATGAACAATGGGCGTCGGACGCCTACAGCCGCAACAGTCACGGCCTGGCCCCGAAAACCAACGGTGACTTTGCCTGGGTACAGCACATGTTCGCCTCCCTCAATGCCGATGGGCGAATGGCGGTTGTGCTGCCCCATGGCGTGCTGTTCCGCGGTGCGGCAGAGGGCCGAATCCGCACCAGCCTGCTCCAAGAAAACCACATCGAAGCCATTATCGGCGTAGCGCCCAACCTGTTTTACGGTACCGCTATCCCGGCTTGCATCCTGTTGCTGCGCAAGCAGCGCCCTTATGAGCATCGTGACCATGTACTTATCATCAATGCCGAGGAGATTTTCACCAAAGGCCGCGCGCAAAACACCTTGAGCAATGCCCAGGCGGATCAGATTTACCAGATCTACCTAGAGCAGTATCAGCAAGGCCCCTCTGCGATAGCATTGGAAGGCGTAGCGCGCTGGGTGCCGCTAGGTGAAATTGCTGAAAACGACTTCAACCTGAACATTGCCCGCTATGTGCAAAAGCCACTGGAAGAAGAAACCATCACCGTCGAAGAGGCGCTGAAAGACTTTCAGCAGAAACTGGCTACATTGGAGCAGGCCGAGCAGGAGCTGGAAGAACTGCTGATCAAGGAAGGGTTTGAGCTATGAGCACGGATAGCGCTGACAGCAACACCTCGCAGTTCATCAAGCAACACGCCGAGTCGCAGTACGAGCAGTTTCACCAGCAACGCCAACATGAAGATGCCGCCGGCGCAGACAAACGCCTCGCCGACCTGAGCCAGCTTGCTCATCAGCTATCAGACAAGACTCGTAAGAATGATTGAGTACCAGAAAAACCAAGCCTCCCAACTTGGCAAAAAGAAACTCGAAGACCTCCTTTGGGGAGCGGCCGAGTTTCTGCGCGGGCAGATCGACGCCTCCGACTACAAGCAGTACATCTTCCCGCTACTATTCTATAAGCGCCTGTCCGACGTTTACCTGGAAGAGTATGTCGAGGCCATGGAAGTCAACGAGGGCGATGCCGACTATGCCGTCATGCCCATGTTTCACCGCTTCCATATCCCCCTGGAGGCGCGCTGGGAAAAGGTACGCCATACCAGCAAGAACATAGGCGAAGCCATCCAGAATGCCCTGCGTCTGATCGAGACCCACAACGAACGTCTGCACGGCGTATTCGGCGATGCCCAGTGGACCAACAAAGAGCGTCTACCCGACCACCTGCTGGCCGACTTGATTCAGCACTTCAGCAAGATCCCTCTGGGCATCAAGTCGGTGGCCCAGGACGACCTGGGCGAAGCGTATGAATACCTGATCAAAAAGTTCGCCGACGACTCTGGCCACACCGCCGCCGAGTTCTACACCAATCGCACGGTGGTGCACCTGATGACCCGCATCATGGGTCTCAAACCCGGTGAAACCGCCTATGACCCCACCTGCGGCACCGGCGGTATGCTGCTTAATGCGGTGATGGACCTGCGGGACGAAGGTCAGGAATGGCGCAGCGTCAAACTCTATGGCCAGGAAGTGAACATGCTCACCTCTGCCATCGCCCGTATGAACATGTTCCTGCACGAGATCGAAGAGTTCGAGGTGTTGCGCGGCGACACCCTGGCCGAGCCAAAATTTATCGAGGGTGACCAGCTCAAGCAGTTCGACGTGATCTTCGCTAACCCGCCGTACTCCATCAAAAAATGGAACCGTGACAAGTTCACCGCCGACCCCTATGGCCGCAACCTATACGGCGTGCCACCGCAGGGTTGCGCCGACTACGGTTTTTACACCCATATCATCAAAAGCCTGAAGCCCGACACCGGCCGCGCCGCCATGCTCTGGCCCCACGGCGTGCTGTTCCGTGACTCGGAACAGGCCATCCGTAAGCAAGTGATCGAGTCGGACATTATCGAAGCAGTGATCGGCCTGGGTCCTAATCTGTTCTATAACTCGTCGATGGAATCCTGTGTGGTGGTGCTTAACTGCAACAAGCCCGTTGAGCGCAAAGACAAGATCCTGTTCATCAATGGTATCAAACATGTCACCCGCGAGCGGGCCCATAGCTGGCTTTCGGATGATGACCTGGCTGTGCTGGCCGGAGTTTACTTTACCCCTAGCAAGCAGCCTGCCATTAGCGCGTTAGTGGATATCGAGACAATTCGCGAGAATCAGCACAATCTATCGATTCCGCTATATGTACAGACTATCAATGACGGGGAAGTGCATGATGTTGAACATGCAATTGAGGCTTGGAAAATCAGCCGTTTACAGCTAAATAAGCAGGTTAATAAATTGTTCAAGAGCCTCAAAGAGTTTGGCTATGAGGTGGGTAAGAGATGAAAAGTAAACAGACATCTGTTGAGTGCATAAAGGTACGGTTTGGTGATGTCGCTAGGCAGCGTAAAAAAAACGTTGATAGAGAAAATAATCCATTTGAAAAATATGTAGAAGGGGGGCACTTAGCGTCGGAGGACTTGCGAGTCAAGTGTTTTGGTGTTTTTTCTGAAGCTTATGTTGGTCCAGCTTTCCATAGGATTTTTGAACGAGGCGATATTCTGTATGGCTCTCGCAGGACATATTTAAAGAAAGTTGCAGTTGCAGACTTTGATGGCATAACAGCTAATACCACCTTTGTTGTAGAGGCAAAGAATGCAGATCTGTTTTGTGGGGAGTTACTTCCGTACTTAATGCTGAGCGAGGGCTTTACCAATCATTCAGTGCTGAACTCTAAGGGCTCTACAAATCCATATGTCAACTGGTCCGACTTGGAGAAGTACACCTTTACCGTTCCGAATACAAAAAAACAGAAAAATTTATTAAATATTTTTAAGCTTTCTGATCAAAGCGTTTATGCTGCCGAAGCTGCCAAAGTTTCTTGTCAGGAGCTCCAAATGGCACTCATTTATGAAGCATTTACGAAGAAGGAAGGATGGATAGATTACAGGCTTAGTGATCTTTGTGAGGTCAAAGGAGGTCGGCAAAGATCTCCAAAATACGAAGCGGGTCTAAATCCTATTAGATATCTACGTCCAGCTAATATAAAAAAAGGGATATTTCGAGATGATGATGTTAAGGAGATGGATTTTAGTTTAGAAGAGTTGACCGTTTATTCTCTTGCTCATGGCGATACTCTTCTGGTAGAGGGGGGAGAGGAAAGTGATGTTGGAGACTCTTTGTTCTGGCGTAACCAAATTGAAGGGCCGGTGGCCTTTCAGAATACTTTGCTTCGTCTCAGAGCTGACGAAAAAAAAATATCAAGCAGTTCACTCTATTGGTTGATGGTTTACATGCATAGGTCTGGCCATTTCAGGTCCATTGCTGCGGGTACAAAAATTAAGCATATCGGCAGTAAAAAAACTTCTGGAATAATAGTTAGTCTCCCGAAAAACCTGGAGTCTATCGACAAGAAAGCAATGCTGCTGAGTGAAATTGATCTCCATATAGCATCTTTGGATAAAAAAATTGATCAGGCTAAAAATATGCGAAAACTACTGATCAATAAATTGTTGGGGTGAGTATGTTTAACGAACAAACCGTCACCGAAAATGGAATTGTCGACCGTTTAAAAAATTTAAGCGGGGTAAAGTGGACTTACTGCCACGGCGAGAACCTGCCAAAGAAGGCGCAGGATATTTTTGTCGATGAATGGTTAAAAGACGGGTTATGTTCGTTAAACCCGGCTATCGGCCAACAGCCGGATTATGCCGATGAGGTGATCCACAAGTTGCGCGGCGTAATATTGGAGGCCACGCACAGTGGCCTGGTCCGGGCCAACGAGAATTTCCAGGCGTGGCTGCTGGCCGAAAAAACCTTGGCCTTTGGTGAGAATGGTGAACATGTCACCATCAATCTGATCGACTTCGAAAACCTCGACAACAACCACTTTGTAGTGGCCCAGCAGGTGCACTATGTCGCGGCTGGCGAGGTGTTCTTCGATATTGTGCTGTATGTAAACGGCATCCCGCTGGTGGTAGGTGAAGTGAAAAGCGCAACTCGCCCCAGCGTCAGTTGGCAGGACGGTGCCGCTGACTTTATGGGCGGCAAAAAACACTATTGGCAGCATGCAAAAGCCTTTTTCGTACCCAACCTGCTGTGCTTCGCCAGTGAGGGCAAAACCTTTGCCTACGGAGCGATCAATGCCCGGGTCAAAGATTGGGGCCCCTGGCACCACACCGATCAGCGTGAGGATATTCCCGACACCCTGGCCTCCGTGCTGGCGAGCACCGAAGGGCTACTGAACCCGCAAACCCTGCTGCAACTGCTGGCTTCTTTTGCGCTGTTCTCTACCCATAAAACCGGTAAAGACACACCGCCCAAACGCATCAAATTGCTGCCGCGTTACCCGCAGTTCGAGACGGCCAAACAGATTGTTGAGCGGGTCAAACAGGGTTACCCGAAAAAAGGCCTGATCTGGCACTTCCAAGGTTCGGGCAAGTCGCTGCTGATGCTTTATGCTGCCAAGATGCTGCGGGCCGACAACGAGCTGAAAAACCCCACCGTGCTGATCGTGGTCGATCGCCGCGACCTGGACAGCCAGATTAGCGAGACCTTCGGCGGCGCCGATGTGAAAAACCTGATCAAGGTGCAGAGCTGTAAAAAGCTCGGTGAACATATCGAGCAGGACAGCCGCGGCATCCTCATCACCACCATTTTCAAGTTCAAAGATGTTGAGATCGATGAGCACAACCTGGCGGGCCTAAACAGTCGCGACAACATCATCGTGCTGGTGGATGAAGCCCACCGCACCCAGGAAGGCGGCTTGGGCGAGAAGATGCGCTGGGCGCTGCCCAATGCCCACTTCTACGGCCTGACCGGCACCCCGATCTCCAGTATCGAACGCAATACCTTCAAGTTGTTCGGCGCCGATGAAGATCCCGGCCGCTATATGAACCGCTACAGCTACAAACAGTCGATCCGCGACGGAGCCACTAACCCGGTTAAGTTCGAGCCCCGTTTAGCCGAATTGCGGGTCGACCGTGAGGCGATCAACGAGGAGTTCGAGCAACTGGTCAAAGACAACAACCTGGACGAAGACGAAAAGGCCACTTTGTCCAAACGCGCCGGCAAGCTGGCCGTGATGCTCAAGGCACCGAAGCGCATGGAGGCCATCAGTGCCGACATTGCCGAACACTTCACCAGCCATGTGCAGCCGAAAAAGATGAAGGCCATGGTGGTGGTCTATGACCGCGATGCCTGCGTGCAGATGTATTACCTACTTGGTCACATGCTGGGTTTCGACGTACTGGAGGTGGTCATGAATCTCGACCAGGCTCCGGTGAAGGATGAGAACGGTAAGCTCAACAAGGACTGGAACAAGTGGAAGGAAGAGCTCGATCTACCGATCAAGCAAGCCGACTTTGAGCGCTGGCAGAAATTCGATGGTGAAGAGCAGGCGCAGAAAAACCTGCTGGAAACCTACAAAGACCCGAAACAACCCCTACAACTGCTGATCGTGACCGCCAAGCTGCTGACCGGTTTCGATGCGCCGATCTGCTACTGCATGTACCTGGATAAACCGCTGCGCGACCACACCTTACTGCAGGCCATGTGCCGCACCAATCGCCTGTATGAGGCGGACGGGGTGGTTAAGCGTATGGGCCTGATCATCGATTATCTGGGCGTATTCGAAAACCTGCGCACGGCGCTGGCCTATAACCCGGAAGAGATCGACGGGATTGTCGAAGGCATCGAGAAATTCAAGGAGTTGCTGCCAGAGCAGTTGAAGCTGTGTCTGGCCTTCTTCCCGAACGTGGACCGCACCCTGGCAGGCTTCGACGGCATCCTGGCCGCACAGGAATGCTTGCCGGACAATAAAAAACGCGATGAGTTTGCCGCAGCCTTTGGCGTTCTGGCCAAACTCTGGTCGGCCATCAACCCCGACCCTTTCCTGACACCCTACCGCCAGGATTACAAATGGCTGGCGCAAATCTATGAATCAGTACGCCCGGTTGGTCAAACGGGGGCACTGGTCTGGGCCGCGTTAGGGCTCGAGACCATCAAGATGATTCACGAGCACACCGATATCAGTCGCATACGCGATGACATCGATGAGCTGATCATGGATGAACACGCGATCTTCACCCTGACCAAGAAAGAGCAGGAGAAACGTGCCCGCCGACTGGAAATAGACTTGATGGGACGTCTGCGCGGCCATGGCGAGGCTGTGTTCGTAGAGCTGGGTGAGCGCTTGGAGAAACTGCGCCGAGAGTATGAAGCGGGCGTAATCAAGGCCATCGATTGGCTCAAGGGCCTTCTGGATGCCGCCAAAGATACGGTGCAGGCCGAGCGTGAAACCGGTGACCCGGTGGTAACGGAGGCAGACAACAAGCAGGCGTTGACCAAACTATTCCTGGAAACCCGCCCGGAAACCACGCCGAAGCTGATTGGTGATGTGGTCGAGCAGATCGACAAAATTGTCAACGCTACTCGCTTTGAGGGTTGGCAGAACTCCAACAGTGGTCCACGCGAAATCCAGAAAGCACTCATGCTGACCCTGGCGCAGTTTGGCCTAAGCAAAGACAAAGACCTTTTTGAGAAGGCCTATGCTTATATTGAAGAGCATTACTAAGTCGATAACGTACCGTCGTGACCTGACGGTGACATCGGCATCACCCTTAATGCTAAGCTCCTGAGATGTGCTCAGGAGCCGCTTATGCTACTTATAACTACAGTTGATACTGAGGCCCATATATTATATCTGAAGGCATTTAATTATTTAAAGCGCCTCATAGGCCCAGAGGTGACTTGAGTAAGGCGCCCCTTCTTTGTTAAGTTTATAAAAAATTCTGAATTGAGACCCTGCCGCACTATCCGTGATGGCGGTGGCGCAGCGACTAACTTTAGTCCCTTGTTGTAGAGTTTGGCCGACAGTTACCCACGCTTCGTTTTTGTTTTTTCTATGCACCACCTCGACAATTACGGAAGGGAGGGCGCTGAATTTCCCCTTTGCCGGACTTGCGTCGGAAATGTAAGTGATCGCAGACGGGATCTGCATCAACTCCAAGCTCTTGAGACAGCGCATTAGACTGATTTTTGAAAATAGCGGTAGGTTTTCCGAAAGATGCTCTGGGTCTTTGTTTGTTATAATTCCATATATTATTTTTATATTAATATTTTCAATTGCGTCGCAGTATTGCTGTAAATTATTTTGGCCAATTCGTTCTGTGATCAAGTCCTTCAGCTTTTCCCGGCATTTTGGCTCTAAGATTATTAGCTCAGCTGAGTTTATGCCCTGGTTGAATAAATGGCTGAGTTGAGATGATCTAGTGGATATCTTTAAGTGGTAGAGTTTAGCCAGCTCTTGGCCGCCGTCATCAGCCCTGCTCAGAGTGTATAAGTCACAAGGCTCAATGGCAGTCTGCCCATCGAGGCTCATATTTGTTTGGTCCAAACATATAAACGCGGGTAGACTTTCAGATACAGCAGTATTATAAGATTCTTCGCTGTAATGGCTGATCCCATCCTTTGTAAAGTCGTGATTGTAATCAAATAAATCCGTGCGCTCGAATTTTGTGTCGAGGTATTCTTTAAGTAGCTCTACGTATTCTCGCTCTACTCGATACCATGAGCCTTCACATATGTGATAAATTTCTGCTTGCTCATGAATGTCAAGCAATAGGCAGTTATATATATTATAGGCTTTGTTGATGTTTCCATCTGTATCGCACAATGCAACGCTAAAAGATTTTAATTTGTCTATAGTGAAATCAGTCAGATCGATTTTTTCGCCAAGGTAGTCGTAAAATGCTTCCAGCGATATGTCTGTATAGATTTCCGCCAGTCCACCGCGTCCTTGAAATCTGCAGGAAGTGTTGTCTCGGTAATCTACGATATCAGGGATGCAAATGGAAAGCGACGGATCTCGGGCAATAAAAAACTTTAGAAGTTTATCATCTAGGGCGCGCACAATATCAGGATCATTTTCAGGTGAGATTTTCCCAACATTTGGAAAAGTGTTCAGGTAATCATTGCTGTTGTACAGCGCTAGTAAGTTGGTGCACAGGCCATGAAGCTGCTCAGGAAGGAACTTTAAACTGACCTTGAGACTCGCTGAGCCTGTTGCGCTTTTAAAAAGTCCAGTTAGATCCTCCCTGACAGCCCCTGTGAGGCTTCGAACAATTTCTGTATTGCTGTCAAAGTCAAGAAACGTTATATCTGCAGCCGCTGGGATCTGGGTTCTCTTCCTTCTTGAAGCGCCAGGATCCATTACGTCTGCACTTTTCAGTTTTTTTGGATCGAGACTATTAAGTGTTACTAGTAGTCCAAAGTCGTACTCGTAGCAGTTGTCACGAAGCTTATGAAATACATGTCCAAACGATAGGGCAAACCATCTATCTGCTACTGGTATGAAGACTAGTGCGCCTTTGTTTGATTGTTGGAGAGGGTTAGCGATATTGAAGTATTGACGCCACCAAGGCTCTCTTGGTTGGCCGTCTAGAATATAAACGCTTGAGTTCTCTGGAAGACGATCTGATGCTACGACTTGACCTAACTCGTGCTCTTCTTTTAGCGAGTTAGTGGCGTTGAATCCTTGTTTTAGCAGGAATATAGTAAAAGGACGACTTTTCAATTGTTGAATCCCTTCGGTTGGCATTGATTGAATGTTGTTTAGAGCGGTGACGGGAATCCTATCCTCTTGTTGGCATATTGCCATCATCTTTCATTATATGACTGAATTTTCTTCCAAATGCAAGCCGTCCTTTATTCAGGCTTCGTGCTGTTCTGATCAGCCCCTCGACGGTTTCTTGACGTATCTAATGCTGTCGGTCGTGGTGACTGGCGCGGGTTTTAATCATAGTAAGAACCATGGCTTTTTCAGGCGTTTTGCGAGCAGCCGAACTGTCAGTAGATAGTAATAGCGCGTCGCGTCACTGCGACCTGCCAAACAATTGTCAAGAAACCAAATTAAATGCTTCCTCTGCCAAATCCACGGTGTCTCTCGCTGCCATCGCTTTGCGATAGCCACTTGGATAGCCCTAGCTTGCCGAAAATGACGTCGCCGTGTCGCATGCGACCCATTCAGCACGCCGACTAAGAACAACTCCATATCGAATGGCTTGCTCATATGCGTCCTCCAATGTAGGCCGCGACCACATCGATCCGACCGTGCCCCAGCTCGTAGCTGATTTGCCTCCGTGCCTCACGATCAAGGTTGCTGTCTAACTGGCAACAGTGACCGCCATTGATAGGCGCGCGGTGTTGGGTGATTTGCTCATAGCGCTCACATGCGTACGCCGCTCGTAGCTCATGGAAGCCTTTGAGGTTGTGTGCATGCAGAGTGTCCCGCGCAGGGCGGATGATTTTTTGCAAAATACTCAGGTAGCTTTCGTGTGGCGCAATCAGGTTGTGGCTTCCCGCAGGCGACACCTGCCGTGCAAGCCTAAGTGCACCTCGAATAGGGTCGTCCACTGCGATCCAACGTGGCGCCGACGCCCCGGTGCGGCCACCTTTGGTGCCATCCTGAATGTTAATCCTGCCTAGATCGAAAACCTCACGACTCAGCCTTGGCAGGTCAGCCAAGATGGCCTCACGCAAGCGCATGCCGGTGGCTCGCGCCAACAGAACAATCGCGGCGGCCCGTAGCTGATGTTGGCTGCAAAGCGCATTGACGATCTGCACAAGCTGTTCGCGGCCTTGGCCCTGCGGCACCGAAAGACGAACCCCGGTACGCTGCATCCCCAACGCCTTGCTCGGGCTTGGCAGTTTCACATGCTGATCACCGCGAAGCGCCGCCATGGTCCTGTTGACGCTGGATAGCCGGTTTTGTGCGGTACTGACGGCGAGATCACCGCGCCTAACCATGTCGCGCAGATGCGCCGCGTAGTCGGCCAACACCTTTCGATCAATCTGCCGCGCATCATTGATACCGGGCCCCTGTTCGGAGCGGCACCATTTCACGAATGCCAACCACCGATCACAGTGCGTCTTGACCGTGCCGTAATGACCGCCGCCGAACATGTCTTTTAGCGCTTGCGGCCCCGCGTAGCTCAGTTGCCTGCCGTAGCCGAAATTTCGGCCATCGCGTCGACCCACCAATGCCATCTCAATCACCTCATCTGCCGTTCTCCGATCCTCGCCCCACGTCATCCCGCCAAGAATGCTTAGTGTTATCAGGGATCAAGGCCCCTGCGGCCTGTGGGGGTGTCCACTCACGCAGGACTGGCGGCTCCTTACGACCGGGAGCAAGGGCATCTCATGATCTGGTCTCCTGAGCACCGTTACAGGTGGGCGGGTGGAGGCTGCATTGGCTGACGAGACCAGTGCCGCGAGATCCTGAGCCGGGTGAAAGCAGCAAAGCGATGACCGGGGCATGCCTGACTGTCAGTCAGGTACAGTCCATTCCGTGGTCTGCGGCACCATCATCTGCATGGCTGTTGCTGGTGACATCGGCGTTTGTCACGCCAATTGTCACGAGTGGAGTTGCCGCAAAGCCAAGTGCGATGAGGGCTGCAGCAGTGTTAGAAGCGCCCGTCTCTTTCCAGGAGAAAGAGACGGGCGCAGGTTGGCGCAAGATTCGGCCAAGCGGATAGGTTGCTGCAGGGCAGCGGAGTAGTCGTCTGGCGCATGAGGGCCATGATCTGAAGTAGGCATCCATCACCGGGGAGGTGACCGGGCGAGCTTCCGGACGCGAATCGCCATTAGGGGAGAACCACCGCGGGAGCGGCGTGACCTTGAAGGTTCGGGCCACCTGGGGTGCTGTCAACGACAGCGCTTGCACGGCCAGTTCTACGCTTGTGAATAAATCCGGTCAAGGGCCGAAATTCAGCGTTACTCTGGACTTGGAGTGAGGTTATCCACATATGGAATTCCGTGGTAAACCCCGGACAACGTCGTGGCTTTTAGTTTTTCAAAGTGAGGTCCTTCCAAACAGGGCGGCTTTGCAGCCCTGTTTGGAAGGACCCGCGCTTACAAGCGGATAAACGAGACTGCTTGCCCTGAATCTCGAGCGCTCAGTTGTTGCTACCGTTATTGAGCCTGTACAGCGCTAGCGGATCGGCACCACGTTCTTGTCTCTGGCTTGGCCGTATGCAGAGGCGAGCATGCTGCCGGTCGCGGCTTTCTGGATGTACTCACTCCACCAAGCCATCATCGGGCGCCGTCGCTCGATATAGTCGGCTCGGTTGTAGGCGCTCCGCACCTCATCCTTGTCGACGTGCGCCAGGGCCACCTCAATGAGCTCCGGGTCCCAGCCATGTTCATTCAAGATGGTGCTTGCCATCGAACGCATGCCGTGGCTGACCAACCGATCTTGGAAGCCCATACGTTTTAACGCCATGTTGGCGGTCTGGCTATTGGCGTGGGTGCGTGGATTTCTGTCGGCCGGGAAGACGTACTCGCGATGACCGCTGTGAGTCCTCAGTGACTCCAACAGTGCGACCGCGTGATCACTCAACGGGATGCTGTGAGGGCGGCGTTTTTTCATCCGCTCCGGTGGGATAGTCCAAACACGCCTCTCGAAGTCGATGTCTGCCCAACGAGTAGTCGCCGCCTCGGCGGGGCGAGTCATCGTGTGCAGCTGCCATTCGATCAGGCAGCGGGTGGTGCGTTTGATACTGGCGTTCGCGATCTCCAGCATGAGTTCGGGGAGCTCTTCGGGCGGAAGCGCAGCCATATTCTCTTTCTTGGGCTTCTTGAATACTGCCCTGATGCCGCTGAGTGGGTTGGCGAAGATCAGACCGGAGTTCACCCCGTAGGTCATGATCTCGTTAAGCCGCTGGCTAAGGCGTTTGACCGTCTCCAGGCTGCCTTTCGCTTCGATTGGACGAAGCAATGCGATCACCATCGGCGCGGTGATTTTCGTGAGTGGTGTCGTCTTCAAATCGGGGAACACGTGCAGCGTGAGCGACCGCCAAATGTCCTCGGCGTAGGCAGGGGTGACCGAGTCCTTCTTGAGTTCGAACCAAGCGGTGGCCACGTTCTCGAAGGTATGTTCCGTTTCTGCGCGCTTGGCTTCATTCAGGGTATTGCGCTGCACCTTCGGATCGATGCCTTGGGCGAGCAGCTCCCGCGCATCGACTGCCATCTTCCGTGCGTTCGCCAACGACAGTTCGGGGTAGGTCCCGAAGCCGATGTTGATGCGCTTTTTGGTCACTGGTTCGCGGTAGTTGAAATTCCACAGCAACGAGCCGTTGTTGCGTACGCGGAGCTGCAAACCGTCACCGTCTGTGAGGACGTAATCCTTGGACGCCGGTTTGACTCCCTTGAGCTGTCGATCGGAGAGGCGGAGGTTTTGAGCAGGCATGAGATTGTCCTCAGGCACTAATTCGGTATTCCAAAGATTAGCACCGGACGGACTGGAATGCCGTCTGGAATACCCGAATGGCTGGAATTCAAAAACTCTCAAAAGACCGCAGAAGCGCTGGAAGCCGCGTATTTGCTGGGTTTAAGGCACAAAAAAAGACGTCCGTGGACGTCTTTAGTTGATCAAATGGTGGAGCCGGGGGGATTTGAACCCCCGTCCGCCAGTACTCCGCTGTCGGTACTACATGCGTAGCCGTTTCTATTAAGTTAACCCTCAGCGACCCGAAGGGCAGGGTGCTTTGGGCGAGTTGTGTAAGTTTTAGCCGCTTCGTCCACAACGTACTGCACGGCGATTCTGTTCTATATGACAATCACTTTGGGTTTACAGACATCCCCTGGTGATTGCTGGACCCGAAGGTACCAGAAGCTCAGGGCTAAGGCTGCTTACGCAGCGAGAGCGAATTCCTGGCCGTAGTTTTCGTCATTGGCAACTATAAGAAGTTGCAACAGTGGATTTACGAGTTCTGTTACCAACTCGGCATGCACCTAAAGTTTCGCGACCGGCGTCGAATCCTAAACGGCCCCGTGCTTGTAACTCGTTGTTTCATAGTGAGTGACAAGCCTGTGCAGTGTACGCCAAACCGTCACGGAAGGCCAACCCGAAGGTTGGCCCTCAGCGGGCGCGGCGCTTATTGACCGCCTTTGTCGCTGTTTTGCAAATCCTGGAGCGCTTTGGAGGTGATATCGATGCACTTCTTGTCATCACCGGCCGCGTGGGCGGCTTTGGCCTGGGAAACAGCGGTGTCGATATCGCCGCTTTTGCCGCTGGTATCGGTGGCGAGCAGTGCTTTGCCGTTATTGATTTTGTCCAGGTTGATCTGGCAGAGGTCGTCAGTTTTTCCGGCTGCAAACACAGGGGAGGCCAGCATCGCAGCGGTAATGAACAAGCCAGCAAGAGCAGTACGCTTCATGGGGTATCTCCTTGAGCAAATAAGGCTCGATGCTGCGCCAAGGCGGGGCAGCCAGCGAGGTCACTGATGAGCCTCGTGCGTCGAGGCCTATTCAAATGACTACGCCGGTGCGCAGGCGTTCGGTTTCATTGGCTATTTAATGCACCCGCGGCTGAGTCACCCTGTCCACGAGGTACACCAACCCGTGGTAATCAATGCCGCCATGCTGGCTCAGGCCGATCTCGCAGGTGCGGCTGGTGGAGATGCCTTCGCTGCAATATTGCACGGCGTCTTTCAGGGTGCGCAGTGAGTGGGCGTTGAGTTCCGGGGTGGTAAAGCCCTTGTCGCCGGCAAAGCCGCAACAGTGAATGCCCTCCGGGATCACCACGGTTTTGGCGCAGCGCCGGGCGAGGTCGATCAAGGCTTGGCTTTCGCCCAAGTGCTGGGTACTGCAGGTGACGTGCACGGCGATGGGCGCTTCCTGCGGGGTGAAGTCGAGGCGGTCCATCAAATGCGTGCGGATGAAACGTACCGGATCGTAGAGGTCCAGGCGCGTTTCGCCAAGGTCTTGCGCCAGCCGCAGGGTGCACGGGCTGGTGTCGCAATAGATCGGGTCGAGCCCGCCACGGCTGGCGTGGAGCAGGGCGCCGATCAGTTCCTGGCGTTTGTGCTCGGCCTGTTCGGCGTAGCCTTTGGAGGCGAAGGGCTGGCCGCAGCACAGGCTGTCCAGGTTGTCGGGGAAGACTACTTGATAACCGGCTTTTTCCAGCAGGCCGCGGGTTTTGTCGTACAGCGACACCTGCTCTTTGTCACCCGCCGACGGGCCCATGGCGCGTGAGACGCAGGCCGCCAGGTAGACCACCCGTGGTCGCTCGTTTGTGACGGCCGGGCTGAAGCGAATGGCTTTTTCCGGCTGCGGCATGGCGTGGGTCCATTGCGGGATTTGGCCCTTGGACAGTTGCGTCACTTTTGCCGAGAGTTTTGCCAGGCGCGGCGCGCCGAACAGCATGCGGGCGCCATTGGCGACGTGCAGCGTAAAGCGTGCACCTTGCATGGCGGTGGCGAAATGGCTGGCCAGCCAGTCGGCGGTTTTCGTACGGTCGGCATCGCGCGCGCGCAGCTTTTTCACCAGGTCGCCGGTATTGATTCCCACAGGGCAGCGTTGGGCGCACAGCCCGGTGGCGGCACAGGTGTCGATGCCTTGGTAGTGGTAGGCCGTTTCCAGTTCGGTGGTGTCGATACCCGCACGTTTTTTCGCCTGGATGTCGCGCCAGATCACGATGCGTTGACGCGGGCTCAAGGTCAGGCCTTTGGAGGGGCATACCGGCTCACAGAAACCGCACTCGATGCACTTATCCACAAGCTCGTCAGCGGCAGGCAGTGGCTTGAGGTGCTTGAGGTGAATTTGCGGGTCGTCGCTGAGCACCACGTCGGGGTTGAGAATGCCGTTCGGGTCGAGCAGGCGCTTGAGCTGCCACATCAGTTGATAGGCATCGCTGCCCCATTCCAGCTCGACGAAAGGTGCCATATTGCGGCCGGTGCCATGCTCGGCTTTCAGGGAGCCGCCGAACTCCACCGCCACCAGGTGCGCGACGTCGTCCATGAACGCTTGGTAGCGTGCGACTTCTTCGCTGCTGTTGAAGCCTTGGGTGAAGACGAAGTGCAGATTACCTTCCAAGGCGTGTCCGAAAAGGATGGCTTCGTCGTAGTGATGTTTGTCGAACAGTTCGATCAAGCGGTTAACGCCGATGGCCAGTTGCTCGACCGGAAAGGTCACGTCTTCGATGATCACCGTGGTGCCGGTTTTACGCACGGCACCGACGGCCGGGAAGGTGTCTTTGCGGATCGCCCAGAGGCGCGCGTTTTCCAGCGGGTCTTCGGTAAAGTCGACCTGTTTCTCCACAGGGAAAGGCGCCAGTGCAGCCATGATCAGCGCCAGTTGTTCATGCAGTAAAGACGACGACGCAGCGCGGGATTCGATCAGCAATGCGCAGGCATTGTTCGATAGCTGCTGTACGAAAGCGGGCATGCCCGGTTTGTCCTGCACGGAGCGCAGGCTGCGCCGGTCCAGCAGTTCAACGGCCGAGACCGGTTGGGTTTTCAGCACCGTGACTGCGTTGCAGCAGGTCTCAACATCCTGGAACACAATCAGCGCCGACGCTTTGTTCGGGTGATCGATCACCGTGTCGTAAGTCACGGCGCTGATAAAGCCCAGGGTGCCTTCGGAGCCCACCAGCAGATGGCTGAGGATATCCAGTGGCTCATCGAAATCCACCAGGGCGTTGAGTGACAGGCCGGTGGTATTTTTCAGACGGTATTTGTGGCGGATTTTCGCAGCTAATTCGGCATTTGCCCGCGTCTCGCGGCCGAGTGTCGCCAGGCGTTCAAGCAGGGCGCCCTGCTGTTCACGAAAGGCGGTGACGCTGGCGGTGTCTTCGGTGTCGAGGCGGCTACCGTCGGCCAGCACCAGGCGAATGCCCGCCAGCGTGTGGTAGGTGTTCTGCGCCGTCCCGCAGCACATGCCGCTGGCATTGTTGGCGACGATGCCGCCGATTTTGCAGGCATTGATCGACGCCGGGTCCGGCCCGATCTTGCGCCCGAACGGCGCGAGCCACGCATTGGCCTGGGCGCCGATTACTCCGGGTTGCAGGCGGATCTGCGTGCCTTGCCCGCGAATTTCACGGCCATTCCAGTTGTCACCCAACACGATCAGGACCGAGTCGCTGATGGCTTGGCCGGACAAACTGGTGCCCGCTGCGCGAAAAGTCACCGGTACGCGGTCACGCTGGGCCAGCTGCAGCAGCGCCACTACTTCGTCTTCCGACTCCACGCGGATCACCAATTGTGGGATCAGTCGGTAAAAGCTGGCGTCGGTGCCGAAGGCGAGGGTGGAAAGTGGGTCGTCAAAACGACGACCTTTTGGGATCAGTTGTGCGACGTCGCTCAGAAAAGCAGCAGGCAGGCTCATCGGTCCTCCAGAAATAGCTGACGCCGGAACCGTTGTCCGGCGTCGATTCTTACCCTGTGACGTGCAGGTCTCAGTGCACCAGCATACCGGTGAACCAATAGGCCTGCGCCAACGTGATCAGCCCGACGATCGTGGCAAAAAACAGGCTGTGCTTGAGGGTGAAGCGGAACAGGTCGGATTCTTTGCCCACCAGGCCTGTAGCGGCGCAGGCCACGGCGATTGATTGCGGCGAGATCATCTTGCCGGTCACGCCGCCGCTGGTGTTGGCCGCTACCAGCAGCGTGTCGTTGACGCCGATCTGGTGGGCCGTGGTGGCTTGCAACGAGCTGAACAGGGCGTTGGAAGACGTATCCGAGCCTGTCAGAAAAACCCCGAGCCAGCCGAGGAAAGGCGAGAAGAACGGGAAGGCAGCGCCTGTGGCGGCCAGCACCAGCGCCATGGTCGAGGACATGCCGGAGTAGTTGGTGACGAAGGCGAATGCCAGCACCATACCAATCGACAAGATCGGCCAGCGCAACTCGTAGAAGGTTTCTTTTAAAGTGGTAAGACCAGTTTTGATGTCGATTTTCAGCACCAGCATGGATATCAGTGCTGAGAAGAAAATCGCGGTGCCGGTGGCTGAAATCGGGTCCAGCTTGAACACAGCCGGAATGGCGGTAGGGGTGGTGACGATCGGCGCGACCTTGATCACCAGTTGATCGAGGTGCGGGATCGCGAAGTTGAATACCCAGCTGTACATCGACCCGCCCGCCGCGAACATCGCCTTGAAGGCCTTGAGGGTCCAGAGGGTCACCAGGACGGTCAGGATCAGGAATGGCGACCAGGCTTTGAAAATCTGCCCGAGGCTATAGGGCGAGGCGATGGTTTGGCGTGGTTGGCCAAAGCCGCCAGCGCTGGCGGTGATCGTTGCGCTGGAGGTGGCACCGGCAATGTGTGCGCCGGCGGTGCGCTTGGGTTGCCAGACTTTCAGGAACAGGGTCAGGGCGACCAGGCTGGCCAAGGCCGAGGTGATGTCCGGCAGTTCCGGGCCGATGAAGTTGGAGGTGAAGAACTGTGTGACGGCAAAGCTCAGGCCTGCCACCAGCGCCGCCGGCCAGGTTTCGCGAACGCCGCGCAGGCCGTCCATCATGAACACCAGCCAGAACGGCACAAACAGCGACAGCAGCGGCAGTTGGCGGCCGGCCATGGCGCCGATCTTGAACGCGTCAATGCCGGTCACTTGCCCGGCCACAATGATCGGAATGCCCAAGGCACCAAAGGCGACCGGCGCGGTGTTGGCGATCAGGCACAGGCCGGCGGCGTACAGCGGGTTGAAGCCCAGGCCGACCAGCAGCGCGGCGGTAATCGCCACGGGCGCACCGAAGCCTGCGGCACCTTCAAGGAAGGCGCCAAAGCAGAAACCGATCAATAGCACCTGCAGGCGTTGGTCGTCGGTGATCGACAGCACCGAGCTGCGGATGATCTCGAACTGACCGCTCTTGACCGTCAGTTTGTAGAGGAATACAGCAGCGACGATGATCCACGCGATCGGCCACAGGCCGTAGGCAAAACCATAACCGGCGGCGGCCAGCGCCATGTCCACGGGCATCTGGAAGGCAAAGATCGCCACCAGGATCGACAGCGCCAGGGTGATGCTGCCGGCCACGTGGCCTTTGAGGCGAAACACGGCCAAGGCCAGGAAGAAGAATACGATCGGAATGACGGCAGCCAATGCGGACAGGCCGAGGCTGCCGAGAGGGCTGTAAAGCTGTTGCCAGGTTTGCATGGTGGGGTGGCCCCTAATTGTTGTTGGTCAGGCACTGTTTGGTCGGCTTGGATAATTGGTAATACCAATTTACAGGCGCCGTCGGCTAGAGTAAAAGCCTGGGTGGGGGTGTGTCAATTTGCCGCCTGCGAAACTTTGGTCGTAGGGGTGTGGGTCGGGTGGGCTGATGGGGTAAATCGAAGGTGTTCTGATAGGTGCTGCAAGCGCGGCGATAGGCCAGAATAGAGGGCCCGGCGAGTGGTCGGGATTGTGGAGAGTGAGTTATGGGGTTTGATCAGGTGCGTCAGCGCCGTTTGTCTGACGATATCGTCGAGCAGCTTGAGGGCATGATCCTTGAGGGCACGCTGAAGTCGGGTGAACGCTTGCCGGCCGAGCGCGCTTTGGCTGAGCAGTTTGGCGTGTCGCGCCCGTCGTTACGCGAGGCGATCCAGAAGCTCGCGGCCAAGGGGTTGTTGGTCAGTCGTCAGGGCGGCGGTAACTATGTGGCGGACTCTTTGGGGTCGACGTTCAGTGATCCGCTGCTGCACCTGCTGGAAAATAACCCCGAGGCTCAGCGTGATCTGCTGGAGTTTCGTCAGACCCTCGAAGCGTCGTGTGCGTATTACGCCGCGTTGCGTGCTACTGAAGTTGACCGCGAGCGGCTGACGGCAGCGTTCGAAGCGTTACAGGATTGCTACACGCGTTCTGATGAAGTGAGCCGTGCGGAAGAGGGCGCGGCGGATGCGAGGTTTCACTTGGCCATTGCCGAGGCCAGCCATAACGCGGTGTTGCTGCACACCATTCGTGGCCTGTTCGATTTGCTCAAGCGCAATGTGGTGACCAACATCGGCGGCATGTACCAGCAGCGCACGGAAACCCGGGACATGCTGATCAGTCAGCATCGGGACCTGTACCTGGCGATTATCGAGGGGCGGGCCGAGCAGGCGCGGGAAGTCTCAACACGTCACCTGCTGTATGTGCAGGAAGTGCTCGAGGAGGTGCGTCAGGAGGTTCAGCGCGTGGCTCGGGCGGAGCGACGTAAAGGCATGTAGCCGAGGGCGGTCGCCCAAGGCTACATCGTCACAAGGATTAGTCTTCCTTGCCCTTGTTGCGCACGGCGCGATGCAACTCGCGATTGGAATCGCGTTCACGCTCGGTGTCGCGTTTGTCGTATTCCTTCTTGCCCTTGCCCAGCGCGATCTCGCACTTGACCAGGTGCTTGCTCCAGTACCACGACAGGCAGATGCAGGCGTAGCCTTTCTGCTGCACGGCAGCGGCGAGCTTTTCCAGTTCGCGGGCGTTGAGCAGCAGCTTGCGCGTGCGAACCGGGTCGGCAATCACGTGCGTGCTCGCAGTGGTCAGCGGGGTGATATGACTGCCCAGCAGCCATGCCTCGCCATCCTTGAGCAGTACGTAGCTGTCGACCAGTTGCAGCTTGCTGGCGCGCAGACTTTTTACTTCCCAGCCGGCCAGGACCAGACCAGCCTCGAACCGATGTTCGATGAAGTAATCGTGTCGCGCCTTTTTATTTTGCGCGATGGTCCCTGTGGGGTGTTTCTTTTGTTTAGCCATAGGGGCGGCATTATAGGGAGTTGCGAGCGTGTCGGCTACGGTCAACCTGCGTGCTTGAGCGTGTTGGACGAATCCCGGACAATGCAGCCTGTACTTTGATTTTTTTCTCTCGCGGATCGGGCTGTTCTTTCGCGATGTTTGCCTCAGCAGTGGAAGTAACGCTCACATGACGACGCATATTCAACGTTCGGCCTTACTGCCTTATCCGGCGCAGGCGCTCTACGACCTGGTCAACGACGTGGCGCGTTACCCGGAATTTCTGCCGTGGTGCTCTGCCGCTGAAGTGCTGGAGAGCAGCGATGACCACATGGTCGCCCGTGTCGGGGTGGCAAAGGGCGGCTTAAGCCAGCACTTTGTGACGCGCAATGTGCTGGTGCCGGGGAAATCCATTGAAATGAATCTGCAGGAAGGGCCGTTTACCCAGTTGCATGGTGTGTGGGTATTCAAGGTGCTGACCGACAAGGCCTGCAAGATCAGCCTGGACTTGTCCTTTGATTACGCGGGGCCAATTGTTCGCGCGACGTTGGGGCCGTTGTTCAATCAGGCCGCCAATACCCTGGTGGACGCGTTCTGCCAGCGAGCCAAGCAACTGCATGGTTGAGGTTGAAGTGGTCTATGCCGACGAAGATCGCCAGGTGCTGTTGGCGGTGACGGTGCCGGCGGGCACGAACCTGCGAGCGGCAGTGCAGGCATCCGGGATTGCTGCGCAATTTCCACAGCTTGTGTTGCCTGAATGTGCGCTGGGGATATTCGGCAAAGTGGTCGCGAACCCTGAGTTGCATGCCGTGCAGCCGGGGGACCGTATTGAGATTTACCGGCCCTTGCTGGCTGACCCCAAAGAGGTGCGCAGGTTGCGTGCGGCCAAGGCGGCATTGGCCAGGCAACAGAATTCGTAGGCTTGCCAGTCAGCAGACAACAAAAAGCCCGGCATGCCGGGCTTTTTGTTGAGCGCCGCAAAGTTACTGCGGGCTGGTGTCCAGAGGTTGTGGCGTCGGGACTGGAACGGCTTGCACGCCGTCGACGTCCTTCTGGATCTGATCCAGCAGGGAGCCTGGCTTGGCCGGCACCTCGGACTTCGGCTTCTCGGCTTCCTGCGCAGGCGCGGTCACGTTGGTGCCTTTGTCCTTGCCCAGCAAGGCTTCATCACGGCTTACGCCGGGCATGAAGTCACCGGACAGGCTAACAAGCTGATCATTGCCATTGAAGATGACACTGACGCGCTCCTGTTGGCGTTCACCGCCACCAGGCTGGATGCTATAGAGATAATCCCAGCGATCGGCATGGAACGTGTCGGTCAGCAGAGGATTACCCATGATAAACCGTACTTGCCGTCGGGTCATTCCCGGGCGTAACTGGTCTATCATGTCCTGCGTGACGACATTGCCCTGCTGGATGTCGATTTTGTAAACCCCGGGGAATGAACAACCGGCGAGTGCGAGCAGTCCCACAAGGGTGAAACTGGTTAGCAAGAGCTTGGTGTTTTGCATCGGTGGGCGACTTCCACTATCTTGGCTGGGACAACGTAAACGCCGATCATACCCGTATTAAGAGAAGCTGCGAAGCAGCATCCGCGAGAAAGCTAACCATGGTTGAAAATAGCGAACTACGCAAAGCCGGTCTTAAAGTGACTCTGCCACGAGTCAAGATTCTACAAATGCTCGATTCTGCTGAGCAGCGCCACATGAGTGCCGAAGATGTTTACAAGGCACTGATGGAGTCTAACGAGGACGTTGGCCTGGCCACGGTTTACCGTGTGCTGACCCAGTTTGAAGCCGCAGGGCTGGTGGTTCGTCATAATTTCGACGGCGGTCATGCAGTGTTCGAATTGGCTGACGGTGGTCATCACGACCACATGGTTGACCTGGATACCAATGAGGTTATCGAGTTCACCAGTCCGGAAATCGAGAAGCTCCAGCACATGATCGCTGAGCAGCACGGATTCGATTTGGTGGACCATAATCTGGTCCTGTACATCCGTAAGAAAAAGTAAAAATCGACGCAGATTCGCTCTGCGAAACGATTGAAGGCGACCCTCGGGTCGCCTTCGTGCTTTCTATGACAGAGAAAAACGCGCGCCTCAGGCTTTCGCCGCCACGACCATTTTCTTCGCGTGAGCCAACGACTCTTTGGTCAGGTCGATACCGCCAAGCATCCGCGCCACTTCTTCCACACGTTCCGACTTGTTCAGCTTGGACACGGCCGTGTGCGTCGCATCGCTGCCCCGCACCTTATGCACAAACAAATGCTGATGCCCTTGGGCGGCTACTTGCGGCAAGTGAGTGACCGTCAACACCTGGCCTCGGTCGCCCAGGCGACGCAGTAACTGACCAACAATCTCTGCCGTCGGCCCGCCAATGCCCACGTCCACTTCATCGAACACCAGTGTGGGTACCCGTGAGGTCTGGGCGGTGATGACCTGAATCGCCAGGCTGATACGGGACAGCTCGCCACCGGACGCCACTTTCGCAAGTGCCTTGAGCGGCTGGCCGGGGTTGGCGCTGACCAACAGTTCCACCTGCTCCAGGCCGTGGGGTTGCAGCTCATTGCTGGCGTTGGCATGCAGTTCGATGGTGAAGCGCCCGCCAGGCATGCCCAGGCGCTGGATCTCCTGCTCCACTGCGTTGGCCAGCCCTGTTGCGGCTTGATGGCGAAGGTCGCTCAGTTCGCGGGCCTTGTCTTGATAATGGCGGGCGAAAGAGGCGAGTTCATCCGCGAGTCGCTCGATGGATTCGTCATTCGCATTCAGGGTTTCGATTTCATCCAGCAGCTTCTGCTGCATCGTCGCCACTTCGGTGGGCTGAATGCGATGCTTGCGTGCCAGCGTATAGATAGTGTCCAGGCGCTCCTCGATTTCCTGCAGGCGCGCCGGGTCGGCATCAAAGTGGTCGAGGAAGCGGTTCAGTTCGCCGACCGCTTCTTCTACCTGGATTTGCGCACTGGTCAGCAGCGTTGTCGCCTCACTTAATGAGCCGGACCCGCTGTTCACACTGGACAGTCGATTGAGGCTGGCCGTCAGCGCATTCAGCACATTCCCGGAATCGCTCTCGCTGCATTGCTCCACCACCTGGCGACAAATACCCAGCAGGGTTTCGGCATTGGTGAGGTTCTTGTGTTCCTGCTCCAACTGTTCCAGTTCGGTTTCGCCCAGGCCAAGGCTTTCCAGCTCTTCAAGTTGATAGCTGAGCAACTGATGGCGCGCGCGTTGTTCGTCGCCGGAATTGGACAGGCGTTCCAGTTCCTGGCGCGTCTGCCTCCAGCGTTGGGCGGCCAGTTGTACCTGGCGGGCAAGGTCGGTGGCGCCAGCGTATTCGTCAAGCAGGCGCCGGTGAGTGTCGGTTTTAAGCAGGGACTGATGTTCGTGCTGGCTGTGGATATCAATCAGCAGCTCGCCCAGGGCTTTCAAGTCGCCGAGGGGGCAGGGCGTTCCATTGATATAGCCGCGCGAGCGCCCTTCGGCGGTGATGACCCGGCGCAGGATGCACGGGCCTTCATTATTAAGGTCGCGTTCGGTCAGCCAGGTTTCGGCTTCCGGGATGTCCGCCAGGTCAAAGGTGGCCAGGATGTCGGCCTTGTCCGCGCCGGGGCGTACCACGCCGCTGTCGGCGCGGTCGCCGAGGGTCAGGCCCAGGGCGTCGAGCATGATCGACTTGCCGGCGCCGGTTTCGCCTGTGATTACGCTCATCCCGCGATCCAGTTCGAGATCCAGGTGTTCAACGATGGCGTAGTTATGTACAGACAGGTGCACGAGCATGACGGCCGCTCCCAGGCTTTAGGTCTGGTTATTTATACAGTGTTTTGTTCGAGGCTGACAATCCTGATGCTTAGCTCGATTTGCTTGAATAGGCCGCTTGTTTAGCGCGATGAGGAATGAGCGACGCGGGATTGAGCCGCGCTACCGCAAAGACTTTTGGTAACGACTGCGCCCTTGAACCTGGAAATTGTGGCCCCATATACCGGAACAGAAGCGCGAGTTGAGTTCGCGCATGATTTTGAAAGGAGAAATCTATGGCTGACGAACAGACGCAGGATACGCAAACTCCAGACGCCAACCAGGCAGCGGGTGAAGACCTGGCGGCTCGTGTACAAGTGCTCGAAGAGCAACTGGCAGGCGCGCAGGATCAGTCTTTGCGTGTTGCCGCCGATCTGCAGAACGTCCGCCGCCGTGCCGAGCAGGATGTAGAAAAGGCTCATAAATTCGCCCTGGAAAAATTCGCCGGTGATCTGTTGCCGATCATCGACAGCCTGGAGCGTGGTCTTGAGTTGTCCAACCCGGACGACGAAAACATCCGCCCAATGCGCGAAGGGATCGAACTGACCCTGAAAATGTTCCAGGACACCCTGAAGCGTTATCAGTTGGAAGCCATCGATCCGCAAGGCGGTGAGCCGTTCAATGCCGAGCACCATCAAGCGATGGCAATGCAGGAAAATGCTGATCTTGAGCCGAACAGCGTGTTGAAGGTGTTTCAGAAGGGTTATCAGCTCAACGGTCGCTTGCTGCGCCCGGCAATGGTTGTGGTGAGCAAGGCTCCTGCACCTGTTGCACCTTCTATTGATGAGCAGGCTTGAAATAAGTCGTAACGGCCCCATCTATAAGTCAAGCGTTTAAGTACTGCCGCAGTTAGCCACCACTGCTGCGGCAACAAAATCTAAGTTTCGGGAGAGTAAATCATGGGCAAAATTATCGGTATCGACCTGGGGACTACCAACTCCTGCGTCTCCGTGCTGGAAAACGGCGTATCCAAAGTTATTGAAAACGCCGAAGGCGCACGTACCACCCCGTCCATCGTGGCTTATGCCAACGACGGCGAAATCCTGGTGGGCCAGTCCGCCAAGCGTCAAGCTGTGACCAATCCGCATAACACCCTGTACGCGGTAAAGCGTCTGATCGGTCGTAAGTTCGACGAAGAAGTCGTACAGAAAGACATCAAGATGGTCCCTTACAAAATCGCCAAGGCTGACAACGGTGACGCCTGGGTTGAAGTAAACGGCCAGAAAATGTCGCCGCCGCAAATCTCGGCTGAAATCTTGAAAAAGATGAAGAAAACCGCCGAAGACTACCTCGGTGAAACAGTGACCGAAGCGGTGATCACTGTTCCGGCCTACTTCAACGACAGTCAGCGCCAAGCGACCAAAGACGCCGGCCGCATCGCGGGCCTGGACGTAAAACGTATCATCAACGAACCCACCGCAGCCGCTCTGGCTTACGGCATGGACAAGGCCAAGGGCGATCACACCGTGATCGTTTACGACCTGGGTGGCGGTACGTTTGACGTCTCCGTGATCGAGATCGCTGAAGTTGACGGCGAGCACCAGTTCGAAGTGTTGGCCACCAACGGCGACACGTTCCTGGGCGGTGAAGACTTTGACATTCGTCTGATCGACTACCTCGTTGACGAATTCAAGAAAGAAAGCGGCATGAACCTCAAAGGTGACCCGCTGGCGATGCAGCGCCTGAAAGAAGCCGCTGAGAAAGCCAAGATCGAGCTGTCTTCCGCTCAGTCGACCGACGTGAACCTGCCGTACATCACTGCAGACGCCACCGGTCCTAAGCACTTGAACGTGAAAATCTCGCGCTCCAAGCTGGAAGCACTGGTTGAAGACCTGGTTCAACGTACCATCGAGCCTTGCCGCATTGCGCTGAAAGACTCCGGTATCGACGTTGGCGCGATCAACGACGTGATCCTGGTCGGCGGTCAGACCCGTATGCCACTGGTTCAGAAACTGGTGACCGAGTTCTTCGGTAAAGAAGCACGTAAAGACGTGAACCCGGACGAAGCGGTTGCCATGGGTGCTGCTATCCAGGGTGCAGTATTGGCCGGCGACGTGAAAGACGTGCTGCTGCTGGACGTCAGCCCGCTGACCTTGGGTATCGAAACCATGGGTGGCGTGATGACTGCGCTGATCGAGAAAAACACCACGATTCCTACCAAGAAATCGCAAGTGTTCTCGACTGCCGACGACAACCAGGGCGCTGTGACCATTCACGTGCTGCAAGGTG
>NZ_JBARTQ010000214.1:0-1594 GCF_049645325.1 Pseudomonas sp. | reverse complement strand
TGAGTGGGGGTGAGTCAACGTGTATTCGGTCAGCCCTTGGATGATTGCTTCGACGCAAGTGATGATTTTCGCCACTTGCTCCGGGCTGACGTTCAACACGCCAAACATCTCGGTCAGGAACAGGGCGGTACGTGAGTTGGGGTCGGGTTGGCGTGCAAACAGCGTAAGGTTGCGCAGGCAGGTGACGGTGTAGTACGTCGCGACGTTGAGTGCTCTGTCGATGCACTCAGCCCTGGCGGGTGACAGTGCGCGAATGGCCGGCATGCCCGCTGCTTCTACATTGATCGACTCGCGCTCGGCCCTGCGTGTTTCGAGACGCTCCATATAGCGTGAGAGCGCCGGACCGAATCGCGGGTCATGTCCGCTGAGGTCCAGCACCCATTGACCCAAGGCGTTGCGTTCTACAAAAGGGCCCAGCTCCGGTGCCAGGCCTACACGCCATCGTTCACCGGCCCGGCTGACCGGGAAAACCTTGCCTGCCATCGGCACATAGTGGCGGTTGCTGGCCGACTGGGAATAGACGTAGCTTTGCGGGCTTTGTTGCAGGTCCGATAACGCCACCGTGCCGGCTTCAAAGTGTCGCATGCGGGTGCGCGCCGGGTCGGTGATATTCGCGGCGAAAGCCTGAGCGGGCGGCGCAGGGTCGGGCTCGGGTGCGAACGACTCGTCAAGCCCATTTCGCAGCGAAGCGAGGGTCGCCAGGCCCAGGGCGAACGCGTGCAGGCCTTCACCGAAACGTTGCTGTTGCAGGGCTTCGGCAGACCCCAGAAACAGCTTGAAACTGCGCCATACCACCCACGGGTAGCTGAGTTTGCCGGCGATAAAGTGCAGGGCGCCGATTGCGCCTTTGCGCAGCAACTGGGTAATGCTGCCCCAGGCATGCCCGCCGTCCAGGTCGAATTGCCCCGCGAGCATCTTGATCAACTGCAAAGCGTTGTCGTGAAACAGCCGGGTCAGGACATTGCCCCGGACCGGGTTCGTTGCCAGGCGAATATCTGCCTGGCCCGTGGGCGGCGAGGGGCGCAACAGGTTGCGGTAGGTTGCCTGATGCGACGCGTCCAACTGGTGGATGATCCACTCCTGAAGCGGGCCGGGGCGATTGATGTCATCAAGCAGTTGCGCCTCGCCTGCGAACTCCGTGAACACCCGCAACGGGCTGTGAGGGGCGTACAACACGAGTGGCCCCGACATGGGTGGCGCACGACTGATCAGGTACATCCCCAGCACCGTGACCGGCTGCGCGCCCGGGGTGACGACCAGCGCCAGTGAGCGCATGACCGCCGTGGCGGTGCTGACCAGCGCGCGCGCCACGGCGTCCGGCATGTCGATGACGTGCTGGACAAAGCCCCAGGCGGTCGCGCTCAGGCGCTCTTCGAGCTTTTCTTCATGGGCATGGCGCAACAGCTGCCAAGGCAGTTGGCGGCAAAACAGCGCACGGCGTTCGCGGGTATCGTCGGTGTCTGAGGTGAGGTGGGTCGTGAGCAGCGCGCGGTAGGTTTTGGCGATGTCCAATTGGCGTATCAGCTGCACCACCGCTGTGCCGTCCAGTGACGGTGGAAGCGGTTTGGTATCGCGTGCACAGGGACGGATAGAG
>NZ_JBARTQ010000213.1:0-2334 GCF_049645325.1 Pseudomonas sp. | reverse complement strand
TGGGCTACCAGTGGCCGTTGTTCACGAAAAAAAAGTGCGCAAGCCACGCCATATCCGTCTGCCCGACATCCGCTCCGATGACGACTGTCGCCGCTTGATCAGCGCGCTGCGCAAGCCCGTTTATCGCGGCTGCTTCACGCTCGTTTACGCCTACGGATTGCGGATCGGCGAAGCGATCACCCTGCCGATCACGGCAGTGGACGCTGGGCAGTCGCTACTGCACGTGATCGGGAAAGGCAACAAGGAGCGCGCTCTACCCCTGACCGATTCGATGCTCCAGATGCTGCGCGCGGTCTGGAAGACCCATCGCAGCCGGCACTGGTTATTCCCCAGTCAGCGCATCGTCACCCCGCTGTCCTACTCCTCGGCACGCAATGCGTTCATCCAAGCCAGAAGCGAGTGCGGCTTTGATCATCGCTTCCGGCCGCACTCGCTGCGGCACAGCTTCGCCACACACCTGCTGGAGCGCGGCGTGGACATTCGCATCATCCAGATTCTGCTGGGACATGCCAGCATCCGCTCCACCGAAATCTATACGCATTTGAGCGAACCGTTACGTGAGGATCTGCGGCGACTGCTGCAGCAAGCCACCGCGGGCCTCTTCGAGGGAAGGAGGCCCCACCATGGTTAATCCGACTGTTTGCCTGGTGAACACGGACCAGCAGCATGCCACACCGAACGTCGAATTGGCCGACGTGGTGCGTCGCTTCGGCGCGGAGTATCGGTCGCAATGTACTATGTTACCTTCGCACAACAGAGCCCTGGCGGACATTGAAGCCTGCTGCACCAAACAACTTGGTGGGCGGTTGTACCAATGTGACGACTGCAGCGAGTCCTTCTGGATGTATCACTGCTGCCGCAATCGAGCCTGCCCCAAGTGCCATGCCCGGCAGACTGAGCAGTGGCTCGCCAAACGTCAAGCCGAACTGTTACCGTGTGACTACTTTCACGCCGTGGCGACCGTACCGTCCGAGCTGCGTGGCGTGTTTCAGCGCCATCAGAAGTTGATGTACGGGCTGCTGATGCGTGTAGCCGCCGAGGCCGTGCAAGAGCTTTGTGCTGTCCGGCGTCATCTGGGAGCGTTGCCGGGGATCCTGTCCATCTTCCATTCCTGGAACGGCCAGTTGCAGTATCACCCGCACGTCCACATGCTGATTACGGGTGGTGGCATCTCCAGCGACGGTCAGCATTGGGAACCAGCCCGAGGAAAGTTCCTCGTGCCGGTGCAGGTGCTTTCGCGAAAGATTGCCGCCAAGTTCCGTGATGCCCTGCGAAAGGAGAATCCGGAACTGTGGGCCACCATCCCCGCCAACGCCTGGCGACGCGAGTGGGTCTCGTTCTGCAAGTATTATGGCCGCGGCAACGACGCCGTGCTGAACTATCTCTCGCGGTACGTCTTTCGCACGGCGATCAGCAATGCCCGGATTCTCGGCATGGACCAGACCCACGTGACCTTCCGCTGGAAGGACCGCAATAGTGATACCTGGCAGACCGAGCGGTTGCCCGGTGTTGAGTTCCTGCGGCGGTTCTTGCAGCACGTCCTGCCGCGAGGTTTCCACCGCTGTCGGTACTACGGACTGTGGCACTCTTCCAAGCGCGACCTGTCGAGTCGAGCCTGGCTGCTGTTGATTCTCCAGAACCCGCTAAACGAGATCGTGCCACTCACCATCGCAGACCTGCTGAACGTGTTGAGTCAACCGGGCGAGGACGAAGACCGAAAAGATCCCCAGGATGACGACCGCACCCCTTGCTGTCCCCATTGCAACAGTTCTCGCATCACGCTGCTGAATGAACTGCCACGTTTCGGAATACCGTAGGCGGTTAACTCAATCCGCCCCAACCCCTCACTTCAGTTGCCACCTCGTGCCGCGCGCACAACTGGTGGCCGTCTGAACCTGCGTTTTGACGACCATCCAAGACGCGGCTTCTGGGATGCTGCGCGCTGGTTGCCCACAATTCCCGCTCCGGCTCACATCACCAGCAACTCCGGCCCGCCGTTGCTCCCACTCGGGCTTCACGCTCACACTCCCGCGACGCAGCACTTCGTCCAACCGACTTTTCACATCGGCTCCGCGATGAGAAAAGTCTTATCTAGTGTCTGACTCTTAAGCTGGAAAGTTTGTAAAACTTTGGTGGAAACGCAAAAAGGCTCCACGAAGTTGAGTTGAAGATTCGTATTGTTTGTTGAAAACACATGCAAAACGAAATTGTGACGCCCAATCTTCGAGGAGCCAAAGATGCGAAAAGCCTACTCGCCACAGCTGCGACTGGACAGTATCCCTGTCGAAAAGGTTGAACTGAATCTTGAATGCCGTGACAGCATTATTGCGGTAC
>NZ_JBARTQ010000212.1:0-3104 GCF_049645325.1 Pseudomonas sp. | reverse complement strand
TGGCTGACCCACCGCATTCGCGAGCAAGCCCGCTCCCACATTTGATCTCCATCGGTCTGGAAGATTATTTGCGGGCGACAATCACCGCCCGCATCGGCGCCGGCAGCCCTTCAATCGTCTTGCTGTGATCCTCCGGGTCGAGGAAATCGCTCAGTGACTGAAACTTCATCCACTCGGTCCCGCGTTGTTCCTCGACGGTGGTCACGCTCACATCCACGCAACGCACGTCACTGAAACCCGCGCGCCGCAGCCACAGCATCAGTGCGGGCACCGACGGCAGGAACCACACGTTACGCATCTGCGCGTAGCGGTCTTCCGGCACCAGCACTTGCTGCTGATCGCCGTCGACCACCAGGGTTTCCAGCACCAGTTCGCCGCCTTTGACCAGGCAGTCTTTCAGGGCCAGCAAATGCTCGATCGGCGAACGCCGATGGTAGAACACGCCCATGGAAAACACGGTGTCGAAGCCTTCCATGTTCGGCGGCAAATCTTCAAACGGGAACGGCAAGTGCCAGGCCTTGGGCTGCGACAGGTAACGCTGTACGGCCTGGAACTGGCAGAAGAACAGCCAGTTCGGGTCCACGCCAATCACACTGTCGGCGCCCGCGCCGAGCATGCGCCACATGTAGTAACCATTGCCGCAGCCCACATCGAGGATGCGTTTGCCGTGCAAATTCAAGTGCGGCGCCACGCGGGACCACTTCCAGTCTGAGCGCCATTCGGTGTCCACGTGCACGCCGAACAGGTTGAACGGGCCCTTGCGCCACGGGCTCAGGCCCATCAACGCGGTGTGCATTTGCGCGCGGGTGGCGTCGTCGCACGCGGTGTCGAGTGTCAGGCCGTTGAGCAAATCAACGTCACTGGGCTGGATGTTCGGCAGTGCGTCGAGCGCGCTCTGCCAGCGCTCCAGGTCGCCATGGCCCTTTTCCATCTTGCTGTCGAGTTGCGCTTGCAGGCCTTGGGCCCAAACGGCCAGGGGAGTGCCGACCAGATGGCGGGCGAGGGGGGACAGATCAATCATGGCAAGGCAATCAACGAGGCAAAGTTAAGACACTGGAACCACGGCACGACGGTCGAGAACCCGGCCGCCAGCAGGCGTTCGCGGTGTTCTTCGAGGCTGTCGGGCTTCATGACGTTTTCGATGGCGCTGCGCTTCTGGGCAATTTCCAGTTCGCTGTAGCCGTTGGCGCGTTTGAACGCGATGTGCAGGTCGGTGAGCAGCGCATGTTCTTCAGGATCATTGAAGCGCAGCTTTTCCGAGAGGATCAACGCGCCGCCCGGCAACAGCGACTGGCGGATACGCCCGAGCAGCGCCAAGCGCTGATCCGGGGCAATGAATTGCAGGGTGAAGTTCAATGCCACCACCGAAGCCGGCTGGAACTGCAGCGCGAGGATATCGCCCTCGATCACTTCAACCGGCAACAACTCCTGGAACATCGAGTCCTGGCCATTGAGGTATTCGCGGCAGCGCTCGACCATGGCCGCCGAGTTATCCACAGCGATCACCCGGCAACCGTCGGTGCGCACATGGCGGCGCAACGCCTGGGTCACGGCGCCGAGGGACGAACCCAGGTCGTAAAGCACGCTGTTGGGTTGAGCGAACTGCGCCGCGAGCACGCCGAGGTTCTCGACAATGGTCGGGTAACCCGGCACCGAGCGCTTGATCATGTCCGGGAACACCCGCACCACGTCCTCGTTAAAGGCGAAGTCCGGCACCTGGGGCAGGGGCTGGGCGAATAGGCGATCGGGTTCTTTGCTCACGGTTGTTCCGGCGACGAAAGGGGAAAGGCCGGCATTTTAGCCAGGTTGGCGCGTCGATGCGCGGGTTGTCTGATGGAAAGCCGACGCGGTGATGCCCCACTGGCCCAACCAGTAAGTGGTGATCAACAGATAGGGCGCTGCTTCGAACGCGACCACAAACCGGTTGATCCCAATCAATGTGTCGGAAAACACAAACGACACCGCGCCTGCTGCCGCCAATGCCGCCGAGCGTTTCGGCACGTCGCTGCCCAGCCGTGCCAGTGCGCGCCAGAGCATGGCGCTGATCACCCATGCATAAACCACCACCGGAATCAGTAAATCGCCGAGGCCATGGGCAATCAAAATGCTCAGCAGCACGGCGCCCACGCCGAGTGCCAATACCAATGGCAACCATGCCCAGCGGCGGCAATCACTGAAATAGGCTTTCAGGTACGCCAGGTGCGCAAACAGAAACGCGCCGAGGCCAAAGATGAACAGGTCCCCCGGCCAGGCGAGCAACACGTCGCCCACCAGCGAAAAAATCAGCCCCAGGCTGATCCAGCGTCGATAGTCGGTGGGCGGCGCGTCATGCAGCCAACCCAGCAGCGCCAGGACCGGCAACGGTTTGACCAGCAGGCACAGAAGCGCCGCATGGGTGGTCAGGCCGTAGATAAAGGTGCCGGCGCCCATCAATGCAAGAATCAGCCAAGGCATATCAGTTCACCGTGATGGCGCAGTCGAAGGTTTCGGCAGGTTCGGCTTCAGGTTCCCAAGGTTGTTGGGAGGTCAGGCGCAAACGGCCCTGGCCCGCAGCGAAGGCCTGAAAGCGCCAGGTGGACTGGCCGCCGCCGCCGATCACGCCGGATTCTGAACTGCTGTAGACCTCAGGGCTCAACGCGCGCAGCACGCCGCCGGCGGAATCCTGAATGGCCCAGCGATAGCCGGTGGTGGGGTTACTTGGCAGGCTGAGGATCAGGTTTTGTCCGCTTTTAAGCTGGAGCGGGCAGGCGCTCTGGTTTTCCACGGTGACATTTTGCTTCGGCGTACTGGCGCACGCGCCCAGCAGGGCAAGGCTCAAGGGGAGAAGCAGGCGGGCAGCGGTCATGGGGGCTCCGTTGATTCACGACGAAGGGCGAGCATAACCGAAGATGAGACAAGGTGTGACAGGAAGGCAAGCGCCGCTCGCCGGTGGTGAGCGGCGCTTTGTGATGAGCAGGCTTGATGTGATGAGATGGCGTGTTGTGGTGAGCAGGCTTGCCCTGCGCCGGGCTGCGCAGCAGCCCCTGTGAAGACCACCTCATTCCTTCAGAAAGGATGGGGTCTCAGTATTGGGGGCTGCTGCGCCGCCCAGCGCAGGGCAAGCC
>NZ_JBARTQ010000211.1:0-2599 GCF_049645325.1 Pseudomonas sp. | reverse complement strand
ACACCGCATTCGCGAGCAAGCCCGCTCCCACATTTGATCTTCAGTGATTTCAAGAATGGGGCATTTAGCCTTTTTTCTTGTAGGCCACGCAATCAATCTCAACCTTGCAGTCGACCATCATGTTGGCTAGCACACAGGCGCGCGCCGGGGCGTGTTCCGGGGTGAAGTATTCGCCGAAGACCTTGTTGAAACTCCAGAAGTCCCGTGGGTCTTCCAGCCACACACCCACGCGCACCACGTCTTTGAGCTCGTAGCCGGCTTCTTCAAGAATCGCCACCACGTTGCGCATGGTCTGGCGGGTTTGCTCGATGATGCCGCCGTTGATGATTTCACCGTCCACCGCCGGCACCTGGCCCGAGACGTAGAGCCAGCCATCCGCTTCCACCGCGCGGGCGAAAGGACGTGGCTGGCCACCACCGGCGGTACTGCCGGCGCCGTAACGAGTAATGCTCATAAGTTGTTTCTCCTGCTGACTAAAAATTAAAACCGAATGTTCTTCAAAAATTCCGCCAGGCGCGGCGATTGCGGGCGTTCGAAGATGTCCTTCGCACTGCCCTGCTCTTCGATGCGGCCCTGGTTCATGAACACGATCTTGTCGGACACTTCATAGGCAAAGCGCATTTCGTGGGTGACCAGCAACATGGTCATGCCCTCTTCTGCCAGGCCTTTGATCACGCTGAGCACTTCGCCCACCAACTCCGGGTCGAGGGCCGAGGTGACTTCGTCGAACAGCATCAGGCTCGGGTTCATCGCAATGGCGCGGGCAATCGCCACACGCTGTTGCTGGCCGCCGGACAACTGACCGGGGAAGTGGTTGCGACGTTCCAGCAAGCCCACGCGGTCAAGCCACTTTTCGGCCAGGGCCACGGCTTCGTCCTTGCCCATTTTCTTGACCTTGAGCAGGCCAAGGGTGACGTTCTGCAGCGCCGTCAAATGCGGGAACAGGTTGAATTGCTGGAACGCCATGCCGGTCATCGCGCGGTGCTGGGAGATCACGCGCTCCGGGTGACGCACGCGCTTGCCGGCGATTTCGCTGTAGCCGATGGACTCGCCGTCGAGGGTGATCTGCCCGCCCTGGAACTCTTCCAGCAGGTTGACGCAACGCAGCAGCGTGGTCTTGCCCGAGCCGCTGGAGCCGATCAACGTCACCACGTTGCCGCGTTGCATGGACAGGTCGACGCCCTTGAGCACTTCGACCTGGCCGTATTGTTTACGCAGGCCGCGAATGTTCAGCAGCGGTTGTTCTTTTTGAGGTTGGTTCATGGCAAGGCCACCCGCTTTTCAATGTAGCGCCCGAATAACTCGATGGCGTAGTTGATGACAAAGAACAGAAACCCGGCAAAGAGGTAGAACTGCAGGGTCATGAAATTGCGTGCGATGACTTGCTGGGAACTGAGCAGCAACTCGGCCACGCCGATCACCGAGAGCAACGTCGAGGCCTTGACGATTTCGGTGGAGGAATTGACCCAGGTCGGCAGGATCTGGCGCAGCGCCTGGGGCAGCAACACGTAACCCAGGGACTGGTAAAAGGTCAGGCCGATGGCCTTGCCCGCTTCCAGTTGCCCACGGGGAATGGCTTGCAGCGCGCCGCGCACGATTTCCGACACGTGGGAGCCGCAGAACAGCGTCAGCCCGACCGCACCGGCCTGGAACGCGGTGATCTGCCACCCGAGCGCCGGCAGCATGTAGAAACAGGCCAGTACCAGCACAAACACCGGCGTGCCACGGATCAGGTCCACATATAGGCGAAACGGCGCACGCATCCAGAATTTGCCGTAGGTCAGGATCAACCCGGCGACGATACCGATCAGCGTGCCAAAAATAATTGCCAGGGCCGAAACATAAACACTGGTCTGAAAGCCCGCCCAGAGGGTATCCCGGGCGATCCACAACTCATGCAGCCAGCTGGGGGATTCGTACATGGACACCTTCCTTAACGACGGATCGCCAGACGCTGTTCCAGGTAACGGAGCAGCATGGCAATGAGGTAACAGGCAGCCACGTAGAGCGCGGTCGTGACCATCCAGGTTTCAATCACCCGGTAGCTTTCGACGTTGATCTTGCGGGCGTAATAGGTCAGCTCCGGCACCGCAATGGCCGCGGCCAGCGAAGTGTCCTTGAACAGCGAAATGAAGTTGTTCGACAGCGCAGGCAGCACGTTGCGCAGCATCACCGGCACGGTGATGTAGGCGCGGATTCGCCACTCGCCCAGGCCGATGGCCAGCCCGGCTTCACGCAAGCCCTTGGGAATATTCAACAGCCCGGCGCGGAATACTTCGGTCAGGTAGGCACCGGCGTACAACGACAAGGTGATGATGAAGGACGGGATTTTATCGAGACGAATCCCCAGGCTCGGCAACGCAAAGTAGATCAACAGGATCAGCACGAGGATGGGCGTGTTGCGGATCACCGTCACATACACCGAGGCGAAAATTCGCAAGGCACGGTGTTTGGACAACATCGCAAACGCCATCATCAGGCCGATCACGCAGCCAATCGCGATCGACAGCAGGGCCAGCTCAAGGCCCAGGCCGAGCCCCGCCAGCAAGCTGGGGAAATCACGCCAAACGGCGGCAAAGTTCAACTGATAGTTCATGGT
>NZ_JBARTQ010000210.1:0-4929 GCF_049645325.1 Pseudomonas sp. | reverse complement strand
GCCATCCAGGGGGTGATCCAATGGGCTGGCGGCGCTGGTGATATAGAGGGTGGTGAGGTTCGGGCCACCGAAAACGCAACTGGTGGGGCGGCTCACGGGCAATTCGATGATGCGGTCCACCTCGCCTTCGGGCGTCAGGCGCAGCAGGCAGCTGCCGTCCCAGCGCGCGTTCCAGAGACAGCCTTCGGCGTCCATCGCCGAGCCGTCCGGCCCGCCGCGTGCATGCGGCCCGAACCACACCTGGGCCGGGTCGAGCTGGCCGTCCGGCTGGATCGTGTGCCGGTACAAGGTAGCGTCCATGCTGTCGCCGAAATGCACCTGGGTGCCGTCGTCGTTCCAGAGCAAGGTATTGGGAATGCCCAAGCCACTGAGCAGCGGCGTGACCTGCGCATCGGCATCAATGCGAAACAGCCCGCCGGAACGCCGTGTGATCGGCAGGTCTTCACCCCCCTCGCCGATGTTGTTTTGCATGGTGCCCAACCACAGGCGGCCCATGGCATCGCAGCGCGCTTCATTGCCACGGTTGCCCGGTTGCGGGTCGGCCACGCACAGCAGGGTCAGGGCTTCGGTGGCAAGGTCGAGCCGATACACACCACTGCTCAAGGTCACCAGCGCATCGCCGCTTTCACACGGGATAAAGGCCGAGACATGCTCCGGCAACTGCCAGACCTGCAGCTGCCCGTCCATCAGGCGCAGCGCCTGTTTGCCGACGATATTGACCCAGTACAGCGCCTGGGTCGGCACGTCCCAGAACGGCCCTTCGCCCAATTGCGCGCGGTGCGGGGTAACAGCGATACACGACATGTAGCCTCCTGGATTGTTATTTTTTCTCAGGTGCGCGTTACAGCGGGTCGCGGGATGGCGTGCCATCCACCAGCCGTTGGATACGCAACGGGTTGGCGTTTTTCAACGCGTCGGGCAGCAGGCTATCAGGGTAATTCTGGAAGCACACGGGGCGCAGGAAGCGGTCGATGGCCAGCGTGCCGACCGACGTGCCGCGCGCGTCCGATGTGGCGGGATAAGGCCCGCCGTGGACCATCGAATCGCAGACTTCCACACCGGTCGGGTAGCCGTTGAGCAGGATGCGCCCGACTTTTTGCTCCAGCAGCGGCGTCAGTTCGGCGAACTGTTCAAAGTCCGCCGACTCGCCAATGACGGTCGCCGTGAGTTGCCCGTGCAGCCCGTGCAAGGCGGCGCTGAGCTGCGCCTGATCGGCCACTTCGACAAACACGGTGGTGGGGCCGAACACTTCTTCCTGCAGCACTTCATCACCGTCGATCAGCAAGCTGACATCGGCCTTGAACAACTGCGGCTGCGCCTGATTGCCGGCTTGGGCATTACCCGCTAGATGTTGAACGCCCGGGTGAGCCAGGAGTTTCTCCAGGCCTTTACCGTAACTGCTCAAAGTGCCGGCGTTGAGCATGGTTTGCGCCGGTTGATCGCCGATCAGTTGCGCGACCTGCTGGGTGAAGGCGCTGAATTCAGGCGACGCGATACCGATCACCAAACCGGGGTTGGTGCAAAACTGGCCGCAGCCTTGCACCACCGAAGCGGTGAGGTCGCGGGCGATGCTTTCGGCCCGTGCCTGCAGGGCCTGAGGCAGCACAATCACCGGGTTGATGCTCGACATTTCGGCGAACACCGGAATCGGCTGCGCACGTGCGGCGGCCATGTCACACAGGGCGCGGCCACCTTTGAGCGAGCCGGTGAAACCCACGGCCTGGATCGCCGGGTGCTTGACCAGCGCCTCGCCGACGCCACCGCCGAAAATCATGTTGAACACGCCCGCCGGCATTTCGGTCGCTTCCGCTGCACGAATGATTGCATCGGCAACGCACTCGGCGGTCGCCATGTGCCCGCTGTGGGCCTTGAACACCACCGGGCAACCTGCCGCAAACGCCGCTGCTGTATCGCCGCCCGCGGTGGAAAATGCCAGGGGGAAATTGCTGGCGCCAAACACCGCCACGGGGCCGAGGCCAATGCGGTATTGGCGCAGGTCCGGACGCGGCAGCGGTTGGCGATCGGGCAATGCCTTGTCGATGCGCGCGCCGTAGAAATCACCCCGGCGCAGCACGGTGGCGAACAGGCGCATCTGGCCGCTGGTACGCCCGCGCTCGCCTTTGATGCGCGCCGCAGGCAACGCGGTTTCGCGGCACACCAGCGCGACGAAATCATCCCCCAGCGCGTCCAGCTCATCGGCCACCGCATCCAGGAACTGCGCGCGGCGCGCGGCACTCAACGCACGGTAGGCCGGGTAAGCTGCTGCGGCTGCCTTGGCGGCGGCGTCGACCTCCTCCGGCGTGGCCTGGTAGAAGGCCTGGGGCAAGGCTTCGCCGGTGCTGGCGTCGACACTCTCAAGGGTGACGCTGCCGTTGGCGCTGCGCTGGCCGCCGATGTAGTTGTGGCCGAGAAACTGAGTCATGGTGGTCTCCTTAAAGCGTGATGACAGCGCCGGGTTCAAACACCGCGTCAGCCGTGCCGACACTGTTGACCAGCGGCGCGCCGAAGTCAGCCTGGCTGATCTCGAACACATCCCCCGGCCGGGTACGTATACCGTCGGCGAATGACAGGGTGGCGGTGCCGAAAAAGTGAATATGCACATCGCCCGGCTTGAGGAACTGACTGTATTTGAAATGGTGGTATTCGAGGTTTTCCAGGCTGTGGCACATATTGGCCTCGCCGCTGAGGAATTCGTTCCGCCAGATTTCCTCGCCATTGCGCAGGATGCGGCTGGTGCCCGCCAGGTGCTCGGGCAATTCGCCCACGCGCAACTCGGGGCCATAGCTGCAACTGCGCAGTTTGGAGTGGGCCAGGTACAGGTAATTCTTGCGTTCCATGATGTGGTCGGAGAACTCGTTACCCACCGCAAAGCCCAGGCGATAAGGTTTGCTGTCGGGGCCGATCACGTAAAGGCCGCCGATCTCCGGCTCTTCACCGGCGTCGTCGGCAAACGGTGGGACCGGAAAGGCCGCGCCCGGGCGCACGACGATGCTGCCGTCGCCTTTGTAGAACCACTCCGGCTGCACGCCTGCCTGGCCGGCCGCCGGTTTGCCGCCTTCCACGCCCCACTTGAAGATGCGCATGGTGTCGGTCATCGCGCTGTCGTCACCGGCCTGCTGATGCATCTTGTCGCGCGCCGAAGCGCTGCCCAAGTGCGTCAGGCCGGTACCGCTGATCAGCATGTGTGCCGGGTCTGGGTGGTCGAGTGGCGGCAGGATTTTCAGGTCGGCCAACAGTGCCGCGTAATCGTAGCTGTCGCCCAGGCCCAGGCTATTCACCTGTTGCGCCAGGCCCACACCGGCTTCGATGGCGGCCAGCGCCAGCTCGCGCACGCTGCGGGTAGTTTGCACTTCGCGCAGTTTAGTGCCTTCGACCACGCCGACGCGGCGCTCGCCATTACGTAACTCGAACTGAACTAAACGCATGCCATATCTCCTGAATTAAGTGCGTGTAGCGCCACGGGCGCTGGCGGCGAATTGATCGGCGGGCAGCACATGCTTGCGCTCCAGCAGGCGGTAAACCACGCCAGTGAGCAGCAGGCCAAACACCATCACCGCCGACAAGAAGTACAAGCCTGAGGCCAGATTGCCGGTGTATTCCTTGAGCGCACCGATCACGAACGGGCCGATATAACCGCCGAGGTTGCCCACTGAGTTGATCAAGGCAATACCTGCGGCGGCACTGGCACCGGCAAAAAACCGCCCCGGCAAGGTCCAGAACACCGCCGTGCAGGAAAACAGCGCGAACGCCGCCAGGCACAGCGCCGCCATTTGCAGCACCGGCACATTCAGCCAGGCGCTGAAGAACAGGCCGATGGCGCCGAGCACGTAGAGCACGGCGAGGTGGCCGTAACGGTCATTCAAGCGGTCGGAGCTGCGCGGGATGATCAGCAGCCCGATGATCCCGAAGATGTACGGCACCGCCGAGACAAAACCGGTGACCAGGTCACTGCCGCCGAACTGTTTGATCAGGGTCGGCAGCCACAGGCCCAGGCCGTAGATGCTCAGGGTCACCGGCAGATAAAACAGCGCCAGCAGTAACACCCGCGTGTCTTTGAGGGCGTGCAGCGGGTTGCCGTGGCGGGTCTGGCCATAGGCTTGCAGGTCTTTGTTCAGTTCGCCGCTGAGCCAGGTTTTTTCGTCCTCGCTCATCCAGCTGACTTGCTTGGGGCCATCCGGCAGGAAGCGCAGCACCGGCCAGGTCAGCAAGAGCGCCGGGGTGCCAATCACAATGAACAGCCACTGCCAGCCGTGCAGCCCAAGAATGCCGTCCATGCCCAGCAAGCCACCGGACACCGGGCCGGTGATCATCATCGCGATCGGTTGAGACAGGATGAACAGCCCGAGGATCTTGCCGCGATGGCGCACCGGGAACCATTGGGTGATGTAGTAGAGAACGCCCGGGAAGAAACCGGCTTCCGCCGCGCCGAGCAGAAAGCGCATCACGTAGAAGCTGTGCGGGCCCTGCACGAACGCCATGCCAATGGTGATGGCGCCCCAGGTCAGCATGATCCGCGCGAACCAGCGCCGCGCGCCGAAACGGTCGAGCATCAGGTTGCTGGGGATCTCGAACAGGAAATAGCCAATGAAGAACAACCCCGCGCCCAAGCCATACGCGGCATCGCCGATGCCGACGTCGGCGCCCATGTGCAGCTTGGCAAAGCCCACCGCCGAGCGGTCCACGTAGGCAACCAGGTACAGCAGGATCAGGAAGGGAATCAGTTTCAGCGTGATGCGCCGAATAAGCCGCAGTTCCTGGCTCATGGGGGTCGATCTCCGATTGTTGTTTTTATAGAAGCTCGGGGGGACGCCTCTCGCGAAAATCCGCCAGGGCCATACCTCAGTTAAGCCCGACTATATAGTATGACTATTTACAAGACAACACTTCCAAAGCTGTGATTTTGCGCTTATGTTTAGACCATGATAGAAC
>NZ_JBARTQ010000209.1:0-5187 GCF_049645325.1 Pseudomonas sp. | reverse complement strand
CCGTGCTGTTCGTGGCCCTGGCCATGTTGCTGTCGACCTTGGCGGTGATGCTGTTCGGCGAGCCTGGCGGGGACAACTTCCGCTTCAATGTCGGCGGCGTGTTTGCCGGGGTGCTGATCACTGTCGCCTTGGTCCGTGGCCCGTTCTGGACCCAGCCATGGTTCGCGCCAGCGGTGTATGGCTGGCGGCTCAAGCGCAGCCTGATGAGCGTCACCAATGTGATGCACAAAGTGACCGAGCGCGTGCAGGCCAACGACCCGACAGCCATCAAGCTGTTGCGCTTTTACCACTTGGGGCTCACGCAGATGCATGCACTGGATGCCAACTCCAGCGCACAGGCGCAATTGATGGGAGAGATCGAGGCCCACAAAGCGAAAATGCAGGCGCTGGGGATCGACACCGAGCAAAACCGGCTCGACCCTGCCTGGCTGGAAAGCCTTAAAAGCGCCTGAGCCAACAGGCCTGGCACACCCTCACCGCGTCAGGTGGAAACCTTTGCCCGCCAGCAGAACACCGCGCTGACGGCAATCGCCGCGCCCGCCAGGCCAAACACCCACGGCGCCGAGGCCACCGGCAGCAGCAGGCCCGCCAGCAATGGCCCGAGGCCAGCGCCGACATCGCGCCACACGGCGTTGGAGGCCAGGGCCGACACGCGCATCGAGCCGGGGTTGCGCTCGGCCACCAAGGTAGTCACCAGCGGCAATTGCAGCGCCCTCAGCACCAGCACCGCCGCCGCGCCGACGATCACCCAGTAACTGCCAAACGCCGTCAGGGCCAGGGCACTCAAAAACGAAAACAGCAGCAACATCGAGGTGGCGCCAAAATGCTGCGCAGCACGGCCGCCCAAGGGGCTCAAGAGCATTTCCGAGGCGTAACGCAAGGCCATCAACCCGCCGGCGATCAGCACCGCGTCGCCGCCGAGAATCTTTTGCGCCTGAATCGACAGGCCAAAGATAAACAGGCCGTCCAGCGCCACGCCCTCGATAAATGACCAGGTCGCCACACTGTCGGGCCATTTGAAGCGGCGCCCGGTGCTGTGCAAATCATGCCCACTGGCAGGCAAACCGCGCGCCGCCCACACGCCCAGCAGGCAGCAACCGGCGAGAATCAGAAAGATCGGACGCGGCCCGGCCCATAACGTCAGCCAGCCGCCCAGCGGCAACGCCAGCATCGGCCCGAGCGCGATCACCGCCCGTGAGCGCCCTGCCCGGCGCGCCGACCCCACAGCCTCGGAGGTTGCCAGTACTTGGGTCGAGAGGTTCAGCGCGGCAAAACACAGGCCCCAGATCAACCGCAGCCCCAGCAATGCAGCGAAACCGGACAACATCGAGTTGCCCAAGGCGCACACCGTGGCGGCACCCGCCGCGATCATGCAGGTCAGCCGGTCACCGTTGCGCGCGTAGAAATTCAGCACGTGCCGGTAACCAAAAATCCGCACCAGGCGGTTGGCGGCCAGCAACACCCCGGCCTGGGCCAGGGTGATGCCGAAAGCCTGGGATTCCATCGGCAGCAGCAGGTACAGCAGCACGTCACTGGGCAGGCATAAGGCGAGGGTCAGCGCGGCGCGGCGGGAGGAGACATCAGCAGTGCGTAGGGCCAGGCTGGACATAAGTCTGAAACATCCCGAAATATTCAGGTCGCCACGGTAGCCTTCCGGGCGCGTGTTTTACAACGCTCAATCACACCTTTTTGTCATAGGGCAGCAAGCGCAACCCACTGGCCACCGCGCCCACCAGGGCGAACCCGCAGCCCAGCCACAGCGCGTACTCTGGCCCGCTGCCCAGCGACAGGTGGAAACAGAACGCCACCAACGACGCCCCCAGCGTCTGCCCCAGCAACCGCGAAATTGCCACGATGCCACTGGCGCCGCCGCTGCGGGCCAACGGCGCGCTGGTCATGATGGCCTTGAGGTTGGGCGACTGGAAGAAGCCGAACCCCGCGCCGCACAAGGCCATGCGCCAGCCGATATCGAAGGCCGAGGCGTCACTGCCCAGCGTGGCCAGCGCGGCCATGCCCATGCTGAGCATCAACAGCCCGATGCCGCACAGCAGACCCAACGAGACCCGATCCGCCAGGCGCCCGGCCACCAGCGCCATCACCGCCACCACGGCCGGCCACGGTGTCATCAGAAAACCGGTTTCGACCTGGCTATGCCCCAGCACCGCCTGCAACAGGAACGGCAATGACACAAAGGCCAGGCCCTGGGCACTGAACGCACAAATCGCCGTGAGGGACGACAAGGCAAATACCGGGCGCTTGAACAGGTCCACGGCCAACATCGGTGCCGGGTGACCCGACTCCCGGCGCAGCAGCAACGCGCCACACACCAGCGCCACGGCGATCAACCCCAGGGTCAACGCGCCCTGAGCGCCGTGCACGGCGGTGCCGAGCCCCAGGACGAGCAAGGCAAACAAGCCGGCACACAGCAGCGCAGAGAGACGGTCGAACGCGTGCCCGGTCAACGGCAATACCGGCAATGAGCGCAGGCCCAGGCCCAGCGCCAACAGCCCCAACGGCACGTTGATCAGGTACAGCCAGTGCCAGGTCGCCACCGACAGGATCGCCGACGCGGCGGTCGGCCCGAGGGTGAACGCCAGCCCCACCACCAGCGAGTTGTAACCCAGCCCCCGCCCGAGCATTTTTGACGGGTAAATATGCCGCAGCAGCGCCGTGTTGACGCTCATCACCGCCGCCGCACCGAGCCCTTGCGCGACGCGCGCGGCCGTCAAGGTCAGCAGTGACCCCGCCAGCCCGCAAAACAACGACGAGACAATAAACAGCAGCAGCCCGCCGAGGTAGACCCGGCGGTGCCCCAGCACATCACTCAACGAAGCAAAGGGCAGCACCGTGGCGATAATCGCCAGTTGGTAGGCGTTGACCACCCAGATCACCGAGGCCGAATCCGTGCCGATGCCCTCGGCCAGCGTCGGCAGCGCCGTGTTGACGATGGCCGTGTCCAGGGTTGCCATGCCGATCCCCAAGGAAAGGGCGATCACTGCCGGCAGGCGTTTATTGGAAGGCAACCCATCGGCAACAGAAGACATGAACAATCCACGCAGGTGAAGAAGGCCTCTAGAGTACGGGCAGACGGGATTTTTTTCAGTGGCCTATTGCCTGGCTGTCAATATTTTCATGTTCGCCAATGCCCGGTCTTTGCCATCAGCCCCACCGCGTTGGCGAAACCGGGCTGAGGCGCCGTGTTCAAGGTGACCAGCCCGACGCAACGGCTGGGCTTCAACGTCGCCGCCCGAGCCGCCACCCGCGCGCCCTGCTCCACACCCGCCAACACTGCCTCGGGAATGTGCAGGGCATTCATCAGGTCCAGCACGTCCTGGCCGAGCACTGCATCGTCAGCAGCGCGCAGGTACGGAACGATCACGCGAAACCCCTGGGCAGCCAACGCCGCTGTCATTTCGGCGAACGCCGTTACCTCGGCCGCCAACAGGATAATTACGTGCCCCTCCTCCGGCCCGGCCTGCTCATAACGGATGTCCTGGTTATCGGTGCTGACCTGTTGCACGGCAAACGCCGACACGCACACCGCCCCGACGGCGAGCAGCAAAAAACCCCGGCGATCAACCATGACTGACCTCCACAATCAATTCACTGCCCAGCCATCCGGCCAGGTATTCACCCGCCTGCCTCACACCGGCCTCTTCGCCGAGGCGTTCCACGAGGAATTCACACAGCCCGGCAAAACTGCCGTCTGCCTGCACCAGCAGCAGAGCCAGCCGTTCCAGCGCCGCCACCTGCCGCAAGCGCGAGGTGAACTGACGCCGCCACACCAGCACACCACCCTCCACGTCGAGCATCGCCGCTTCGGGCGGTTGCGCGTCCTGCCAGAGGGCCGACCAGATGGCTTCGGCATTCGTCGTCAGGGCGTGGCAACGCAGCGACGGCGTCAGCCGCAACACCGCCGTGTCCCACTCCACTTGCGCCAAGGCCGCCAGCGCCAAAGGCTTGGCATCCGCGGCCACAAACGCTTGATTCAGCGCCGACTCAATCCAGGCCAGCTCGTGCACGTCCGGGTTGTGGGGAAACACCCTGCGCAGGGTCTGGTGAAAACCTTCGGGATAGGTGTCCAGCGTCCAGGCATGCGGTGGCTGCCAGTCGATATGGGCAATACTGGCGGCCAGAAACGCCTCGTCTCCCACCCAACGGCGCAGGTTGGGAAACGCTTGCCCCAGGCACCCCACCAGCTGCGCCCGGTAGTTGTTCTGGTACACCGCCAGGCCAGCGTGGTGATTGCCCAGCAACTGCGAGGACGCGTCCGACGCACTCACCAGCCAGGCGCAAAAGGTCTGCTGAAACTCGGCCAGTTTCATCGCTGCGCGCCCCATTCCCGGGCCACGGCGAGTTCCTGCAGCAACTCGGCCAACGGCGGAATCTCGTCGTCGCGCTCAATCATGGTCGCCACCGGGCCGAGCTTGGCGCGGGCTTTGGCGTATAACTCCCAGACCCCGGCACACACCGGGCTGTCATGGCTGTCGATCAACAGTTCGTGGCCCTGGCTATGCCCGGCCAAGTGAATCTGCCGCACGCGTTCGGCGGGAATGCCGTCAAGAAACGCCAGCGCGTCGAAGCCATGGTTGCTGGCGCTGACGAATACATTGTTGACGTCCAACAACAATTCACAGCCAGTGCGTTCGGCCATGGCGGCGATAAATGCCCACTCGCTCATGGTGGCGCCGTCAAAGGCCAGGTAACTGGACGGGTTCTCAAACAGCAGCGTGCGGCCCAGCACCTCCTGGGCCTGGTGGATGTTGGCGCAGACCTGGTCCAGCGCTTCGTCGGTGTACGGCACCGGCAGCAAATCGTGGGCGTTGAACGCGCCGCTGCGCGACCAGCTCAAGTGATCGGAGACAAACAGCGGCTCGATCTCGTCCACCAGCGATTTGAGGCGACGCAGGTAAGCCGCATCAAGCCCTTCGGCCGTGCCGATGGACAGCGACACGCCATGCAACGCCACCGGGTAGCGCTCGCGCACCTGGCGCAGGATATGCCGGGGCTGGCCGCCGGCGACCATGAAGTTCTCGGAGATCACTTCAACGAAATCCACCGGCACCGAGGTCTCCAGGAAGTCGCCATAGTGCTCCTTGCGCAGGCCCAGGCCGTAGCCTGAAAAGTGAGGGTTGGCTGTCGCCATGACGGATCTCCGCAACGAAAAAGTGGCGAGCCCGTACGGGC
>NZ_JBARTQ010000208.1:0-1601 GCF_049645325.1 Pseudomonas sp. | reverse complement strand
CATGACCGCCAAGCGCATTCCTTCCGGGGTGGTGGCTGGCCTCAATGTGTTTGATGTCAATGATCACAAGGCGGGCGGCTATCGCCTGGCAACCCTGGATAAACCGGGTGAGCACGGCAAGGTCGAGCGGCCGCTGATGGGGCATTGGGTGCCGCAGGGCAGCTTTTGCGACATCCCTGCCAACCCAGGTGCGACCGGGTATGTGTTTACCCCCGACTTCAGTGGCTGCTCGATCCTGATCGACCATATCGACGACACCACTTACCGCGTGTACCACGTGCAGGGCGGCAGCGATTACCTGAACAAGGAATACCTCAACCGTTTCGACGGCCATGGGCTGGGTTTCGCCACCGCGATGACGTTTGATGACTATGGCGAGGATGCTTACCCTCGGGGCTTTGCGTTCATGAAGTTTGAGGAAGGGCGCTGGTGGATTTATTTTCAGCGCCAGAACGGCGTAGGGCTGAATTTCGCCTATGGCAAGTTCCAAATGAACGGTGCGCAAACCGTGCGGGGCGGCGGGCGCATTCCGGTGCCCAACCTCAAGCGTGAGTCGCCGCGCCATGGTGTGGTGCACAGCGGCAAGGCGCTGGCGACGCAGGCCAGCCAGCGCCCGGTGCTGAAGGTGGAGGTCTGGTAAACATGGGGTTTTTACCCGGCTTGGAAAATAGTCGGGAATAAATACTTCGGGTCGGTTGTTCATCCTGCAGACGCTGATAACCAGCCATGACCGACTACTGACGGACGCCACCATGATTGACCAGACCCTTCTCGACACTTCACCCGGCAGACACACAATGAGCAGCACCGACCCTGATGTGATGGCGCGCCGCAATCGCCTGGCGCTTCTGGTATTGCAGGTGATCGGCCTGATTGTGCTGGCGATCTGCGCGTTCGATGCCCAGCGCGCCCAGGCCCAGGACTTGCCGGAGCCCGGCGCCGGAGTGGCAAAAAAAGTACTGATGACGGTCCAGGCCACCGGCGTGCAGATTTACACCTGCGCCAAAGACAGCGGCGGCCAGTTGACCTGGCAATTTCGCGAGCCCTTGGCGACGCTGATGATCAACGGCAAGACCATCGGCCGACACTTCGCCGGGCCGACCTGGCAGCTGGATGATCGCAGTGCGGTCATGGGTAAAGTCATCGCCCAGGCTCCCGGCCAAAGTGCCAAAGATATCCCGCTGCTGCGCCTGGATGTGGTGACGCACCAAGGCACTGGCGGCCTGGCCCAAGTGGTGCAGGTGGAACGCCTGCACACCTTGGGCGGCGTCTTCAGCGGCAGCTGTGAACAGGCCGGTGACTTACACGTCGAACCTTACAGCGCCGATTACCGCTTTCTCGGCCAGTAGCCCCTGCCGGGCCGTTCGGTCCGGTAGCCGTACCCTCTGATTTGAGTATTCGCCTCGCGCCGATTGTCATCGACGTGCGGCAACGCTGTGCCTGTCATACACCTAAAAACTCAGGAGCTTTACATGATTACTCGTTTACTCGCCGTCACTGCACTGACCGTTGTTGCTTCGTCCGCTGTGCAAGCGGCAGATGCTTATTCGTCCGAAGGCCCAACCGACTGGACCGGCTTCTACGGTGGCGTGAGCGCCGGC
>NZ_JBARTQ010000207.1:0-1777 GCF_049645325.1 Pseudomonas sp. | reverse complement strand
GAGCAGAATTTGGCCTAGGTTGTATGGAAATCGCCGTTGGGGCGGTCATGGCTGGGTAGGGTTCCGTGCGCTGCTTCTGATCTGCTTGTGAGGGTGATCTTGATCTCAAGCGCCCGGTTAAACCACGCTGACCGAGCCACGGTGAGGTGCCGATTGGTGGGGCAAGGCACTTTGGTTATTTTCACGTTTTTCGAAAGTGACACGCCGCAAGGGCGCAACCACACGTGGTCCCACCGCAGACAACGAATGCCCCCCAAAAAAACCAGTGCAAAAAAGTATCAGTCAAAGTGCTCCCAAGGATTTGTCACATCCCCATTTCAAGGCTGTAATCAACGCACACTCTTCCTGACTCCCGGTGGGAAGACACAACAACAATAACTGTCCTTCTGCAGCCCCTGGGCGCAGAAATGGAGTGCGCGATGAAGTTCACAGCAAAAGCTCTGCTTACCTGTTCTTGCATGACAGCATGCATGACCCTCAGCGCCGTCAGCCTTGGCGCGCAAACCCTGACCATTGCCACCGTCAACAACAGCGACATGATCCGCATGCAGAAGCTCTCGAAAACCTTCGAGACCGAGCATCCGGAGATCAAGCTGAACTGGGTAGTGCTTGAAGAAAACGTGCTGCGCCAACGCCTGACCACTGACATCGCCACCCAGGGCGGACAGTTTGACGTGCTGACCATCGGCATGTACGAAGCTGCACTGTGGGGCGCCAAGGGTTGGCTGGAACCGATGAAGGACCTGCCGGCGTCCTACGACCTCGACGACGTTTTCCCTTCGGTGCGTGACGGTTTGTCCGTCAAAGGCTCGCTGTATGCCCTGCCGTTTTACGCCGAAAGCTCGATTACGTATTACCGCACCGACCTGTTCAAGGCCGCCGGCCTGACCATGCCTGAGCACCCGACCTGGACCCAGATCGGCGAATACGCCGCCAAACTCACCGACAAGACCAAAGAGCAATACGGCCTGTGCCTGCGCGGCAAAGCCGGTTGGGGTGAAAACATGGCGCTGATCACCACTTTGGCCAACGGCTACGGTGCGCGCTGGTTCGATGAGAAGTGGCAGCCGGAATTCAACGGCCCTGAGTGGAAAGACGCGCTGAATTTCTACGTCGACAACATGAAGAAATCCGGCCCGCCGGGTGCTTCCAGCAATGGTTTCAACGAAAACCTGGCGCTGTTCAACAGCGGCAAATGCGCCATTTGGGTCGATGCCAGCGTGGCCGGCTCGTTCGTGACCGACAAATCCCAGAGCAAGGTAGCGGACAGCGTCGGCTTCACCTTCGCCCCGCATGAAAAAACCGACAAAGGCACCTCGTGGTTGTACTCCTGGTCCCTGGCCATCCCGACCAGTTCCAAAGCCAAGGACGCTGCCAAAGTCTTCACCACTTGGGCGACGTCCAAGGAATACGGGCAGTTGGTCGCCAAGACCGACGGCATTGCCAACGTACCGCCAGGCACGCGCACGTCGACCTACACCGACGAGTACATGAAGGCTGCGCCGTTTGCCAAGGTGACGCTGGAGTCGCTGAAAGTGGCGGACCCGAAAGACCCATCCGCCAAGCCAGTGCCTTATGTAGGCATTCAACTGGTGACCATTCCTGAGTTCCAGGCCATTGGTACTCAGGTCGGCAAGTTCTTTTCCAGCGCGTTGACCGGCGGTTCCACTCCGGACAAAGCCCTGGCGGATGCGCAGACCTTCACCGAGCGTGAAATGAAGCGGGCCGGCTACCCCAAGTAAGCGGCTCACCACAATCAAATGTGGGAGCGGGGGGG
>NZ_JBARTQ010000206.1:0-9237 GCF_049645325.1 Pseudomonas sp. | reverse complement strand
GTCTTTCAGTCATGCATGTATTGACTGACACTCCGCTTTCGCGAGCAAGCCCGCTCCCACATTTTTGATCGGTGTAGTTACAGACCGATCGGTGTGGCTTCAAAGCGCACGCGAGGATGGGCAATACGGTCCTGCGCCCGCACCAGTTCCAGCTCGTAGCTCGCGCAGGCCTGGGTTTCCAGCAGCACTTCATGCACCGCCGCCGCCGTGAACTCGAAGGCCGCTACCAGGCTGTCGCCCAACAGCACGCGCGCCAGGAACAGCCCAGACGTCAGGTCGCCCACGCCCACCGGCTGACGCGGAAACGCCAGCAGCGGCCGGCGCAGGTGCCAGCTGCCTTCGGCAGTCACCAGCAGCATCTCGAAACCCTCCGGCAACTTGCCCGGGTAATCCAGGTGCTTGACCAATACCGCCTTCGGTCCGCGCGCCAACAGCGCCTTGGCCATGCCCAGGCAGTCGAACAGCGATTGCGGCTTGCGCCCGGCAAAGCTGTCCAGTTCCAGCTGGTTCGGGCACAGGAAGTCGGCCATTGCCGCCGCTTCGTCGAGCAGGAAATCGCTGACCTCCTGAGGCACGATGCAGCCTTTTTCCGGATGGCCCATCACCGGGTCGCACAGGTACAGGGCCTTGGGGTTGATGGCCTTGATCCGCGCCACACCCGTCAGGATCGCGCGGCCCTGATCGGCACTGCCGAGGTAGCCGGACAGCACCGCATCGCAGTTGCCCAGTTCACCAATCGCGGCAATGCCTTCCACCAGCGCCGGAATTTGCTGCGGCGCCAACACTTCGCCCGCCCACTGGCCATACTGAGTGTGGTTGGAGAACTGCACCGTGTTCAGCGGCCAGACGTTCACCCCGACTCGCTGCATGGGGAACACGGCGGCGCTGTTTCCGGCGTGGCCAAAGACCACATGAGACTGGATCGCAAGCAGATGAGGTGTGCGTTTCATGCAGGAGATTTCCGTAAAGCCGTTGAAATTCTGGCCGCGCAGTATGCGACTAAACGCAGCCTGTACGACAGACCGAAGACACAGTTAAGCTGCTCTCACTTTGTTGGAGTTCATCGCATGCTCACCCTGGGAAACATCTTCGTATTGATGCTGCTGGCGACCGGTGCCGCCTGGGTGTGGCACAACCACGGCCTGCGCGAGCGCGCGCTGGAGCGGGTCAAGCAGCATTGCGCCAAGCTTGATATCGAATTGCTCGACGGCGCGGTGGCGCTCAAACGCATCGGTTTTGTAAAGGATGCCAATGGTCGGCGGCGTCTGGCGCGCATTTATAACTTCGAGTTCACGGTGACTGGCGAAACCCGCCATCCCGGGACCATCACCCAATTCGGCGCCCACAGCGCGCAGATCGAGCTGGCGCCCTACCCGTTCGAGATCAAGACGCCTCTGCCCAGCGCCGAGGTGATCGAGCTAAGCCAGTGGCGCCAGGACCACGCCACCAAGAACCGTCACTGACGGCAGGCGGCCAGCGCAGCCTGCAGCGCGGCCACGCCCTGTGGTTCGCTGAAGATCAATTCAATACGTGAATCACGCCGCCACTCACTGGGTTGCCAGTCGAGCGGGCTGTTATCCACAGCGTTGGCGCTGACCCAGCCGTCACCGCTGTGGATAACCAGTTTGGCGCGCCGCCACGAAAGACGCGCCAACCACTGACTCACGCGTTGTGTATCGAATGGCTGACTCGGGTGCCAGCGCCAACCGACACTCCAGCCGCCCTCTTGGGCCTGACTCAGGCAGATCGGCAGCGCGGGATCGCTCCAGATGGCCGGCATCTGCGCCCTCCCCTTGGGCACTTCAAAATTATTCACAGCCGCATAACCCTGCTCGTTCAAACCGGGTAGCCGGTCGAGCGGCAAATGCGCCTGGCGCGTCCAGTAGCGCGGGCAGTCCGGCAGCTGTTGTTCGATGGACAGGCGCTGCGCCTCATCCAGCGCCTCATCCTTGTTCAACACCAGCAACCCGGCACTGGCCAGCGCTTGGCGTTGCGCCTCAGGCAAGGGTTTGCCCGCCGCCAGCGCTTGAGCGTCGAGCACCAGCACACAGGGCTGGACGGCCAGCACGCCCTGCCACGGCGCCTCGCGAAGCTGTTTGAGCAATTGCGCCGGATGACCCAGGCCCGAGGGCTCGATGAACAACCGGTCTGGCTTGGCCTTACGCAGCAAACGGCCCAGGCCTACCTGGAACGGTGCGCCATTCACACAACACAGGCAGCCGCCGGCGACTTCGCCCAAGGCAATGCCGTCGTCATCCTGGGTGAGCAAGGCGGCGTCCAGGCCGATTTGCCCGAACTCGTTGATCAACACCGCCCAGCGCTCGTTCGCCGGTCGTTGGGCAAGCAGGTGCTTGATCAGGCTGGTCTTGCCGGCGCCCAAAGGCCCGGCAATCACGTGAGTGGGAATGTTCTGCAGCATGGAGGGCATCATTCAGACCGTGTAGAGCGTTTGATCCTACGCGGTTACGCCAGCCAATCCAGCGTCAGAATCAACCGGCGCTCATCGGCTTTGAGGGCCGGGGAGCGGTGAATCAGCCCGTGGCCTTCGTTGCCATGCCATTTAGTGCCCTTGAGCAGCGCGACTTCGCCACAGTCAACCTGCTCGATACGCTCGGTGGGCTCCGCATCCGGCTGGCTCAGTTGACGACGGTCCATCACGCCTTCGCGCAACCATTGGCTGCCGACACCGGCATACGTGGTGATCAGCCGCACAGGCACATGGTCGACGTGGAAACGCGGGCACATGGCCTTGTCCAGCAGCCGCAAACGCACGCCTATGCGCTTGGCGCCGAGCAGGCAGGCGAACGCGCTGACCAGCCACGACACATCGGCAATAAAGCCTTCGTAGCCTTCAAGATCACGACAACTGGACGCCAAACCCAGCAAGTTCGGCACAGCGTCCTCGTTGTCGAGCTCAATCACCAGGGACTCGGCGAGCGGCTCGTTGAGCGCCACCAGCAAGGCGCCAAACTCGGCGATATGCAGCGGTAACTGGCGCTGCCACAGCGCCAGGTTGACGCCGTCTTCGAGGATGTCGGACAACGCCAGCGGGGTTTCACCGCGGGTTTGCCGGATGACAGGGCGCAGAGTGATAACCGGGGCGAGCATCAGGCGGCCTCTTCAAACCAAGGGCCAAAAGGATCGGCCAGCAGGCGCCAGCCTTCGACGCCCAGGGCCATTTCTTCTTCAGTGAGCAGGCACGCGTCCAACTCGGCGCGCATCTGGGTGAAATCAATGTTTTGCCCGATAAACACCAGTTCCTGACGGCAGTCGCCGGTGCTCAGTTGCCAGTTGCCCATGATCGCCGCAACGCCCTCTTCGTCCTGCGGCCATTGGCTTTTCGGCACAAAACGCCACCAGCGCCCGGCAAAACCGTGGCGCATCAAGCCACCGGCCTGGGACCAGCTGCCGGCGTCCTGGTGCTTGCTGGCCAGCCAGAAAAACCCCTTGGAACGCAGCAGTTTGCCGTTCACCCACGGCCGGTCGATAAAGGCGAAGAAGCGCTGCGGATGAAACGGGCGGCGCGCGCGGTAAGCCGTCGACGCAATGCCATATTCTTCGGTTTCCGGCACATGCTCACCGCGCAACTCCTGCAACCAGCCCGGGGCCTGGGCGGCGCGTTCGAAGTCGAAGCGGCCGGTGTTGAGGATCTTGTTCAGCGGCACTTCGCCCATGACCATCGGAATGATTTCGGCCTGGGCATTCAGGCGCTCCAGAATGGCCATCAGCTCCTCGCGCTCGTGGCTGCTGATGAGGTCGATCTTGCTGATCAGGATCACGTCGGCGAATTCGATCTGCTCGATCAGCAGGTCGGTGATCGAGCGCTCATCCTCCTCGCCGAGGGTTTCACCCCGTGAGGCCAGGCTTTCGGCGGCCTGGTAGTCGAGCAGGAAATTCATGCCATCGACCACGGTGACCATGGTGTCCAGGCGGGCGATGTCGGCCAGGCTTTGCTCGTTTTCATCACGGAAGGTGAAGGTTTCGGCCACAGGCAACGGCTCGGAAATGCCGGTGGATTCGATCAACAAGTAATCGAACCGACCTTCCTTGGCGAGTTTTCCGACTTCTAACAGCAAGTCTTCACGCAAGGTGCAGCAGATGCAGCCGTTGCTCATCTCCACCAGCTTTTCTTCGGAGCGGTTCAGGGTGACGTCGCGCTGAACCTCGCTGCCGTCGATGTTGATTTCGCTCATGTCGTTGACGATCACCGCCACACGCAGGTTTTCACGGTTGCGCAGGACGTAATTGAGCAGCGTGCTTTTACCGGCGCCGAGAAAGCCGGACAACACGGTAACGGGGAGACGATTGGGCATCAGGTGTTCCTCATCAGGGTTGGCCGGTCAAACCGCCCGTTTATGGCGTTCGCGCAGCTCTTCACGTTCTTTGGCTTCGATACTCAGCGTGGCGGTGGGGCGCAGCAGCAGGCGTTTCAGGCCAATGGCGTCACCGGTTTCACGGCACCAGCCGTATTCACCGCGGGCCAGCAATTCCAAGGCGTCGTCGATCTTGTCCAGCAGCTTTTTTTCGCGCTCCAGCAGGCGCAGTTGCCATTGGCGCTGTTCCTCGGCGCTGCCGACATCGGCCGGGTCGCTGTTGGTTTCCTGCTCGCGCAGCACCAAAAACTCGGCGTCGATACGCGCCTGCAGCTCATCGCGTTGGGTGAGCAGCAACGCACGGAAGAAACCTTGCTGGGCGTCATTCATGTAGTCGGCAGGCGGTTGGGCCAGCAGGTCTTGTTCAGTCATGGGTAGCGGTTCACGGGTCAGGCTGTGTGCTTATGTTATAGTATAACAATACTAATAAGCCAACCCCCCCTTGCTCGTCATGACGAAGGGCGCAATGCTTGAGCACGTTCTTGCCGCGAGAAACCTTATGAGATACCTGGTGTGCGCCCTGTTATTGGCGGCCGCGGGGCCTGCCTGCGCCCAGGCACCGAGCCTGTTGGCCCACTGCACGCGCAGCGCCAACCTGCTGGCCTGCGTAGACCCGCTGGGCAATGCCTACAGCGTGGCGACGGCGGGCAGCACTACGTATTTGCGCGGTTTTGAGGTGATCGGCAAACGCTACTGGGCACAGACCAACAGCCGCTATGGGCAACTGACGTTCTTTACCGGGTTGGCGTCCGATGGTGAGGCGTGGGTCGGCTACACGCGCCGCGTGGGCTGGACCACTATCAACCGGTTTTCCAGTTCCGGTGGTGCCAGCGCCAAGTTCACGTGCAGCCGCATTACCGGCTGTTAGACCTGGCCGTTCTTCTGCTCTTGGACCCACGCCATGTAGCTGTTCATCGGCGGGTTCTTCTGGAAGTACTTTTTCAAGCCTTCAAACAGGCCATCGGCAACGGCCTGCTGATGACGCGCCGTCACCAGCCGTTGGGCGTCCTGGGTGTTGGAGATAAACCCGGTTTCTACCAAGATCGACGGCACATCCGGTGACTTCAGCACCGCAAAACCAGCCTGTTCCACGCGCTTCTGATGCAGCGTGGTGATGCTTTGCAGGCTGCCCAGCACCGAACTGCCCAGTTGCAGGCTGGAAGCGATGGTGGCGTTCATCGACATGTCGAGAATCACCCCGGCCAGCATCGGGTCCTTGTCCTTGAGGTTGAGCAGCGTGGTAGCGCCGAGCAAGTCGGCGCCGTTTTCGCGCTGCGCCATGAAGCGCGCGGTGGCGGATGTCGCGCCACCTTCCGACAGCGCATACACAGAAGCCCCCGAGGCCGTAAGGCGTGGCGCAGCGTCGGCGTGCACCGAGATAAACATGTCGGCCTTGTGTTGACGGGCGATGTCGACACGCTTGCGCAACGGTACGAAGAAGTCGTCATTGCGCACCAACTTCACGTCAAAGCCTTTCTCGCGCTTCAAGCGCTTGGCAAGCAGTTGGGCGATCGACAGCACTACGTCCTTTTCACGCTGGCCCTTAGAGCCAACGGCGCCCGGGTCCTTGCCGCCGTGGCCGGGGTCGACCACCACGATGATGTCGCGCTTGGGATGGGCTTTATCCACCGGCGCAACCAGCGGCGCCGGCTCTGCGGCGATTTGGCGCGGCGCTTGGGTGGCACTGGTCAGGTCGAGTACCAGGCGATGACCCTGGCCATCCTGAGGTGGCAACAAGAAGCTGTTGAGCTGCATCGGCGTGGCCAGGTCGAGCACGATGCGCGTGTCGTTTTTGCCGAAATGCCCCGAGCGAATCGAGGTAATCCCGCTGTTTTTCAGCACCAGCTGAGAGAAGTCCCCACTGAGCCCGGCGCCGCTCAGGTCAATGATCAAGCGTTCCGGCGAGGTCAGGGAAAAGGTCTTGTATTGCACCGGGCCGCTGAGGTCGAGCACCAGCCGCAGTTTGTCGTCGGAGCGCCACAGGCGCGCATTGCGAATCTGCGTGGCGTAGGCCCCCAGAGGCAAAGTGAACAGGGGGCTGACCAGCAGCAGGTTAAGGAGCTGACGTCTGTGCATGACAAATACCGCAAATAAAGGAGCGTCCCTGCTCGACATGACTGAAGAAAGGCTGGAGCAGAAAAATCATCGTCGACTCAATGGTTATAATATAACATGTCTTTTTATTTCCAACGATGGACCTGCTCATGAATGCGCTGACTCTGCCGGACATCGCCGCGCAGGCTTCACGCCAAGCCTTGCCACTCGACTGGGTGGGCATGTGCGGCATCGCTTTGCCGATCCTCATCGACGGTCAGCGCCTGACCGCCACTGCCGACGCCGGCGTAAGCCTGGACGACGGCGAAGCCCGTGGCATTCATATGTCACGCCTGTACCTGGCCCTGGAAATACTCGATCAACAGCCACTGACGCCTGCGCTTCTGCGTACTCTACTTGAGCGCTTTCTAGAGAGTCATGAAGGTTTATCTAAGAACGCCTACCTGCGTATCCACACCGATCTGCTGCTCAAACGCGCTGCATTGGTGAGCCCGTTAGCCGGCTGGAAAGGCTACCCGGTGTGCATCGAAGCGCGCCTGGAAAACCAGATGTTCCACGTGGAACTAAAAATTGACGTGACCTATTCCTCCACCTGCCCTTGCTCCGCTGCCCTCGCCAGGCAGTTGATTCAACAGCAATTTCTCGAAGATTTCGGCAACACGCCGTTGCAGCATGAAGACGTATTGACCTGGCTCGGCAGTGCCAACGGTATTGTTGCCACGCCTCACAGCCAGCGCAGCAGCGCGCAACTGTCGATCCAATTGAACGGCGAGCTGCCGACCCTGCCAATTACCGACCTGATCGACGCGGTCGAAGCCGCCCTCGGCACCGCCGTGCAAACCGCCGTGAAACGTGCGGACGAACAAGCCTTCGCCCTGGCCAATGGGCAGAACCTGATGTTCTGCGAAGACGCCGCCCGCCGCCTGAACCTCGCCTTGAAACGCTCGGATGCCGTCAAAGCCTTCCACCTGAAAGTGGTCCATGCCGAAAGCCTGCACGCGCACGATGCCGTGGCTGAAAGCCGCTGGACGAGAGACTCTGCATGATCACCTGTAACGCTTTACGTTGGGGCGCTCCTGGCCAACCGCTGACGCCCGCCATCGACCTGACACTGGAAAAAGGCAGCCTCACCGGCATCATCGGCGCCAACGGCACCGGAAAAAGCAGCTTGCTCAAAGTCATCGCCGGCTTGCAGAAGCCGCTGGCAGGCAACGTTACCGTGGAGGTTCCACGCCGTGGCGGCCTGTCATTTCTGCCTCAACAACAACACCTCGATCGCCAGTTCCCCATCAGCTTGCAAGAGCTCGTCGCCGCCGGTTTTTGGGGTACAACACTCACCCCGCAGCAACGCAGCCAACGTTTGCAGGCCGTGCTGGAAGACTGGTGCCTCACGGGCCTGGAACATCGCCCGTTGATGGCGTTGTCCGGCGGCGAACTGCAACGTGCCCTGCTCGCCCGCATGAGCCTGGCGGAAGCGCCGGTGTTACTGCTCGACGAACCTCACGCCGCTCTCGATGAAGAAGGCCAAGCGCTGTGCTGGAAACACGTGCACGCCTGGCACGATGAAGGCCGTACCGTGGTCATCGTTTGCCACGACCTTGCCTCCGTGCGCCATCACACCCAGCATGTGTTGCAGATCAAAAATGCCGGCTGCGTGTTCGGCCTCAGCAAAGAGCTGATCCGCCCGCAACCGCACATGCAGGTGGCCTGATGCACTTCGCCGCCCACCTGTGGATGCCGTTTTTCGACTTCGTGTTCATGCGCCGCGCGCTGATCGGCGGGCTGGTGCTCGCTTGCAGCACTGCGCCGCTGGGCGTGTTCCTGATCCTGCGGCGCATGAGCCTGATCGGTGACGCCGTGGCCCACGGCATCCTGCCCGGCGCCGCCCTCGGCTTCTGGTTCGCCGGGCTCAGCCTGCCCGCGCTGACCATCGGCGGCCTCGGCGCCGGTCTGAGCATGGCCGGCTTGTCGGCATGGATCACCCGCCGCACCGGCCTGCGCGAAGACGCCAGCCTTGCCGCCATCTACCCGATCTCCCTCGCCGCCGGCGTGCTGATTTTAGGCATCGCCGGTAAACGCCTGGACTTGCTGCACCTGCTGTTCGGCTCCGCCCTGGCCGTGGACGAAACCACGCTCACCGGCATGCTCTGGGTGTCCGGCTTCAGCCTCATCGCCATGGCGGTGATCTATAAACCACTGCTGCTCGACACCCTCGACCCGCTGTTCCTGCAGACCGTCAGCCGCCTCGGGCCGTTGGCCCACGGCATGTTTCTGACCCTGGTGGTGCTGAACCTGGTGATCGGTTTCCAGGCCATCGGCTCCTTGATGGTGGTGGGCTTGATGATGTTGCCGGCGATTGCTTCACGTTTCTGGAGCCGGCGCCTGCCGGTGTTGATCGCGGTATCGGCGGTGCTGGGATGCCTGTCGGTGTGGTTCGGTTTGTTGCTCTCGTTCTACTACTCACTGCCCAGCGGCCCGGCCATCGTGCTGGTGGCTGGCGGTGGGTATTTGCTGTCCGTGGTCTTCGGTCCGGTGCACGGCTTGCTGCGCCGCCCGCCGTCTCTTACATCCCAATGAGGTGTTTCCCGATGCGCGCTTTACTCGTGCTGTTCAGCATTCTGCTGCCGCTGTCGATGGCTCAGGCCGCCGACAAACTCCAGGTCGTCACCAGCTTCAGCATTCTCGATGACATCACCCACCAGATCGGTGGCGATCACATCCAGATCAGCAACATGGTCGGCCCCGACGCTGACGCCCACACTTACGAGCCGACCCCGGATGACGCCAAGGCGCTGCTCAAGGCCAAGGT
>NZ_JBARTQ010000205.1:0-21190 GCF_049645325.1 Pseudomonas sp. | reverse complement strand
CTTATAGGTGCGCGCCAGCTCAAAAATCTCTAACCCGTATTGTTTCAGCAACACGGCGAAATCTGTGGGCTTCTGGATCTTGGCCATGGCTGAAACTCAGTTTTCGAAAATTGAGTTGATCGTTGCGCGCGGGCATTACGCTGTCAAGCGCTAAAAGCCTGGCTGCTTTCACTATGGGAAAAGACACCGTTGAAATCAGGACTCCGGCGCGTACTGCCCGTCGCTGACATGCTCCAGCCAGTCCACCACCTTGCCCTCCAGCACCTCGGCAATCGCGATGTGCGTCATGGCGGTGGTCAGCGTGGCGCCGTGCCAATGCTTGACGCCGGGGGCGATCCACACGGTGTCGCCGGGGCGGATCGAGCGCAGCGGTTGCCCCCATTCCTGAACCAGACCGGCACCGGCGGTCACGATCAACGTTTGCCCCAGCGGGTGGGTGTGCCAGGCGGTGCGCGCGCCCGGTTCGAAGGTCACGGTGGCGCCGCTGATGCGGGCGGCGTCACTGCCCTGGAACGGCGCATCCACGCGCACGGTGCCGGTGAACCATTGCGCCGGGCCTTGGGCTGAAGGCTGTGAGCCATTGGGGGTAACGGTAAGCATGGGTGTCTCCTGTGCGGTTGAATCCTGGGCGAGCAATGCCAGCGACAGCGCTGTGGCGGCGAGCGGTTTCACAGGCCGGTCATCTTTTCCAGGGCTTCGGGGTAACGCTCGCCCTGGACGCTGATATGCGCGGCGGCGACGTCGAGGTCGTGCAATTCCTGGGCACTGAGTTGCACCTCAAGGGCGCCCAGGTTTTCCGTCAGGCGTGAGGCTTTGGTGGTGCCGGGAATCGGCACGATCCACGGCTTTTGCGCCAACAGCCAAGCCAGCGCGATCTGCGACGGCGTTGCGTTATTGCGCTGGCCGACCTGACGCAGCAACTCAACCAGCGCCTGATTGGCCTTCAACGCTTCAGGGGTAAAGCGCGGCAGGCGGCTGCGAAAATCGCCTTTGTCGAAGGTGCTTTGGCTGTCGAACTGTCCGGTCAAAAAGCCTTTGCCCAGCGGGCTGTAGGGCACCAGGCCAATACCAAGCTCTTCGAGCAACGGCAGGATCTCCGCTTCAGGCTTGCGCCACCACAGCGAGTATTCACTTTGCAGCGCAGTCACCGGTTGCACGGCATGGGCCCGGCGGATGGTCGAGGCACCCGCTTCGGACAGGCCGAAGTGCTTGACCTTGCCTTCCTGGATCAAGTCCTTCACGGCACCGGCGACGTCCTCGATCGGCACATTCGGGTCAACCCGGTGCTGATAAAACAGGTCGATAACATCAGTGTTCAGGCGCTTGAGGGAGGCTTCCGCGACCTGGCGAATATGTTCGGGGCGGCTGTTGAGGCTCGACCACTTGCCGTCACCTGACGGGTCCGGCGCAAACCCGAACTTGGTCGCGATCACCACCTGATCGCGCACGGGCGCCAAGGCTTTGCCGAGCAGCGCTTCATTGATGAAAGGGCCATAGACTTCGGCGCTGTCGAAAAAGCTCACGCCCTGCTCCACCGCACCGCGCAACAAGGCAATCATCTGCTGCGTATCGGCGGGCGCGCCGTAGCCGAAACTCATGCCCATGCACCCAAGCCCAAGGGCCGAGACTTCGAGCGCGTTGTTGCCGAGTGTGCGTTTAAGCATGGTGATTCTCCGATTGAAGGGCTGATTCAATCTAACAAGAAGCCATTGATATGATTAGCCGCTAGAATCTGAAAATACTTATGAAGGTGAATCACCAATGCTGCGGGAAAATGCCAACGATCTGCTTGCCTTCCTGGCCGTGGCCCGCGAACGCAGCTTTACCAAAGCCGCGGCCAAGCTCGGGGTTTCACAGTCGGCGCTCAGCCATACCCTGCGCGCATTGGAAGCGCGGCTGGGCCTGCGCCTGCTGACGCGGACCACGCGCAGCGTCTCGCCCACCGAGGCCGGGCAACACCTGATCGATACCGTAGGGCCGCATTTCGATGAGATCCAGGTCGGCCTGGAAGGCCTGAGCAACCTGCGCGATACGCCTTCGGGCACGATTCGCATCAACGCCATGGACCATGCGCTGGAACATATTCTGTGGCCCGTGCTGAAACCCTTCCTGGCTCAATACCCTGACATTGCTGTTGAGGTCTGCTGCGACTACGGCTTCGTCGACATCGCCGCGCAAGGCTTCGATGCCGGCGTACGCCTGGGCGAAGACGTGGCCGAAGGCATGATCGCCACCCGCATCGGCCCGGACATGCGCATGCGCGTGGTCGGCTCGCCTGCGTATTTTGCCCGCTACCCTGTGCCCGACACCCCTCGCGACCTCACTGCCCACGCCTGCAATAACCTGCGTTTGCCCACCAACGGCGGGCTGTATGCGTGGGAGTTCAAGAAGGACGGCGAGAGCTTGAATGTACGCGTGTCGGGCCAAGTCACCTTCAACGGCGTGTACCAACTGCTCAAGGCCGCCGTGGATGGGTTTGGCTTGAGCTACATCCCCGAAGACCTCGTGGCGCCCTACCTCGCCGATGGCCGTTTGGTCGCCGTGCTGGACGCCTGGTGCGCGCCCTTTGCCGGCTTTCACCTGTACTACCCCAGCCGTCGCCAGGCATCACCGGCCTTTGCTCTGCTGGTGGAAGCGCTGCGTTATCGCGGCTGAAGAAACGCCGTCAAGGCAGCGCCCAGCGCGTCGAACACCACCGCCACGCGCGGCACTCGGCGCATGTCCTGGTGCATGGCAATCCACACATCCACGTTGAACGCTACCTCGGGCAACACACGAACCAGGCCATGGCGTTGCGCCAGTTGCGCCGGGCATACGCCGATGCCCAGGCCGGCGCGCAGCGCAGCGAATTGAGCCAGGTGGTCATCGGTACGCAGCACGGTGCGGGCAGCGCCACAGTCGACACCTTGCTCGTGGAGAAACGCGATGTCCTGCGCGTTGCGATCAGGCCCGATCAGCGGATAGTCCGCCAACTCGGCCAAACGCTCGGGCGTGCCCTGCTCCGCGAGCAATTCGGGCGCGGCATACAGGCCGACATGCAGGTCGCCGACCTTGCGCGTGACCACCGTTGCCTCCGTAGGCCGGCGAATGCGCACCGCCACATCGGCTTCCTGCAATGCCAACGCGTGCAAGCGATTGGAGACGTTCAGCTCAACCGCCAGGTGTGGATGAGCGCGCCGCAACGTGCGCAGCATCGGCGGCAACACTTCAACCCCCAGCAATTGCCCACTGGTCAGGCGCACGGTGCCAGCCACCTCCGCCGTATCTGCCGAAGCGGCGCGGTTGAAGGCGTTCGCCGCGACCGCCATCGCTTCCACATGGCTGATCAATTCACGCGCCATGTCGGTGGGCAGCAAGCCTTTTGGCGAACGCACAAACAGGCTGACCCCGACACTCTGCTCCAGTGCTTCGATACGCCGCCGCGCCGTGGCCTGGGCAATCCCCAGCAAACGCGCGGCCCCGGACAGACTGCCGGTGCGCAGCACGGCGAGAAAGGCACGTTGGGTTTCCCATTGAAGTAGAGGGGCGTTCATACATTTCCTGTGAACCGGTGGGCAGTTTTGGCGGATGTTCATCGAACAGCCGCTGGGGCATGCTGGCGAGCATACCCGATGGGCCTTGCGCCCTCTCTTGAGGAAGGATCGATTTCGATGATTTTCACCGGCCAATGCCGCTGCGCCGCCGTCACTTACCAGCTGGACGTGGACGCGCTGCCAGCGATCTACGCCTGCCACTGTGCCCATTGCCAGACCTGGAGCGGCAGCGCCTTCGCCCTGCATGCGTTGCTGCCAGCGCAGGCATTGCAAGTGGTCGGCCCCGTCACGCACTACGCCTATGACGTTGATGGCCAGCGCGCCGAGCATCAACTGTGCGAGCGGTGCCATACACGCATCAGCAATACCACCACCGCCGCGCCGGGTTTGCGGGTGCTGCGTGTCGGCACCCTGGATGACAGCCCCGCACTACAGCCGGTCGCACATATTTGGGTGACGCGCAAACAGCCGTGGCTGAGCCTGCCTGACGACGTGCCGAGCTGGCCGTACAGCCCGACGCCCGAGGCATTCGCCCAGGCGCTTACGCCTCCCGCGCCTTGACCTTCAAATGCCGCGCATACCATGGCCGCTGCGGCACGCGCTTGAACAGGCCCTTGAGCGTGTCCTCGTCGGCGCCAAAGGTAATGCGCAGTGCCAGCTTCATGGTTTCCGGGTCCATTTCCATGGAGCGCCCCAGCTGCAAACCCGGTGTGGTGCTGCATCCGTGGGTGTCCGGGCCGAGCCAGGGGTCGCCGACTTCAACCCAGCGCCCCGGCGCAAACCACTGCACACCGTTGACCTCCAGCCGGCTGACTTCGCCCGGATTGAACCGCTCGTGGGCGCGAAACCAATCTTCGATGCGGTCATCGATCCAGCCATGGAAGTGCCAGAACACCGGGTTGACGTGGGAGGAGAACGGGTCGCCGAGGAAGTCGTTCTCCGGCGCATACCAACGCGCGGCAAAGTCTGCCGGGTCGCGGGCGAATGGCACCGGCGCGCCGTTGGACGGGTCACGGGGCACCGAGGCCCAGCGCATATGCAGCCAGTCATGCAGGCCCAGTTCCATCTCGGAGCCGAGTTGCCCCAGGGTGAATTTGGCCAGGTAGCGCGGGTCGCGGTAGTGCGACTCCCAGACCTGGAAATTGCTGTGGTAGGTCTCGGCGGCCTTGATATCGCTGACCCATTGGGTGTAGTCGCTGTCGTCGGGTGCGCTCCAGGTGGGAGGCAGCGCAAACCCGTCGCGGTTGTCGAAGTAGCGCACGAACCCGAGGCGATCGCGTTCCAGCGCCGGTTGCGGTTCGGGAAACGCCGGCCATGAAGGCAGGTGCTGCATCGAGCGCGCGGTACCGAGCATGTGCCGGTGCATGAAGAAGAAGTCGATTCCCGAGCCGTTTCGGTCCTTGAGTTTGCCCCGGGCGTCGCGCTCCCGGCCGCGTGGCCCAGGCTGCCAGCCAATGCCGCGCAGGGCGTCACGCTTTTCCTCGGACAGCTTGTGCCACTGATCCCGGGTGGCATGCCACAGCTGGTGAAACAGGCGATGCTCGGGAGCAATCAACCACGCCAGCAAGCTCGGGTTGAGCCCGATACGCTGGCGGGCTTCGGGAAACAGCTGTTTGTGGGCGACAAAGCGGTTGTCACGCTCGGGCAACGCCAGCGGACGGTCGAGGTTCAGGACCTGCCCGCTGAGGGTGCCACTGCCCGCGTTGCCGAAATCGGCCCAGACAGCATCCAGGGTCATCTTGAATTCATAGGCGGGCACACCGGCTGCCGATTCACGATCGATCAGGCGCCAATAGAGCACGCTGCCGTCACCTGTGAGCAGGTCGCCCAACACACGGTAGCGCGGCTCGCCGTCGGCGCGCAGGTTCTCGGCGGTGTCCAGGTAACCGCGCAGGCCACGGCCACGCGGGGCGATGTCGAGCAGCAGCTCAAGGCCCTGCAACGGCAGGCCCTTGAGCCCGGCATCGGCGCCTTCCAGGCGCAGGCTCCACACGCCGCGCAAGGTGTTCGCCAAGTGCTGGCCGGCCGTGTCGGCGAGGTCCACCGTGGCTTCGCCGGGGGTGATCGGAAATTCTTCACGCGTCAGCTCGCGATGGGCATAAAAGGCCGCCGGCACGGCAGCGCCGGTCAGCGCCAGGCCTGCGATGAACCCACGTCGAGAGATGGTCATTGTCTACCTTAGGAAACGGCTTAATCAGAGCTAGAACGTTTGCAGGCCACGGAAATTTACCGCGCCGTTGCCGGGGCCTAAATTTCCCCGCCCATCACTCGTTCTTCCCTGATAGCAAAGGCCTCAACTGACTGAGATGGCAATGACAAAACCACGTTCGAAAAAGGCGCTGTACCTGGGCCTGCCGCTGGCACTGGCCGTCTGCGCCGGCGCCGGTTTCCTGGTCTGGGATCACTGGTTCAAGGGCAATGCCGGCTACCCGCTGGAGGTGATCAAGCAGGCCAATGAGATGCAGGACCACCTGCTTTCGTTTGACAGCCACATCACCGTGCCACTGGATTTCGGCACCGCAGGCAATGAGGCCGACAAGGACGGCAGTGGTCAGTTCGACCTCGCCAAGGCCAGTCGCGGGCGCTTGTCCGGGGCAGCCCTGACCATTTTCGGCTGGCCGGAAATCTGGAGCGGCGCCAATGCCCCGCATCGGCCTACGGAAGGTTTTGTCGAAGAAGCCCGCCATGAGCAGGAAGTGCGCTACAAGATCATCTCCGGCATGGTCCGCGACTACCCCAACCAGGTCGGCATCGCCTACACCCCGGATGATTTCCGGCGCCTGCATGGCGAGGGCAAGTTTGCGATCTTTATCAGCATGCTCAACGCCTACCCGCTGGGCGATGACCTGAACCAGTTGGACCTGTGGACCGCGCGCGGCATGCGCATGTTCGGCTTCAGTTATATCGGCAACAACGCCTGGTCCGACTCCTCGCGCCCGCTGCCGTTTTTCAATGACACCGTTGACGCCCTCGAAGGCCTGTCGCCCATCGGCCAGCAAGCGGTGCATCGCCTGAATGACCTGGGCGTGATCATCGATGTGTCACAGATGTCGACCAAAGCGCTGGAACAAGTGGCGCAGTTGAGTCGCACGCCAATGGTCGCGTCCCACTCCGCGCCGCGCGCCTCGGTGGACATCCCGCGCAACCTCAGTGACAAGGAACTGCAACTGATCAAGAACAGCGGCGGTGTGGTCCAGGTGGTGGGCTTCCCGGCCTACCTGCGCCCGCTGAGCCAGCCGACCCAAGACAAGCTCAACGCCCTGCGCGCGCGGTTTGACCTGCCGCCACTGCCGAACCTGGCCATGGCCTTGATGCCCGGTGACGCGATCATTACCGCCTGGTCCGAACAGAAGTTCGGCCAATACGCCAGCGCGCTGTACGCGATTCTCGAAGAAGAACCCAAGGCCACCCTCAAGGACCTCGGGGACGCCATCGACTACACCGTGCGCAAGATCGGTATCGATCACGTCGGCATCGCCTCGGACTTCAACGACGGCGGCGGCATTCAGGGCTGGGAGAACGTCGGCGAAGTACGCAACGTCACTGCCGAACTGATCCAGCGTGGCTACTCCGAAGCCGACATCGCCAAACTGTGGGGAGGCAATTTCCTGCGGGTGTGGGACCAGGTACAAAAAAACGCCAAGCCCTTGGCCAACCGCTAATGAGCCGTGAAGTAAACCCATGACCGACCGCCGTACGTTTCTCAAACAGGCGAGCGTGCTCGTCGCCAGCTTGCCGCTGGGCACTGCCCTGCTCCCCCGCGCCCACGCAGCCAACGCGCCGGGCACTTCATGGGCGGGACTCAAACAGCTCTTTAACCAGGACCCTGACTACCTGCACTTTTCCAACTTCCTCGTGGCCTCGCACCCCAAGCCTGTGCGCGACGCCATTGAACGTTACCGCCTGCAGATCGACCGCAACCCCGGGCTGGCCATGGACTGGGACCTGCAGGAAACCTGGAAGCGTGAAGGCCAGGTACGCGAGTGGGCCGGCCGTTACCTGGATGCCAAACCGGCGCAGATCGCCCTCACCGGCAGCACGTCCGAAGGCTTGGCGATGATCTATGGCGGCATCAAGGTGCGGCAAGGCCAGGAGATTCTCACCACGGTCCATGAGCACTACGCCACGCAGAACAGCCTGGATTTTCGCGTGCTCAAGGAAGGTACTCAGGTCCGCCGAATCAGCCTGTTCGAGAACGCAGCCCAGGTGTCCGTCGACGAAGTGCTCGGCAATATCCAGCGCAATATCCGCCCCAACACCCGCGTGCTGGGCATGACCTGGGTGCAGTCCGGCAGTGGCGTGAAGCTGCCGATTGGCGAAATCGGCCAGTTAGTCGATGAACATAACCGCAACCGCGACGACCAGGACCGCCTGCTGTATGTGGTCGATGGCGTGCATGGTTTCGGCGTGGAAAATCTCGACTTCCCGGCCATGCATTGCGACTTTTTTATCGCCGGCACGCATAAATGGATGTTCGGCCCACGCGGCACCGGCCTGGTCTGCGCTCGCGATACCGAGAATAAATACGTCACGCCGATGGTACCGACCTTCTCCGAAGACACCAATTTCGCCACCACCATGACGCCCGGCGGCTACCACGCGTTTGAACATCGCTGGGCCGCCGACGAGGCCTTCAAGTTGCACCTGCAACTCGGCAAAGCCCAAGTGCAGACGCGCATTCATGCACTCAACACCGAGCTGAAAAACCAGCTGGTGGCCCACCCGCAGATTGAACTGGTCACGCCGCGCAGCCCTGAGCTGTCGGCCGGTTTTACCTTCTTCCGGGTCAAGGGCCAGGACAGCGGCGAGGTGGCCGCCTACCTGATGAAAAACCGCGTGGTGATCGATGCGGTCGACCGCGACGTCGGCCCGGTGATTCGCACCTCCCCCGGCCTGCTCAATTCTTCAGATGAAATCCAGCGCTTCATGGCCTTGCTGGGCCCGCGCCTGTGACCCACTTTTTTTCTTTGAACGAGAGGCCCACATGAATCCATCCCGACTCAAACCGCTGGCAACCCTGGCCCTGGCCGCCCTCTGCGGCGCGCTGCTGCCGAACCTGGCCCAGGCTGCCACGCCGCAACCTGGCAAAGTGTTCAAAGACTGCAAGGACTGCCCGGAAATGGTGGTACTGCCCGCCGGCACCTTCACCATGGGCACGCCGGAAGATGAAGTCGGCCGCGAACCGGATGAAGGCCCGATGCACGACGTGACGTTCGCCAAGGCCTTCGCCATGAGTCGTTTCCACATCACCGCCGGTGAGTGGGACAGCTATGTACGCCAGACCGGGGTCAAGATCGCCAATGGCGACGACCGCCCTGGCCGCGAATGCATTGCCAGCAAGCCACGCTACCCCCAGGGCCCACGCCAGCCGGCGGTGTGCATGGACATGGACGACCTCAAGGCCTACGTTGCCTGGCTGTCGAAAAAGACCGGCCAGCAGTACCACATGGTCAGCGAAGCCCAGCGTGAATACGCCGCCCGCGCAGGCTCCACCGGCCCCTTCCCGTTCCCGTTCGATGAGGGCAAGGGCTACAGCATCGCCGAGCACGCCAACACCTACGGGCCGGCGGATGGCTACAGCTATTCGTCGCCAGTGGGCAGCTACCCGCCGAACGCGTTCGGCATGTACGACATGCATGGCAACGTCTACGAGCGCGTCGCCGACTGCGAGCACGCCAACTACATCGGCGCACCGACTGACGGCAGCGCGTGGATGGAGCCCACTTGCGAGTCCTATCAGATTCGCGGCAACGACTGGGGCGAAGCACCGGTGTTTTCGCGCTCGGGCAACCGCAACAATATCTACCCGCAGACGCGTGGGGACTGGATTGGATTCAGGGTGGTGCGTGATCTCTGAAACAGCCGGCCATGCAAGGCCGCCGTTAATCGGCGGCTGTCTAAATTAAGCGCGCGACCAGACGTTCTACAGGGTATCTGCCTCTGCGACCCAAGGAACCGTCCTCCCATGAACCATCCCCCACGCGGCGCCCTTCACGAATTACTCGTGCTGCTCAAGCCTTTTCGCTTCGTCGTCACCCTCTCGGTCGTACTCGGCATGGTCGGTGGCCTGAGCGTTACGGTGCTGCTGGCCACCATCAACAGTGCCCTGCACTCCGCGGAGAGCCTGACACAGGGAGTCGTACTGCTGTTTGCAGGGCTGTGCCTGCTGGCCCTGTTCAGCTCAATTTGCTCGGACATCGGCACCAACTATGTCGGCCAGCACATCATCGCCACGTTGCGTAAAGAACTCGGCGAAAAAGTGCTGTCGGCGCCCATGGAGCAAATCGAACGCTACCGCAGCCATCGCCTGATTCCGGTCCTGACCCATGACGTGGACACCATCAGCGATTTCGCCTTCGCCTTCGCGCCCCTGGCGATTTCCATGACGGTCACCCTGGGCTGCCTGGGGTACCTGGCGATGCTGTCGTGGCCGATGTTCCTGATGATGGTGGTGGCGATCATCGTCGGCACCGCCATCCAGTACCTTGCGCAGGGCCATGGCATCAAGGGCTTCATGGAAGCGCGGGACGCCGAGGACGAACTGCAAAAGCATTACAACGCCATCGCTGAAGGTGCCAAGGAGCTTCGTATCCATCGGCCACGCCGCCAGCGCATGTTCGTTTCGGGCATCCAGGCGACTGCCGACTTTATCTGCAAGACCCAGATCAAATCGATCAACACCTTTGTGATCGCCAAGACCTTCGGTTCGATGCTCTTCTTCGTGGTCATCGGGCTCGCGCTGGCGTTGCAATCGTTCTGGCCCAGTGCGGACAAAACCGTGATGAGCGGCTTTGTGCTGGTGCTGCTGTACATGAAAGGCCCGCTGGAACACTTGATCGGCACGCTGCCCATCGTCAGCCGAGCGCAGATTGCGTTCCGCCGTATCGCCGAGTTGTCCGAGCAATTCTCTTCACCTGAACCGCATCTGTTGCTCGCCGATCAAGGCGCCAAGGCCAGCCCGGTGCGCCAGCTGGAACTGCGCGACGTCAGTTTTGCATTCCCCCCGGTGGCCGGCAGTGACGCGTTCCGTCTCGGCCCGGTGAACCTCACAATCAATGAGGGTGAGATTATTTTCATCGTGGGTGAAAACGGCTGCGGCAAAACCACGCTGATCAAGTTGCTGCTGGGCTTGTACCCGCCGCAGCAGGGCGAGGTCCGCCTCAACGGGCACCTGGTCGATGCCGAGAACCGCGATGATTACCGCCAGCTGTTCACAACCATCTTCGCCGACTATTACCTGTTCGATGACGTGGTCCAGGGCGACCAGCACATTCCCGAAGACGCCAACAAATACCTGCAGCGCCTGGAAATCGCGCACAAGGTCAGCGTACTCGACGGCAAATTTACCACCACCGACCTGTCCACCGGCCAGCGCAAGCGCCTGGCATTGGTCAACGCCTGGCTGGAGGAGCGTCCGGTACTGGTATTCGATGAATGGGCGGCCGACCAGGACCCCACCTTCCGGCGGATCTTCTACACCGAGCTGCTGCCGGATCTCAAGCGCCTGGGCAAGACCATCATTGTGATCTCCCACGATGACCGTTACTTCAACGTGGCAGATCAGTTGGTGCGCATGGAAGCAGGCCGCGTCATGACAGAAATGGCCCCGGCCTGACGCAATCCGTCAAAACGCGGATTTATTTTTCCGGATTTTTGATGTTGATGCGTCTTATTGTCATTAACAACAAACTTAGAAACTGCGCACCACCTTCCTGGAGCATCGAGAGCAATGCAAAGCCCTACCCTGTCCCGTACGCCGCTGGCGAAAGCGATCCGCCCACATGCCTCCCGACGTGCGGTCCTGCCTGGCGCACTGTTGACGCTGTTACTGCTGAGCGGCACTGAAGCCCACGCAGCGCCCGTGGCTATCAACATTCCGTCACAGCCGTTGGCAACGGCGCTGCAACAACTGGGGCAACAGGCCAACCTGGAAATCCTCTACAGCCCGGACTCGATCAAGGGACTGAAGTCGGGGGCCGTGTCGGGCTCACTGGAGCCGGAACAGGCGCTGGGCACCATGCTGCTGGGGAGCGGCATGACCTTCCAGATGACCAACAACACGGTCTCATTGATTCCGGCAGCCGGTGAATCCGGAGCCCTGCAGCTGGGCGCAGTGTCCATTTCCGGCATGGCGCCGGGTTCCACCTCCGAGGGCAGCGGCTCGTACACCGCGTACTCGTCCAGCAGCTCGACACGGCTGAACCTGACCCAAAAGGAAACCCCGCAATCGGTCACGGTCATCACCCGTCAACGCCTCGACGACCAGAAACTCACCAACCTCACCGAAGTGCTGGAAGCCACACCGGGGATCACGGTCTTGCGCGTCGGCGTGGGTGCCGAGAATGATACTTACTGGTCGCGTGGTTTCCAGATCAACAACTTTGAAATCGACGGCGTACCCACTTCCTCGCGACTGGACAACACCACCCAGAATACCGCCATGTACGACCGGGTCGAAGTGGTACGCGGCGCCACCGGCCTGATCAGCGGCTCGGGCACGCCTTCGGCGACCATCAACCTGATTCGCAAGCGCCCCACCGCCGAAGCCCAGGCGAGCATCACTGGCGAGGCCGGCAGTTGGGACCGCTACGGCACCGGCTTTGACGTGTCCGGCCCATTGAACGACAGCGGCAACATCCGCGGGCGTCTGGTGGTGGACTACAAGAAGCAGAACTCCTGGGTCGACCGGGTAAAATCCGACTCGCAACTGGTCTACGGTATTTCCGAATTCGATCTCAGCGATGCGACCATGCTGACCGTGGGGTTCAGCTACATCAATAACCAGGTCAACGACCCGTTGCGGACAGGTTTCCAGACGTTCTTCAGCAACGGCAACCGTACGGATTTCGGCCGCTCCGCCAACAGCGCTCCGGACTGGTCGTATAACGACCGCAAACAGACCAACGTCTTCACCTCCATCGAACACCAGTTCAACAATGGCTGGAGCGGCAAGGTCGAAATCAGCCACACCCAGAACCAGTTCGACGAACTGATCAACTACATGAACGGCGATATCGACCAGGCCACTGGCGCCGGGGCATACCTCTACCCCAACCGCTGGTCCGGCACTCCGCGCCAGAACAACCTCGACGCCTACCTGACCGGTCCGTTCAACCTGTTCGGACGCGAACATGAGCTGATCACCGGCGTCACCATGTCCCAGTACGACGAAAACACCCCGAGCCATGGCGGCTGGTTCGGCCCGTGGACCGGTTATGACGGCTCTGTGCCCAACATCTACAAATGGAACGGCAGCGGTGCCAACCGGCCGGATACCACTACGGTCGGCAAAAATCATATTGAAGAAAACCAGTACGCGGCCTACTTGACCTCGCGGTTCCACGTCACCGATGACACCGCCGTGATCCTGGGTGGCCGTGTGACTGACTGGAAGCGCAACAACGAAGTGCTCAGCTACTCCGACCCGACCCAGAACTCCGAAAGCAAAGAAACCCGCAACGGCGTGTTCTTGCCCTACGCCGGTATCGTCTATGACTTGAACAGCACCTGGTCGGTGTATGCCAGCTACACCAAAATCTTCAACCCGCAGGCATATGGCATCAAGGACGAAAACCGCAAGCCTCTGGACCCTCAGGAAGGCACCGGTTATGAGGTTGGGCTCAAGGGCAGCTTCAACGACGACAAGCTGAACGCCAGCCTGGCGCTGTTTAAAATAGATCAGGACAACCTCGCGGTGTTTGTCCGCGATCCGGATGTCTATCGTTCAGTCCAGGGCACCACCACCAAAGGCGTCGAGCTGGAGCTCAACGGCGAGCTGAGCGAAGGTTGGCAGGCATCCGCCGGTTACGCCTACAGCGTGAGCACCGACGAAAGTGACCAGCGTATCGTCACCACCAGCCCGCGTAACAGCCTCAAAACCTTCACCACCTACCGCCTGCCCGGCGTGCTGGACAAAGTCACCGTCGGCGGTGGCGTGAACTGGCAGAGTAAAACCGGCATGGACCTGCATACGTTTGAACAAGGCAGCTATGCACTGACCAACCTGATGGCCCGTTATGACATCAGCAAAAACCTCAGCGCCACGCTCAACGTCAACAACGTCTTCGACCGCACGTACTACGCCTATGCTGACAACTGGAGCGTGTACGGGGCGCCCCGCAACTTCATGACGAGCTTCAAATACACCTTCTGATCTTCACCAGAAGATTCCCGCGCAATACACCAAGCGCACCTGACATCAGGTGCGCTTTTTTGTTTTTCCAAGGGTGCACGGCGAGTTGGCCACATTGCTGACATGCCCCCGGATCAAAATCTGGAGAGCCGTCAACGGTAAGTCCAGCTTCAGAGCGAATAAACCGTCAACGTCAGCCGATCACATCGTGGATAAGCGCGAGCCTCCTCGCGCTTGTCGCCACCTTTTCAATAAACCGCCGCCCTCACCACAGCCGCCAGGCGCTCATACACCGTATCAATCGCTTCCGTGACCATGCGCATGCGCAGGAAGTCATGCACCAGCCCTTCAAAGACCTGGCATTCCAGCTTGATGCCCTGCTGCGCCAGGCGCTCGGCGTAAGCGCGGCCTTCATCCAGCAACGGGTCAAAACCGGCCAGGGCAATGAATGCGGGGGCCACATCGCTGAGGTCGGGCGTCAGCAGCGGCGAGAAGCGCCAATCTGCACGATCGGCCGGGGTGCGGGCGTAGTGGTCATAAAACCACTCCAGGGTGTCACTCTCCAGTAAATAACCTTCGCCCAAAAGCTCCATGGACTCGCTGCGCCGTGAGGCATCGGTGACCGGGTAGCACAGCAGTTGCAGGCAGGGTTTGAGCACGCGCTGGTTGCGCACGGCGTCGATCGCCAGGACGGTGGCCAGGGTCGCGCCGACACTGTCGCCGGCATACACCAGCCGCGTGGTGTCCAGCCCGTGGGCCTGGGCGTGTTCAGCCAGCCACGCCAAGCCGTCGGCGCAGTCGTCCAGGGCGACGGGGAATTTATGCTCCGGCGCGCGGCGGTACTCCACGGCGACGACTGCACACGGCGTGCGTGCGCACACTTCGCGGCAGACGCCATCGTGGGAGTCCAGGCTGCCCACTACAAAGCCGCCACCGTGCAGGTAAACCACTACGGGTAGCGTTGCGCTGCCCTGCCCCTCTGGCCGGTACAGTCGCAACGCCAAGTGGGCGCCGTCGCGCGAGGTAAAGGTCAGGTTTTCGGTTTCGACCTGGGGCACTGCCCAGCGCATCTGAGTTGACGCGTGTTCAAATGCAGCCCGCGCCTGCTCGGGCGTCTGCCGGTGAAAGGGTGCTTCCTGGCGGCTGTCGACCAGGTCGAGAAAGGCCGCAATTTCCGGGTTCAATGACATGACAAGTTTCCAGGGCCGCCGACCGTCAGGTCGGCACCCATTATCAAAGGGATAGTAAGGTCAGGCCGCGCTTTGCATCACGCAATGTTCAATCAGGGCTTGCAGCTCGGCCTGGCACTGCGACGCCAGGGCGTCCATGGTTGACGGGCGATAGCGGCGGTTGCTGTAGATGCAGCGGAAGGCAAGTTGCCCGTTGAACACTTGACCCACCCACTCCAGGTGATTGGCCATCGGCGCATCGGCACCAAAGCTGTCGCCCACGCTTTCCGGCGCAGGCAGCAACAGGGCCTGCTCGTCAAAGCTCTGGTCGAGTTGGCCCAGGTAGTTGAAGGTCACCCGTGCCGGTGCCAGGTTCGCCAACTGTTCGGTCACCGAGGCGTCCGCCATGTAACGCAGCACGCCATAACCAATGCCTTTGTTCGGTACCTCGGCCAATTGCTCACGCACGGCCAGGATCGAAGTGCCGAAGTCCAGCTGCGCCGAAGGGGCGAGGCGCACCGGGTACATACTGGTAAACCAACCCAGGGTGCGGCTCAGGTCCAATGCCTCGAACAGGTCTTCACGCCCATGCCCCTCAAGCTGAATCAGAATCGACGGCTGGCCGCTCCAGCGACACAGCGCACGGCTCAGGGCCGTCAACAACAGGTCGTTGATCTGCGTCTGGTAAACCGCTGGCGCATCTTTGAGTAACTGCTGGGTGTGCGCCTCGCTGAGGCTGAACGATGCTTCGGCGCGGTTGCACATCAGGTTCTTGCCGCGCGGGTTATCACAAGGCAAGGTTTTTTCCTGCTGCGCCAGTTGGCCCAGCCAATAGTCGAGTTCCTGCTCCTTGAGCGTTTGCGCATGGCCGACCAAATTCTCCGCCCACTCGCGCACGCTGCTGGTACGAATCGGCAATTGCGGCTCGTTGCCCATGCAATAGGCGTCATACGCCACTTGCAGGTCCTGCAGCAGTACGCGCCACGACACACCGTCGATCACCAAGTGATGGATCACCAGCAACAAGCGCACTTCACCATTGCCCAGGGTTGCGAGCAGCCCCCGCAGCAACGGCCCCTTCTCCAGATCCAGGCTGCGTTGCAGCTGGTTAGCCACAACTTCCAGGGCCTCCTCATCCGCCACCTCACGCACCCACAGCAAAGGGTCTTGCCCGACGTGCTGCAGGCTGTCACCGAGCGTCTGGTAGTGCTGGGACCAACGCCCGTCCTGATGGGTGAACCGCAGGCGCAGGGCGTCATGTTGATCGAGCATGCGCATCAGGGTGCGTTGCAAAGCGTCCGTATCCAGGGCCTCACGGGCGCGCAGAATCAGGGCCTGGTTGAAGTGCCCGGGGGTTTGCATCTGCTCGCCGAAGAACCATTCCTGGATTGGTAACAGGCGGAACGCCCCTTCGCGCATGATCGGGTTTGCACCGTCGGTTACGCGGCTGCGCGACACCGCCTGCTGGTCGAACAGGTTGGCAATCGTCTGGCAGCGCATCAGGTCACGCAGCTTCAACTCCAGGTCCAGTTGCGGGTGATTACGTACCCGCGAGATCACTTGCAGGCTGAGGATAGAGTCGCCTCCCAGCTCGAAGAAGTTGTCGCTGATGCCCACCTCTTCCACTTGCAGCACCTGGGCCCAGATGTGGGCCATCACCTGCTCTTCTTCGTTACGCGGCGCCTGGTACTGCGCCATGTCGAACGTCGGCTCGGGCAATGCCTTGCGATCAAGTTTGCCATTGGGCGACAGCGGCATGTGTGCCAGGCAGATCACTTGGGTCGGCACCATGTAGTCGGGCAAGGTTTCACGCAGCGCGGCCTTGAGGTCCTCGCCTTTGAGCTCGGGGTCGGCACTGACCACATACCCGATCAGCTGCTTGCCGGATACGCCGTCACGGGCGATCACCACGGCGTCACTGACGCCTGGCTGCAGGCGCAGGCCGGCTTCAATCTCGCCCAGTTCGATGCGAAACCCGCGAACCTTGACCTGGTGATCCAGGCGGCCCACGTAATCCAGCACGCCACTGTCGCGCAGGCGCACCAGGTCGCCGCTGCGGTACACACGGCTGCCCGGTTGCCCGAAGGGGTCCGGCACAAAGCGTTCGGCAGTCATCGCGGCCCGGCCGTGGTAACCCCGGGCCACACCATAACCGCCGATAAACAGCTGGCCCGCGAAGCCTTCCGGCAGCGGGTTCAAATCGTCGTCCAGCACCCACAGCGAACGTTGCCCGACCACCCGGCCAATGGGGGCGTAGGCCGCACCACATGGCTCGTCCGCCGCTGCCTTCCAGAGCATCGGCGTGACCACCGTCTCGGTCGGGCCGTAGCCATTGGTGATGTAGCGCGGCTGCAAGGTCGTTCGCACCTGGGCCAGGGTCTGTTCAGGAACTGCATCGCCGCCCAGGCAATAAATACGCACCGCCGGGGCCACGCGACCGCTGGCCTCGACAAACTCCGCCACTTGTTTGAGGTACGCCGGCGGGAAACAGGCGATATCAATGTTCAGATGCTGCAAGGCGTGGCAGGTCTGCTCCGGCGTCCACAATTCATTGTCACGCAGCACCAACGTGCCGCCCACCGACAAGGTGGTCAGCCAGCGCTCGTGGGCACCGTCGAACGCGAATGACATGAAGTGCAGCTCACGGGTGCGTTCATCCATCTCGTAAAGCTCGGCAATCGCCTGGCAATGCATGCTCAGCGGCCCATGCGCCACCGCCACACCCTTGGGCAGGCCAGTGGAGCCGGAGGTGTAGATCAGGTAGGCCAGGCTGTGTTCACTGATTACCGGCGCCGGTGCATTCAAGGCCGGGGCGGCGTCCAGCCGAGCAAGGTCGACCAGCGTCACGTGCGGCGGCAACGACAGGCTAGCCGCCAACTCGCCACGGCTGATCATGTGCGCCATGCCCGAATCCTCGATCATGAACGCCAGGCGCTCAGGCGGGTAGTCGGTATCCAGCGGCACGTAGGCAGCGCCGCTTTTGAGCACCGCGAGCAAGGCGACGAGAACGTCCAGCGAACGTTCCAGCGCCACACCGATCACGCGTTCCGGCCCAGCACCCAGCGCGATCAGATGATGCGCCAGTTGGTTAGCCCGCGCCTCTAACTCGCCATAGCTGAGCATATCGCCCTGGCATTCGGCCGCTGGCGCGTCAGGCCGTTGTTCGGCATGGCGGGCGATCAACGTCGGCAACAGTTCACGTGAATGCACCGGCGCCGGTTCACTCGCCCAGTGGCGCAAGGCTCGCCATTGTGGCGCCGCCAGGCGTTGCAGGTTGCCCAGGTATTCCAGGGGCGAATCGATCATCGCCTGCAGCGTGGTTTCCATCAGTTGGCGGATGCCCTCGACGGCCTCGGCGTTGAAGCAGTCGCGCAGGAACAGGTATTCAATTGAGAGTTCCTGGCCCAAGTGAATCGCCAGGTCCATCGGGAAGTTGGTGACATCGTGGTTGGCGGATGCACCAAAGCGCAGCCCGCCCTGGGCTTGTTCCAGGCGTTCGTCGATCGGATAGTTCTCGAACACAATGATGCTGTCGAACAAAGCTTGGCCACCCTGCCCCGACCAGCGCTGGATGTCGGCCAATGGTGCGTGGGCATGCTCGCGCAGGTCCAGGTTGCTCGCTTGCAATTGCGCCAGCCAGCGGTCCAGGCGCTCGGCCGGTTCCAGGGTCTGGATCACCGGCAGGGTGTTGATGAACAAGCCCAGCATGTTCTGCGCATTCGGCAGGGTTTCCGGGCGCCCGGCCACGGTGGCACCGAATGCCACGCTCGACTGGCCGGTGTAGCGCTGCAACACCAGCAACCATGCCCCCTGAATCAGCGTGTTGGGCGTGATGCCCTGTTGTCGGCAATGCTGCAACAACGTACCGGTACGCGCGGTATCCCAACGGGTGTACAGGGCTTCATGCCCCACCCGCGTGTCGGTATGACGAGGATGGATGGCTTGGCTGAGTGCCGTCGGCTCGGCCAGCGTCTGCAAGCGTGACTTCCAGTAGTGCTCCAGGCGATCCTGATCCTGGATTTGCAGCCACGCAATGAAATCACGGTAACGCCCGCTGTCACCGCTCACTTCGCCGGTGGCGTAATGTTGCAGCACTTCACCGAACAACTGCGAACTGCTCCAGCCGTCCATCAGGATGTGATGGCTGGTCCAGATCAATTGGTGCTCATCGTCTCCCAGACGAATCAGCACCAGACGCTGCAACGGCACCTGGCTCAGCTCAAAGCCACGGGCACGTTCCTCGCGCGCGCACTCGGCGATGCGGTCGGCATCGACTGGCGCTCCCTGCCAGTCCAGCAGGCGCAAGTCCACCTGTGCGTGGCGCTGCACCACCTGAACCGGCGCCGTCTCGCCACCTTGCCAATGGAACGAGGTGCGCAGGATCGCGTGGCGCCCGATCACGTGTTGCCAGGCCGCACGAAAACGCTCGGGGTCCAGCCCTTCGACGGGCAGGCTCAACTGGTTCACGTACAGGTCATCACCCTCGTCCGACAGGGTATGGAACAACATGCCCTGCTGCATGGGCGACAACGGGTAAATATCCTCGATGTCCTGCACGGCAATCGGCAAAGCGTCCAACTGGGCCTGGGTCAACGTCGCCAGAGGGAAGTCGGACGGCGTCACGCCCATCGCGGTGCCGTCGCTGCAATGCGCGATCAGTGCCGCCAACTCGACGGCGTATTCATCCGCAAGGCGGGCAATGCTCTGCTCATCAAACATTTCACGGCTGAACGTCCAGCCCAGACTCAGTTCGCCGCCGTACACCTGACCATTAAGCACCAACCAGTTGCCCAGCGGAGCCCGTGGGCTTTGCTCCTGACCCGCACTTTCGGCGGCGGGAACAAACAAGGCATCCTCGTCGAACTGTGCGTCGAACTGGCCCAGGTAATTGAAGGTGATGCGTGGCACCGGCAACGCGCGCAGTGTTGCCTGAGCGTTTGCGTCGCCCAGATAACGCAACACGCCAAAACCAATGCCTTTGGCCGGGACGGCGCGCAGCTGTTCCTTGGCCTGCTTGATCGCATCGCCCCAGTGGTCGGCGGTACCAATGCGTACCGGGAAAGCGCTGGTAAACCAACCGACCGTGCGGCTCAGGTCTATGCCTTCGAACAGTTCTTCGCGACCGTGCCCCTCCAGTTGAATCAGTGCAGCGTCAGTGTCGGTCCAACGGCAAATCACGCGCGCCAGCGCGGCCAGCAGCAAGTCATTGACCTGGGTGCGATAGGCCTGGGGCGCCACCTGCAACAGTTGCCGGGTCAGCGTCTTGTCCAGTCGTGTTTCCACGCTCAGTGCACAGCGGTTCTGCAGGCTGGCGTCGGGTTTGGCGCCTGGCAGTGCCGCGGGCAAGCCCTGGCACTGGCTTTCCCAGAAAGCCAGCTCGGTGTTCAAGTTGGCGGCGTGGGCCTGAAGCCGCTCGGCCCAGGTTTTGAAAGCGCTGGTCTTGGCCGGCAGCGCCAACGGTTGCCCGGCCAGTGCCTGGCGGTAGGCGGTATGCAGGTCTTCCAGCAGGATGCGCCATGACACACCGTCCACTGCCAGGTGATGAATCACCAGCAACAAACGCTGGGAACCGTCGGCCAGACTGACCAGCACTGCGCGCAGCAGCGGGCCCTGCTGCAGGTCCAGGCTGCGCTGGGCCTCCTGGCAAACGGCCTCAATCTCTTGCGCCTGGCTGACCGCTGTTTGCCACAACACCGCAGGTTCAGTGCCGACCTTGCGGTGCGTGGCGACCCAGCCTTGGGCCAGCGGAGCAAACCCCACACGCAAGGCGTCGTGGTGCACCAGCAACGCCTGCAGTGCCTGCTCCAGCGTGGCAGTCTGCAGCGACGTGGCAGGCTTGAGCAGTATGGATTGGTTCCAGTGATGAGCTTCGGGCATGGCGCTGTCAAAAAACCACTGTTGGAACGGCAACAACGGCAGGCTGCCGGTCACTGGGCCCTGATCAACCGTCGATGCAGGCTCGCCGCGCCGCGCGATGGCAGCCAGGCCTTGTACGGTCTGGTACTGGAACAATTCCTTGGGGGTGAAGTGCAGGCCCGCCTGCCGCGCACGGCTGACCACCTGGATCGACATGATCGAATCGCCACCCAGGGCGAAGAAGTTGTCGGTGATCCCCACCGACTCACGCCCCAGCACGGCCTCCCAGATCCGACTCAATGTCTGTTCGGGTTCCGAGACCGGGGCTTGGTAGGCCGACGCCATCTGCTCGACATCCGGCTTGGGCAACGCTTTGCGGTCCAGTTTGCCGTTGGGCGACAGCGGCATCTGGTCCAGCAGCAGCCACTGGTTGGGCACCATGTAGTCCGGCAGGACTTGTTGCAGATGGGCAGTCAGGGTTTCGCGCCAGTCTTCAGCGC
>NZ_JBARTQ010000204.1:0-1694 GCF_049645325.1 Pseudomonas sp. | reverse complement strand
GGCCACGACATCGGTACTCTGCTGTAAACACAGAAAAACTGTGGGAGCTGGCTTGCCTGCGATAGCGGTGTATCAGTCACTACATCCGGTGACTGACACTCCGTCTTCGCGGGCAAGCCCGCTCCCACAGGTTGGTTTTGCGTTTAATTGAAGAAGGCCTTAGTCCGCCAACGGCGGCAAACGCCGTTTCACCGGGGTTTTCTTGACGATCGCGGTGTTGGTTTCGGCGTAGACGTTCAGGCGATCGAGCAGGGTGTCCAGCTGTTCCATCGTGCGCACATGCAGGCGCGCAATAAAGCAGTCTTCGCCGGTGACTTTGTCGCACTCGGTGAACTCCGGAATGGCCTGGATCTGGCGCTCTACTTCCTGCAATTTGCCGGGCAAAGGCCGGATGCGCACGATGGCCTGCAGCAGGTAGCCGAAGTGTCTGGCGTCGATGTCGACGGTGTAGTGGGTCAGCACGCCGCGCTCTTCGAGGCGCCGCAGGCGTTCGCCGACACTGGGCGATGAAAGCCCGGTGATACCCGCCAGGGCCTTGAGGGACAGGCGCGAGTCGTCCATCAAAGCTGCGATCAGTTGCTGGTCGATGGTGTCAATCATGATGTCTGCCTAATAACAAAAGGTAATGGTCGGGTTTTGCCTTTTTTAGTCGCTGGAGTCGCTGGCCCGCAGATTGACATACTTATGCCTCATTTGAGGAGCTTCCATCGTGGACACATCTATCCGTCGCGGGTCGTGGGAAATGGTCGCCGCCATGCTGATTTCGGGCACCATCGGCTGGTTTGTGCTGGGGTCGGGCGTGTCGGTCATCGAAGTGGTGTTCTGGCGCTGCGTGATCGGTGGGCTGACGCTGTTGGTGGTGTGCGCGTTGCTCGGTTACCTGCGGCTGGACTTGCTGACATGGGCCAGGTTCGGGCTGGCGATGCTCAGCGGCGTGGCCATCGTCGGCAACTGGCTGCTGCTGTTTGAATCCTATTCCCACGCCTCGATCGCCATCAGCACGGCGGTCTACAACGTGCAACCGTTCATGCTGGTGATGCTGGCGGCGGTGTTCCTGGGTGAAAAGATCACCTCACAGAAAATCGCCTGGCTCAGCGTGGCGTTCCTCGGCATGTTGGCGATTGTCACTGCTCATGGCGAAGAGCAAAGCGGCGGCGGGGATTACCTGGCGGGTATCGCGCTGGCCCTGGGTGCAGCGTTCTTGTACGCGGTTGCCGCGCTGATCATCAAGCGCTTGAAAGAGGTCCCGCCGCATTTGATGGCATTGATCCAGGTGACTGCCGGCGCCGTATTGCTGGCGCCACTGGTGCCCTGGCACAGCCTGCCCGCCACGACGAATGCCTGGGCGGCACTGGTCACGCTGGGCGTGGTGCACACCGGTTTGATGTATGTGCTGCTGTACGGGGCGATCCAGAAACTGCCGACGGCGATCACCGGAGCCCTGTCGTTTATCTACCCGATTGCAGCGATCTTCGTCGACTGGTTTGCCTTCGGCCATCGACTGGGCTGGCTGCAATGGCTGGGCGTGGCGGCGATCCTGCTGGCGGCTGCCGGTTTGCAGCGCGGTTGGTGGTGGCGTTCGAAAGCGCCGCTGCAACAGGTTTCATGAAGCGTTTCCAACGGCTTCGCTACTATTCGCCGCTGTATATTTATTTTTATAGCGAGCGAGCCGATGCTGAGCAACACCATGGGAT
>NZ_JBARTQ010000203.1:0-2140 GCF_049645325.1 Pseudomonas sp. | reverse complement strand
GGTGCGGCGATCCGACAAGCCCGCTCCCACAATTGGATCTCCATATATCAGGGAGATAGCAATCCGCCTTTGACCTGGCTTCTGCTTCAACCACTCAGGTCGGCTTTCAGGCCGCCGTGCTGTAGATCTTGATCTTGATCTCAGGCGCCCCGTTAACCACGATGTCGGCCCACGGATTCAAGCCGGAGTGCGGGCACACCGAGCCGGAGGCGAGGTGCCGAGTGGAGGGGCAAGAGCGTTTTGCTTACTTTTGCGCTCCACCAAAAGTGAGCCGCTGTAAAAGCGGAACCCATATCAGCAAAAACCCAAACAACGGATATGTACTCAACCCCTCCCAACCCTAGCCATATGAGGCGTAAATACCTAAGCCACACCACCAATGCAACGAATACCCCCCGCCACCCCTCCTATGCTTACAAGTAACCTTTCACGATTACGGGTAACGGGCTTATGACGGCGGCAAACAACGATCACGTAAACTGGCTGGTGCAACAATCAATGCTCAACGCAGCGCGCCAGCGGGCCAAGCTCTACTCAGGCCAGGGCCGCCTGTGGCAGCAACCCTACGCACACACCCGGCCGCGTGACGCCACCGCGTTGTCGTCTGTATGGTTCACCGCCTACCCGGCCTCAATCGTGACGCGCGAAGGCGGCACCGTACTCGAAGCATTGGGTGACGAAACCCTCTGGCACGCACTGTCGAAGATCGGCATCCAGGGCATTCACAACGGCCCGCTGAAAAAATCCGGCGGGCTTTCCGGCACGCGGCACACGCCGACCATCGACGGCAACTTTGACCGCATCAGCTTTGACATCGACCCCGAGCTGGGCACCGAGGCGCAGTTACAGGCCCTCACGCGCATGGCGGCGGCGCATAACGCCGTGATCATCGACGACGTCATCCCGTCCCACACCGGCAAGGGCGCGGACTTTCGCCTCGCCGAGATGGCCTATGAGGACTACCCCGGCCTGTACCACATGGTGGAAATCCGTGAGGAAGACTGGCCGTTGCTGCCCGACGTCACCGAGGGCCGCGATGCCCAGAACCTCAGCCCCGTGCAGGTGGATGCGCTGCGTGACAAACACTACATCGTCGGCCAGCTGCAGCGGGTGATCTTCTTCGAGCCCGGCGTGAAGGAAACCGACTGGAGCGCCACCCCGGTGGTCGTCGGCGTCGACGGCAAGCCGCGGCGCTGGGTGTACCTGCATTACTTCAAGGAAGGCCAGCCGTCGTTGAACTGGCTGGACCCCTCGTTTGCGGCCCAGCAGATGATCATCGGCGACGCCTTGCACGCCATTGATGTGATGGGCGCCAAGATCCTGCGCCTCGACGCCAACGGCTTTCTGGGCGTGGAACGCAAGCTGGACGGCACGGCGTGGTCGGAAAGCCATCCACTGTCGATCACCGGCAACCAGTTGCTGGGCGGCGCGATTCGCAAGGCCGGGGGTTTCAGCTTCCAGGAATTGAACCTCACGGTCGATGACATCGCCGCCATGTCCCACGGCGGCGCCGACCTTTCCTACGACTTCATCACCCGCCCGGCGTATCAACACGCACTGTTGATAGGTGATACCGAATTTCTGCGCCTGATGCTGCGTGAGATGCACAGCCAGGGTATCGACCCTGGCTCGTTGATCCATGCGTTGCAGAACCACGATGAGCTGACCCTTGAGCTGGTGCACTTCTGGACCCTGCACGCCCACGACAATTACCTCTACCAGGGCCAGACCTTCCCCGGCAACATTCTGCGTGAGCATATCCGCGAGCAGATGTACGAACGCCTCGCCGGTGAACATGCGCCGTACAACCTCAAATTCGTGACCAATGGCGTGTCCTGCACCACCGCCAGCATCATCACCGCAGCCTTGGGCATTCGTGACCTGGAGGCGATTACGCCGGCGGATATCGAGCAGATTCGCCAGATCCATTTGCTGTTGGTGATGTACAACGCGATGCAGCCCGGGGTGTTTGCGCTGTCGGGTTGGGACCTGGTCGGCGCGTTGCCGCTGGCAGCCGAGGACGTTGCGCATTTGATGAAAGACGGCGATACCCGCTGGATCCATCGTGGCGCCTATGACTTGGTTGACCTGAACCCCGAGGCGCTGCTGTCGGCCGGGCAGATGCCACGCTCGAAAACCC
>NZ_JBARTQ010000202.1:0-6439 GCF_049645325.1 Pseudomonas sp. | reverse complement strand
GGTGCGGCGATCCGACAAGCCCGCTCCCACAATTGGATCTCCATATATCAGGGAGATAGCAATCCGCCTTTGACCTGGCTTCTGCTTCAACCACTCAGGTCGGCTTTCAGGCCGCCGTGCTGTAGATTTTGATCTTGATCTAGGGCGCCCCGTTAACCACGATGGCCGCACGCAGGCTTGAATCCGTGGGTAACCCGGCAGGACGCCGGGTTAGCCGCCCCGCGCCATGGATGGCGCGGGGCGGCGGCCCACGGATTCAAGTCTGCGTGCGGGCATGCCGAGCCTAGGCGAGGCACCGAGTGGAGGGGCAAGAGCCTTTTGGTTACTTTTGGGCTCTATCAAAAGTGACCCACTGTAAGAGCGGAACCCATCTAAGCCATCACCCAACCACCGGATATACCCCCAAACCCCTCAACTCCCCGCAAACTCAGTTAGCCAACCGCGCCCCACTCAAACTGCCACTCAACTCATAAGCCACCAACTCCGCCTGATGCGCCGCCAAAATCTCCGGCAACGAACCCCGCAAATACTCCACCCACGTCTTGATCTTCGCATCCAGATACTGCCGCGACGGGTAGATAGCGTACAAATTCAGCTCCTGCGACCGATACGTCGGCATCACCCGCACCAGCGTCCCATTGCGCAGCCCCTCAATGGCCGCATACACCGGCAACAACCCAACCCCCATGCCACTGGTAATCGCCGTCTTCATCGCATCCGCCGAATTCACCAGAAACGGCGACGTATTGATCGCCACACTTTCCTGGCCTTCAGGGCCGTTAAACGTCCACTTATCCAGCTGAATCACCGGGCTCACCAGCCGCAGGCACGCATGGTTAAGCAAATCCTGAGGCCGCTGCGCACACCCCTTGGCCTTGACGTAATCCGGCGAAGCACACGCGATGCTGTAAGTAATCCCCAAACGTTGCGAGACAAACCCCGAATCCGGCAACTCGCTGGCCAGCACGATGGACACGTCGTAGCCCTCGTCGAGCAAGTCCGGCACACGGTTGGCCAGGGTCAGGTCGAAGGTCACATCGGGGTGGGTACGGCGGTAGCGGGCAATCGCATCAATGACAAAGTGCTGGCCGATGCCCGTCATGGTGTGCACTTTCAACTGCCCGGCCGGGCGTGCATGCGCGTCGCTGGCCTCGGCTTCGGCTTCTTCGACGTAGGCGAGAATCTGCTCGCAACGCAGCAAATAGCGTTTACCGGCTTCGGTCAGCGCAATGCGCCGGGTGGTGCGGTTGAGCAAGCGGGTTTGCAGGTGGGCCTCAAGGTTGGAGACCGCGCGCGAGACGTTGGCGGTGGTGGTGTCCAGTTGCACGGCGGCGGCGGTGAAGCTGCCGGCTTCGGCCACGCAACTGAAGGCGCGCATGTTTTGCAAAGTGTCCATGGAGTGTTCTCAGGGGAGATAACAAATTGTGACAGAAAGTTACGCCGTCCAGTGATCCCTACCAACGGATTATCGCCTGAACGGTAACAAAGATTCACAGGAATGCCAGCTTATCGTCCGTCATCGTGCCCCCTAGAATTGCGCCACCTCTCCCCGCACCACCACCTCAGGAATACGTTTGCCGTGCCGCGTCGCATCAGCAGAGAGCTGAAGACTCTCATCAACAGAGAGCTGAAGGCTCTCAGTGTTTGCGCCTTATCGTTAGCAATCAGCGGCTGCATCGGAACCGGAGGAATTGCCCCCCAAGGCCAGGCGCTCGACGCCAATTACCTCGCCACCGACGAAGCAATCCAGCGCGCCACGCAGGACGCGCACTGGCCCACCGCTCAATGGTGGCAAGCGTACGGCGACCCGCAGCTCAACCGCTGGGTCGACCTCGCCACGCAAAACAGCCCGAGCCTGGCCATGGCCGCCGCGCGCGTGCGCCAGGCACGGGCCATGGCCGGGGTTGCCGAGTCGGCCGAGTCGTTGCAGATCAACAGCGACACCACGCTCAAGCGCCACAACTGGCCGAAAGATCAGTTCTACGGCCCGGGCGAGTTGAGCGGCGCCAACACCTGGGACAACAATTCGTCCCTGGGCCTGAGCTATGCCCTGGACCTTTGGGGCCGCGAAAGCAACACCAGCGAACGTGCCGTCGACCTCGCGCACATGAGCGCTGCCGAAGCCCGCCAGGCGCAACTCGAACTGCAGAACAACGTGGTGCGCGCCTACATCCAGCTGTCGTTGCACTACGCCAACCGTGACATCGTCGCCGCCACGCTGGCCCAGCAACAGCAGATTCTGGACCTTGCCAACAAGCGCCTGAACGCCGGGATCGGCACGCATTTCGACGTGAGCCAGGCCGAAACCCCGCTGCCCGAAACCCATCGCCAGCTGGATGCGGTGGACGAAGACATCGTCCTGAGCCGCAACCAGTTGGCTGCATTGGCCGGCAAAGGCCCGGGCGAGGGCGCGCAACTGCAACGCCCGAGCTTGTCCCTCGCCGCGCCGTTGAAGTTGCCGTCGAGCCTGCCCGCGCAATTGCTCGGCCAGCGCCCGGACGTGGTCGCCAGCCGCTGGCAGGTCGCGGCGCAAGCCCGTGGCATTGAGGTGGCGCATGCCGGCTTCTACCCCAACGTCGACCTGGTCGGCAGCCTCGGCTACATGGCCACCGGCGGCGGCATGCTGGCGTTTCTGGCCGGCAAGAAATTCAACTACAACGTTGGCCCCGCGATCACCTTGCCGATTTTCGACGGCGGCCGTTTGCGTTCCGAGTTGGGTGAGGCCAGCGCCGGGTATGACATCGCCGTGGCCCAGTACAACCAGACCCTGGTCAACGCGCTCAAGGGCATCAGCGACCAGTTGATCCGCCGCGAATCGATGGACAAACAGGCGGGTTTCGCCGCGCAGTCGGTGGCCTCGGCGCAAAAAACCTACGACATCGCCATGATCGCCTACCAGCGCGGCCTCACTGATTACCTCAACGTGCTGAACGCCCAGACCTTGCTGTTCCGTCAGCAACAGGTGCAGCAACAGGTGCAGGCCGCGCGCCTGAGTGCGCATGCCGAGTTGGTGACCGCCTTGGGCGGCGGCCTTGGCGCGGGCAACGACACCCCGCAAGACGCCAAAACCCTTCCGAGCAAGACCCCGGCGGCGCTGGCCGTGTTTGATCACTGAGTAGGATTTGATGACTCCCTTGCCTGCACCGCTGCGCTGGCTGCATTCCCTTGAATGGCGCCGTGGCTTTTTCGACTGGGCACGCAGCGACGGCGTGACTTGGGTGTACATTTTCAAAGTGCTGATCGCGGCGTTCCTTACCCTGTGGCTGGCCATGCGCCTGGAACTGCCACAACCGCGCACCGCGATGATCACCGTGTTTATCGTGATGCAGCCGCAGAGCGGGCAGGTGTTCGCCAAGAGTTTTTATCGCTTCCTTGGCACCCTGGCCGGGTCGGCGGTGATGGTCTTCTTGATCGCCTTGTTTGCGCAGAACACCGAGCTGTTCCTCGGCGCGCTGGCGATCTGGGTGGGCATCTGCACCGCGGGCGCGACGCGCAACCGCAACTTCCGCGCCTACGGTTTTGTGCTGGCGGGCTACACGGCGGCGATGGTCGGTTTGCCGGCCCTGGCGCACCCGGACGGCGCGTTTATGGCGGCCGTGTGGCGGGTGCTGGAAATCTCCCTGGGGATTCTTTGCTCCACCCTGGTCAGCGCCGCGATCCTGCCGCAGACCAGCAGCGCGGCGATGCGCAACGCCTTGTATCAGCGCTTCGGCGTGTTTGCACTGTTCGTCACCGACGGCCTGCGTGGGCGCAGCCAGCGCGAAGGGTTCGAGGCCAGCAACGTGCGCTTTATCGCCGAGGCCGTGGGCCTGGAAAGCCTGCGCAGCATCACCGTGTTCGAAGACCCGCACATGCGTCGGCGCAACGGCCGGCTCAGCCGCCTGAACAGCGAATTCATGAGCATCACCACGCGCTTCAACGCCCTGCATCAGTTGCTCGAACGGCTGCGCGCCGATGACGCCGACCATGTGGTCGCCGCGATCAAACCTGGCCTGCAGGACCTTGCCGAAGTGCTCGACGGTTTCTCCGGCCGTGCGCTCACCAGCCCGGATGCCGCGCGCCTGGTCAACCAGCTCAGCGCCTACAAGGACGGCCTGCCCGCCAAGGTGCGCAGCCTGCGCGCGGGCTTTCAGGAGGGCAACCCGAGCGAAGCCGAGCAGCTGGATTTTCATACCGCTTACGAGCTGCTTTACCGGTTTGTCGATGACCTGCACAACTACGCGTTGACCCACGCTTCGCTGGCTGATCACAGCCATGCGCGCGAGCAGTGGGACGAAACCTTCATCCCCAAAACCAATTGGCTGGCCTGCGCCGCGTCGGGGATTCGCGCGTCGTTCATCCTCATCGTGCTCGGCAGCTACTGGGTCGCCACGGCCTGGCCGAGTGGCGCGACCATGACCCTGATCGCGGCGGCCACCGTGGGCTTGTCCGCCGCCACGCCGAACCCGAAACGCATGGCGTTCCAGATGGCCTGCGGCACCTTGATCGGCGCGCTGGTGGGCTTTGTCGAAATGTTCTTCGTGTTCCCCTGGATCGACGGCTTCCCGCTGCTGTGCGTGATGCTCGCGCCGGTGATCATCTTCGGCTCCTTCCTCGCCTCACGCCCGCAGTACGCAGGCGTGGGTGTGGGCCTGCTGATCTTCTTCAGCACCGGCTCGGTGCCGGACAACCTCACGGTCTACAACCCCTACGCCTTTATCAACGACTACATCGCCATGGTCATCGGCATGTTGGTGTGCGCGGCGGCGGGGGCGATCATCCTGCCGCCCAACAGCCGCTGGTTATGGCGGCGGTTGGAGCAAGACTTGCGCGAGCAAGTGGTGTACGCGATCAGCGGCAAGCTCAAGGGCTTGGCGTCGAGTTTTGAAAGCCGCACCCGCGACCTGTTGCACCAAGCCTATGGGCTTGCCGTCGGCCAGCCGCAGGTGCAGCGCGACCTGCTGCGCTGGATGTTCGTGGTGCTGGAAGTCGGCCACGCGATCATCGAGTTGCGCAAGGAACAGGCGATTCTGCCGGTGCACCCGGCGTATGCCGAGTCGCAGCCGTGGCGCCAGGCGATCCGCGTGATGGGCCGCTCGCTGGTGCGGCTGTTCCTGCAACCCAGCGCGAGCAACCTGGAGCGCGGCCTGATTGCCGTGGACCACGCGATAAGCCGCGTGCAGGCCACCGACGAACCTTTCGCCCCGCACTTCGACACCTCGGCCCTGCGCCGAGTGAAGAGCTACCTGCACTTTATCCGCACCTCGTTGCTGGACCCGCAATCGCCACTGGCGGCCCTTAAAGGAGCCCCGTATGCCTCGTGAAATCGCCTTCCACGGCCTGTATATGCCGACCATGACCCTGATGTTTTTCATCGCGGCGGGGCTGGCCTGGGCGCTGGACCGCTTCTTGGCCGGGTTCGACCTGTACCGTTTTTTCTGGCACCCGGCGTTGCTGCGCCTGAGCCTGTTCGTTTGCTTGTTCGGCGCCCTGGCGCTGACCGTCTACCGTTGAGAATGCCCCGATGAAAAAGTTTTTCAGCCTGCTCGCGACCTTGCTGGTACTGGCTTTGGCAATCTGGATTGGCCGCACGCTGTGGGTGCATTACATGGAAACGCCCTGGACCCGCGACGGCCGTGTGCGCGCCGACATCATCAACGTCGCCGCCGACGTCACCGGTGAAGTGGTCGACGTGCCGGTGCGCGATAACCAGTTGGTCAAAAAGGGCGATCTGCTGATGCAAATCGACCCCGAGCATTACCGCATCGCGGTCAAGCAGGCGCAGTCTTTGGTCGCCTCGCGCAAAGCCACCTGGGAGATGCGCAAGGTCAATGCCCACCGCCGTGCCGACCTCGACGCCCTGGTGATCTCCAAGGAAAACCGCGACGACGCCAGCAACATCGCCGACTCGGCCCTGGCCGATTACCAGCACGCGCTGGCCGAGCTGGAGGCCGCTGAACTCAATTTGAAACGCACCCAGGTTGTGGCGGCCGTCGACGGGTATGTCACCAACCTCAACGTGCACCGCGGCGACTATGCGCGCATCGGCGAGGCGAAGATGGCCGTGGTGGATATGAATTCGTTCTGGGTCTATGGCTTCTTCGAGGAAACCAAGTTGCCTCATGTGAACGTTGGCGATAAAGCCGACATGCAATTGATGAGCGGCGAGACCCTCAAGGGCCATGTGGAAAGCATTTCGCGCGGCATCTACGACCGCGACAACCCTGAAAGCCGCGAGCTGATCGCCGACGTCAACCCGACCTTCAACTGGGTGCGCCTGGCCCAGCGCGTGCCCGTGCGGATTCACATCGATGAAGTGCCGGAGGGCGTGTTGCTGGCGGCGGGGATTACCTGCACCGTCATCGTCAACCCAACACCAAACTAACGGTGGAAACCGGCTTGTGTGGGAGCTGGCTTGCCTGCGATGGCGGACTGTCAGTTGAGGTATGCAGTGCTGACC
>NZ_JBARTQ010000201.1:0-9472 GCF_049645325.1 Pseudomonas sp. | reverse complement strand
TCGGCGCCGACGATCATCTGCGTGCTCTGCCCGGCCGGGGCGAAACGCGGCGCGCGCGGTTCGTTGAGCACGGTCTGCTCGCCGGTGTAGATGGTCTGCATGGCTTGCTTGATCGAGACGATCTGTTTTTCGGGGGCCAGGGTTTGCAGGCTGGCGTCGGTGGGCAACTCGATATTCACGCTCAGGCGATCGGCATAACGCCCGGCCTCGGCGATCAGTGCGGGGTCGGCTTCGGGAATGGTCTTGAGGTGGATGTAGCCGCGAAAGTCATGCTCTTCGCGCAACAGTTTGGCGACACGCACCAACTGCTCCATGGTGTAGTCGGCAGAACGAATGATCCCTGAGCTGAGAAACAGCCCGCTGACGCAATTGCGGCGGTAGAAATCCAGAGTCAGGGTGACCACCTCCTCCGGGCTGAAACGTGCGCGCGGCACGTCGCTGGAGCGGCGGTTGACGCAGTACTGGCAGTCGTACAGGCAGAAGTTGGTGAGCAACACCTTGAGCAACGACACACAACGCCCGTCGGGCGTGTAGCTGTGGCAAATGCCCATGCCATCGGTGGAACCCAAGCCAGCCTTGCCCTCGGAGCTGCGCTTGGGCGCGCCACTGCTCGCGCAGGAGGCGTCGTACTTGGCGGCGTCGGCGAGGATGCTGAGTTTTTCGATCAACTGCATGGAGGGCTACCGATACTGGTTTTTTGTACAGTATCAGCAGCTCTCCCGTGTCACAAGTACAGCCTGTCAGCTGGCCGTTGCCAACAGCAGGTCCTGCACCGAGCGCGCCTGGCCACGGTGGCGGTCGTGTTCATACAGCGACGCCGCGATCTCATCGGCACGAATCGGCAGGATCGACAGCAAGGTGTCGCTCAAGCCATGGCTGGCCTGGCTGAAACCCTGGATGTAGATCCCGGCCTTGCAGCGCTCGTCGGTGACAATGCGGTAGTCACGACTGACCTCGAAGTCGCCCATGTAGGCATCCAGCGGCGCCAGCAATTCGCGGTGCATCTGGCGCTCATAGCCGGTCGCCAGCACCACGGCATCGTAATGGCCCAGGGTGGTTTCGCCGGTCGCGTTGTTGCGCAGGGTCAGTTCGACGCCCAGCGGGCCGGCGGCGGCTTTCTCGACCACGGTCATGGTGCGGAACGCATGACGGGCGATGCCGGAGACTTTCTGGCGATAGAAAATCCCGTAGATGCGCTCGATCAGGTCCAGGTCGACCACCGAATAGTTGGTGTTCTGGTACTCGGCCACGAGGCGCTCGCGCTCGGCACCGACTTGCTGGAACACCAGGTCGGTAAAGGCCGGCGAGAACACTTCATTGACGAACGGGCTGTCATCGGCAGGCTTCAACGCCGAACCGCGCAGGATCATGTCGACTTGCACCGACGGGAAGCTGTCGTTCAGGTCGATAAAGGCCTCGGCGGCGCTCTGGCCACCGCCGATGATCGCAATGCGCATCGGCTTGCCGTCTACGCAAGGCTGCTCGGCCATGCGCGCCAGGTACTGGGAATGGTGGAACACCCGGCCGTCAGCCTTGAGGCCCTTGAACGCGACCGGCACACGCGGCGTGCCGCCGGCGCTGACCACCACCGAACGGGTGGTGCGCACATGCTGCTCGCCCTGTGCGTCACGGGAAATCACGCGCAGCGCCTCGACCTGCTGCTGATGCAGGATCGGCTCGATGGCCAGCACTTCCTCGCCATAGCGGCCCTGGGCCTGGAACTGGCTCGCCACCCAGCGCAGGTAGTCGTTGTACTCCATGCGGCACGGGTAGAAGGTGCCCAGGTTGATGAAGTCCACCAGGCGGTCGTGGGCTTTCAGGTAGTTGACGAAGGAGTAAGGGCTGGTGGGGTTGCGCAGGGTGACCAGGTCCTTGAGGAAGGAAATCTGCAGTTCGCTCTGGGTCACCAGGGTATTGCCGTGCCAGCGGTAGTCGGCCTGCTTGTCGAGAAACAGCACGTCCAGTTTGCCCTGGGTCTTCTCGCGTTCCTGCAACGCGATGGCCAGCGCCAGGTTCGAAGGGCCGAAACCGATACCGATCAGGTCATGAACCGCGGGCGAAGCAATTGCCTGTGTCATTCCAGTGTCCTCTGGATAAGCCCCGTGGCGGTGGGGCGGGAATACCTTCGAGACCTGAAGGCTGATCAACAGGTCGTGTGTTGATAGGAAACGAGGACAATGAAATAAAATTTAGCCAATGGCCGATCAGTGCGCGTCCCACTCGCGCATGCGCACCCGGCAATGCTTCATCGCGTTGACGATGTGCTTTTCCACCAGGCTGCGCGAAATGCTCAGGCGCTCAGCAATTTGCAGATGGCTCAGGCCGTCCAGCTTGCGCATCAGGAAGCTGTCACGGCACGCCGCTGGGAGTTCTGCCAGCGCGCGTTCGAGCATTTCCAGGCGCTGCCCTTGATCGTGGCTGGCGTGGGGCGAGCAGGCGGCGAAGCGCCCTTCGCTGTCCAGCACATCGAGGGGCTCGACCTGGCGCAAGGCGTTGCGCCGATGGCCGTCGATCACCAGGTTCAGCGCGGTGCGGTACAGAAATGCGCGCGGCTGTTCGATCGGCGTCTCGCTGGAACGCTCCAGCACCCGCACATAGGCGTCATGCACCACATCCTCGGCGACCTGACGGTTGCCCAGCTTGGCGTTGAGGAAACACACCAGCTCGCGATAGTAGTTTTCCAACATGACTCCCGACCGTCAGGGTGGACGGCATACGATCCTTGAGTACTAAAAGACAGCCCATCGATGATGGCAGTTTGAGTGCGTGCAATTTATAGTAATTCTCATCTACTTTTAAAGAAGTCTTGCACCCGCAGTCGATTTTTTTATTCCACGCAGCTGTTACCGATTGTGTAACGGCCTAAATCCCCAGGCAATTTCCTCGTTTAACTGTCAGCTCTGCGCAACTGCGCTCCGATCTTTCCTGGCTGGAACCTAAGCATGAAACGCCCTCGACCTGCCCGACGCGCCCTGCTTGTGGTGGCGTGCCTGATTCCCGTGCTCGCCGTTGCCGCCTGGCAGGTGCTGCCGCCGGGCCGCGACACGCTGGCCACCGTCACCGTCACGCGCGCCAACATAGAAAGCAGCGTCACCGCTCTGGGCACCCTGCAACCGCGCCGTTATGTCGACGTGGGCGCGCAGGCATCCGGGCAGATCCAGAAGATCCACGTCGAGGCTGGCGACCAGGTCAAGGAAGGTCAATTGCTGGTGGAGATCGACCCGTCCACGCAAAAGGCCAAGCTCGACGCCAGCCGCTATGCCATCGAAAACCTCCAGGCCCAGTTGCAGGAGCAGAGGGCCCAGCATGAGCTGGCGCGCCAGAAGTACCAGCGCCAGCAACGCCTGGCCGCAGGCAATGCCACGCGCGAGGAAGATGTGCAGACCGCCAAGGCCGAACTGAGCGCCACCCAGGCGCGGGTCGACATGTTCCAGGCGCAGATCCGCCAAGCCCAGGCCAGCCTGCGCAGCGACGAAGCCGAACTGGGCTACACGCGGATCTTCGCGCCGATGGACGGCACCGTCGTGGCGGTGGACGCGCGCGTCGGCCAGACCCTCAACGCCCAGCAACAGACGCCGCTGATCCTGCGCATCGCCAAGTTGTCGCCGATGACCGTCTGGGCGGAAGTCTCCGAAGCCGACATCGGTCACGTAAAACCGGGGATGACCGCCTATTTCACCACCCTCAGCGGCGGCACCCGGCGCTGGACCAGCACCGTGCGCCAGATTTTGCCGATCCCGCCCAAGCCACTCAACGAAACCAGCCAGGGCGGTGGCAGCCCCAGCAGCACCAGCAAGAGCGGCAGTGGCCGCGTGGTGCTGTACACCGTGCTGCTCGACGTGGACAACGCCGACCATGCGCTGATGGCCGAGATGACCACCCAGGTATTTTTCGTCGCCAGCCAGGTCAAGGACGCCCTGACCGCGCCGGTCGCGGCGCTGCTGGACAGTCCCGGCGCGGGTAAGTCGATCGCGCGCGTGGTGGCAAAAAACGGCGCTATCGAGGAGCGCGAAGTGCGCCTGGGCATCAGCGACCGTCTGCGCGTCGAAGTGCTCGATGGCCTCAACGAAGGCGATCACTTGCTGATCGGCCCGGTCGATGGCAGTGGGGGTTGAGTTGACCACGCCTCTGATCGAACTCAAGAACATCCGCAAATCCTACGGCGGCGGCGACAGCCCGCAGGTCGACGTATTGCGCGGCATCGACCTGTCGATCCATGCCGGCGAGTTCGTCGCGATTGTCGGCGCGTCGGGTTCAGGCAAATCCACGCTGATGAACATCCTCGGCTGCCTCGACAGGCCCACCGTCGGCGACTACCTGTTCGCCGGTGAAAACGTCGCGCACCTGGACAGCGACGAGCTGGCGTGGCTGCGCCGTGAAGCCTTTGGGTTCGTGTTCCAGGGCTACCACTTGATTCCTTCGGGCTCAGCCCAGGAAAACGTCGAGATGCCGGCGATCTATGCCGGCATCAGTGCGGTCGAACGCCATGCGCGCGCCAACGCCCTGCTCACCCGCCTGGGCCTGGCCGACCGTACCGGCAACCGCCCACATCAACTTTCCGGCGGGCAGCAGCAACGCGTCTCCATCGCGCGGGCGCTGATGAACGGCGGCCATATCATCCTCGCGGACGAACCCACCGGCGCCCTCGACAGCCACAGTGGCGCCGAGGTCATGGCGCTGCTGGACGAATTGGCGAGCCAGGGCCATGTGGTGATCCTGATCACCCACGACCGCGAGGTGGCGGCGCGGGCCAACCGTATCATCGAGATTCGCGACGGCTTGATCATCAGCGATTCGGCCGAGGGTGAAGCGCATGTACCGGCAATCGCCAACAGCGGGGCCTTGCAGGCCGTGGACCTGCGCCAGCGCCTGGCCGACGGTGCCGAGCACAACGGCGTGTGGAAAGCCGAGCTGGTGGACGCAATACAAGCGGCCTGGCGGGTGATGTGGATCAACCGTTTCCGCACCGCCCTGACGCTGCTGGGGATCATCATCGGCGTGGCGTCAGTGGTGGTGATGCTGGCCGTCGGCGAAGGCAGCAAGCGCCAGGTGATGGCGCAGATGGGCGCATTCGGTTCCAATATCCTTTACCTGGGCGGCACAGCCCCCAATCCGCGCGCACCGCCAGGCATCATCACGTTGAGTGATGTGGCCGCCCTCGGCAGCTTGCCGCAGGTCAAGCGCATCATGCCGGTCAACGGTGCGGAAGCCGGGGTGCGTTTCGGCAATGTCGACCACATGGCCTACGTCGGCGGCAATGACACTAATTTCCCGGCGATTTTCAATTGGCCCGTGGTCGAGGGCAGTTACTTCACCGAAGCCGACGAACGCGCCGGTGCCACTGTGGCGGTCATCGGCCACCGGATCCGGGAAAAACTCTTCAAAGGCCTTGCCAGCCCGATTGGCCAGTACATCCTCATCGAAAACGTGCCGTTCCAGGTGGTGGGCGTGCTTGCGGAAAAAGGCGCCAGCTCCGGCGATAAAGACAGCGATGACCGTGTGGCCATCCCCTATAACGCGGCGAGCGTGCGCCTGTTCGGCAGCTACAACCCCGAATACGTGGCGATCGCCGCCGCCGACGCGCGCAAGGTGCGTGAGGCCGAACAGGCCATCGACCAACTGATGCTCAAGTTGCACAACGGCAAGCGCGACTACCAACTGACCAACAACGCCGCGATGATCCAGGCCGAAGCACGCACGCAAAACACGCTGTCGTTGATGCTCGGTTCGATTGCCGCGATTTCCCTGTTGGTCGGCGGCATCGGCGTGATGAATATCATGCTGATGACCGTGCGTGAACGCACCCGTGAAATTGGCATTCGCATGGCCACCGGTGCTCGCCAGCGCGACATCCTGCGTCAGTTTCTGACCGAGGCGGTGATGCTCTCGGTGGTCGGCGGCCTGTGCGGTATCGCCCTCGCCCTGCTGGTGGGCGGCGTGCTGGTGCTGGCCAAGGTGGCCGTGCAGTTTTCCCTGGTGGCGGTGTTGGGTGCGTTTGGCTGTGCGCTGGTCACCGGCGTCGTATTCGGCTTCATGCCGGCCCGTAAAGCTGCCCGGCTCGATCCGGTTAAGGCGTTGACCAGTGAATAAACAATCCATCTCCCCGCAACTGTCTGTCTTGGGCCTGTGCCTGCTGCTCAACGCCTGCAGCGGTAACCCGCCAGTGGTCGACAGCGGCATCGCGCCGCCCGCCGCCTGGCAATACACCGAACGGGCGGCCGCCCAGGCAACGAACCAACGCTGGTGGACGCAATTTGGCAGCCCGCCGTTGAACCGTTTGATCGATCAGGCGCGCCGTGACAGTTATGACGTGGCCGCCGCCATGGCGCGGGTGCGCCAGGCTCAGGCGAGTGCGGTGATTGCCGGGGCGCCGTTATTGCCCGAGGTGAACTTCAACCTCACCGCCAGCCGTGAAAAGCTGCTGCGCGGTACTGGCAATTCTGACCTGGACGCCACCGACAGCAACAACACCGTCGACAGTTTTGGCGCCAACCTCACCGCCAGCTACGAGCTGGATTTTTGGGGCGGCCGTACCGCCACTCGGGACAGTGCCCTGCAAACCCTGCGCGCCAGCGAGTTCGACCGGGCCACGGTGGAGCTGACCCTGCTCGGCAACGTGGCGGACCGCTACGCACAAACCCTCGCCGCTCGCCAACGCCAGCAGATCGCCGAGCTGAACCTGGCGAATGCGCGCAACGTGCTCAACCTGGTGCAAACCCGCTACGACGCCGGCTCCGCCACCGCCCTGGAACTGGCCCAGCAGAAAAGCCTGGTGGCCAGCCAGCAACGCCAACTGCCGCTGATCCAGCAACTGGCCGAAGAATCCCTGATCACCCTCGCCGCCCTTCTCGGCCAGCCGGTGCAGGCGCTCGACTTGGGCGACGAAGCGTTCCAGTCGCTGACCTGGCCAACCATAGGCCCGGGCGTGCCCAGCCAACTGCTGAGCCGGCGCCCCGACCTCGCCCGGGCCGAGGCGCAACTGGCGGCAGCGAATGCCGACGTCACTGTGGCCCGCGCGGCGATGCTGCCGACCGTCACCCTGGGCGCTACATGGGGCTCGGGCGCGTACAAAGCGGAAGATATCCTGCGCAGCCCGTTCTACACGCTGACCTCGGGCCTGGTGGCGCCGATCTTCAACAATGGCCGTCTAAGCGCCGAGCGCGACAAGGCCCGCGCCCGCCAGGACGAGCTGCTGCAAACCTATCGCGGCGCCATCATCAACGGCTTTGCCGACGTCGAGAAAGCCCTCAGCAGCATCACGCGCCTGGACCAACAGCGCCACTGGCAGGCCGAGGAACTGCAACAGGCCCAGACTGCCTTCCAGATCGCCGAAAGCCGCTACCAGGCAGGCGCCGAAGACTTGCTGACCGTGCTGGAAACCCAACGCACGCTGTACGCCGCGCAAGACTTGAACGTGCAACTGCGGTTGTCGCGGCTGCAAGCCAGTATTGCGCTGTACAAAGCCCTGGGCGGCGGCTGGAAAGCGGATATCTGATTACAAAACTCCGATTCCTTACACAAACCGTTTATTAGTCCTACATTCCTTGACCCCGGGTCCTTGGTAAAAAGCCGTCCTCACACGGCTGCCCGGATCCTCCTGATGAAACCCCGCGTTTTTGTAAAAAGCCTGGCGTGCGGTTGCCTCTGGCTGATAGCAAATCTGGGCTTTGCCGACCTTCTGATCGCGCCCACTGCGATCGACTGGTTATTGGATTGCCCCTTGCCCGCCATCGCACGCCCAGACCCCGAGGTACTTGACCGCACCCAGTGCGGCACGGTCAGCGTGCCCCGCGACCACGCGGCAGCGGCGCGCGGCTCGGTACGCCTGGCGCTGACGCGAGTAGGCGCACGTCAGCCACTCAGCCGCGAAGGCGTGGTGTTTATCCAGGCCGGCGAGGCGCAAAAGGGTCAAGGTGGCGCATTCGCCCTGCAGCTGGTCGGCCGCTGGGAGTCTTTTGCCACTGCGGCCTATCGCACGCTGGCCGATCGTTATGACGTGATCGAGCTCAGCGCCCGCGACCTTACTCAAGACCACGGCATCGAGCAGGCAGCGCGGGATATGGAGTTCGTGCGCGGGCAACTGGGCGAGGCGCAGCTCAACTTTCTCGGCATTGGCGCTGCAACCCGTGTCGGCGGCCGCTATGCCGCCCTGTTCCCCGAGCGCGTCGCGCGCATGGCGCTGGTCAACGCCGGGCGCGACGAGCCAGCGATTTCCGGCGTCGACCTGCTGTTGCTCAGGGAAACAGCAAAACCCGGCGCTGCCGCCGGTGGCTGTAGCAACCAATGGGTCGGTGACTTTCTGGTCTACGGCAAACAGCCGCCCGTCTCCACACGCTGCCTCGACCGGGGCAACTGGGAATAACCACCGCGTTTACGACCTCTTCGCGCCGAAAACGACACCCTGCGTTGACGCTTCTGCCCAATCGTTATTAAGTGCTATTAATCCGCATTAATAGGATCAATAGAACAGCATGCTCAGCCGCCCGCTACGACGCAAACGCCAGAAGCTTTCCGATGTGATTGTCGAGTCGGTCAAGCGCTCCATCGTCACCGATGCCCTCAAGCCCGGCGACCGCCTGCCCACCGAGCGCGAGTTGATGGAAAGCTTTCAGTGCTCCAAAGGGTCGGCCCGTGAAGCGCTCAAGGCTCTGGAGGTTGAAGGCCTTGTGAACACACGCACCGGCCCGAGTGGCGGCGCCTACCTGAACCAGGCCGGCACCGAACCCGCCAGCCGTGCGTTGCGCAACTACCTGCACTTTCAGCACCTGGACGGCGAGCAGGTGTACCAGTTGCGCAAAGTCATCGAGGTGGAACTCGCGGTGTCAGTGCTCGGGCGCTTGAGCGAGGACGATTACCAGGCCCTGCAAGACAACGTGGATTTTTGCAGCGCCCCCGAAGACAGCGAAGCCGGTCAGCGTGAGCAGCGCCTGGCAGAGCTGGAGTTTCACAACCTGCTGGCCAAGGCGTGCCCCAACCCACTGCTGAGCTTCATGGCGCAGTTTCTCAACGACCTGCTGCGCGACCTGGTGGTGCTGAAAAAGGCCTACAAGCCCAAGCGCAAACAGTTCGACGCGGCCAACCTCGACTATCACAAGCAATTGCTGATTGCCTTTCGTGCCGGGGATGAAAGCGCCGTACGCAGCTTGATGCATGAACACATGTGCGACGCCGAACACCACATGACCGCGCTTGAAGGCGAGGTCAGCCCGCACTTTTTGCTGGAGTTTGATCACTCGTAACACCACCACAGATCCAAAATTGGAAACTCATTCAATGTGGGAGCTGGCTTGCCTGCGATGGCATCCACTCAGTTCAACTGATTCACCGGGGTGCCCGCATCGCAGCATAAGTATCTACACATCGTTGTAGTGAGCGGGCTTGCCCCGCGCGGGGCTGCGAAGCGGCCCCAAACCAGGCGACCTGGTTCTATCTGGAACTCGGCGGAGTCTTTGTTGGGGCCGCTTCGCAGCCC